>JBOFBK010000305.1:0-10824 GCA_051645525.1 Dermatophilaceae bacterium | reverse complement strand
CGGAGCAGCGGATCGGCGCGCTCCGGGCGACCGTCGAGCGCCTGGAGTCCGAGCGCGAGAGCCGCGAGCACTACGTCGACGTGCTGAGCCGGCTCGAGGGCCTGGTGCCCGAGCTGGCGGGCATGACCGACGCCGAGCTGGAGACGATCGGGCTGGCCATGGTCGCGGTCGTCCTCGACGACCCTTCCGGTCAGGTCAGCGAGCTCTTGCGCGAGCAGCTGACGGCCGAGCTCGGCGACCACTTCCTCCTCGAGCAGACCCTCGTCGGGGCCTCTCGCTGCTGTCTCGTCGTCGTCCGGCGCGAGGACCTCGCCGAGGTGGAGAACCTCATGGGCAGCGACCGCATCGCCCGCGTCGACGTGCCCGCGGCCTACGAGCACCTCTCGCTGAGCACCACCGTGGCTCGGATGCGCGACCGTCTGGACGATCTGCGGCAACGACACCGTGAAGCCGACGACGAGCTCGCCGACGAGACCGCGCGGGTCCTTCCCGGGCTGCTGTCCCTGCGGGCCTGGCTGTTGGTCCAGCAGGAGCAGCACCGAGCCCAGGCCGCCGCGCGGCTGACCGAGCGCACCTTCCTGCTGCGCGTCTGGGTACCCACCCGCCTGCGCGACCGGCTCGTCGGCCACCTCGACACCGACGGCCTGGGCGGTGTGGTCGTCGCCGAGCCTCGGCGGCGCGAGGTCGTCGGCCAGCAGCCCGTGCACCTGCGCAACCGTCCGGCCCGCAGCACCTACCAGCGGCTCGTCGGCTTCCTCTCCTGGCCATCCCCAGGCGGCATCGACCCCACCGGGCTGATGGCGCTGACCCTGCCCTTCCTCTTCGGGGTGATGGTCGGCGACATCGGCTACGGGGTGCTGCTGCTCGCCATCGGCCTGTGGCTGCGCCGCGGTGCGGCCACGGACAGCGTCAAGCACGACGCCGGCCGGGTGCTGGCCGTCGGCGGGGCCTGGTCGGTGGTCTTCGGCATCCTGTTCGGCGAGCTGTTCGGGAGCCTCGGGTACATGCTCGGGATGCCCGCGCTGTGGTTCTACCGGGGTGGCCCTGCGGCCCTGGAGCCGTTGCTGCTCTTCGCCGTCGCCCTCGGCTTCGCGCACGTGCTCCTCGGGCTCGCGCTCGGGCTGTGGACCGCGGTGCGTCGTCGCAACCGGCACAAGGTCGCCGAGCTGACCGGCACGCTCGTCGTGCTGCTCGGCCTCGCCGGCCTCGTCGCGGACATCGCCGGGCTGACCCCGCCCGCGCTGCTCCCCCTGTGGTTCACGATGATGCTCGCCGGGCTCGTGCTCGCGAGTGCGTCGCACGGCGCGCTCGGCCCCCTGCTCGGGCCGCTGGAGCTGATCGGCACCATCGGCAACATCCTGTCCTACCTGCGGCTGGCCGCGGTCGGCCTGGCCTCGGTGTACCTCGCCAACGTCGCCAACGAGCTGGCCGTGCAGGCACCGCTCGTGCTCGGCATCGTCGTCGCGGTGTTCTTCCACACCCTCAACCTCGGCCTGGCGGCGTTCAGCCCCACGGTCCAGGCCCTGCGGCTGCACTACGTCGAGTTCTTCTCCAAGTTCCACGACGGCGGCGGCCGGGCGTTCCGGCCGCTCGGGGCCCACGGGGCCCTGGCCGCGGAGGCGACCCCGGTCGCCCTCTCCTCCCACGCTCCGGCCGACTCCCGGCCGGGGCACGACACCCGCGTCCTCGCCGAGGGCGCCGTCAACGAAAGGTGACACCCATGGAACTCGGACTCATCGCACTCGGTGCCGGTCTCGCCGTCGGCCTGGCCGCCCTCGCCACCGCGTACGCCCAGGCGAAGATCGGGGCGGCGGCCATGGGCGCCATCGCCGAGAAGCCCGAGCTCGCCGGCCGCGCCATCCTGCTCGTGGCGATCCCCGAGACGCTCGTCATCCTCGGGTTCGCCGTGGCGGCGATGATCGTGCTGCTGCTGGGCGGTTGACCATGGGGTTGGAGGACCTGCTCCGCACCATGGAGCGCGACGCCGAGGCGGAGCTCGCCGAGGTCGTCGCCGCCGACGAGCAGCGGGCTCGCCGCGTCGTCGAGGACGCGCGCGAGGCGGCCGCCGCCGAACGACGCGCCCGGATCGACGAGGCCAGGGCGCAGGTCGAGGAGGAGGCACGGCTGGTGCTGGCCGCGGCCCGGGCGCGAGCCGTCGCACGCGCTCGGGCCGACCGGGAAGGCGAGCTCGCGGCCGTTCGGGCGGATGCCGAGCAGACCCTCCGCGAGCTGGTCGGGACCCCGGCCGGGGTGCGAGCCACCGAGCGGCTCCTCGCCGAGGCACTGGATGCCGTGCCCCGGGCCACCCGCTGCCGGGTGTCCCCGGACCGCCTCGCCGAGGTGTCCCGCGCCCACCCTCGGCTCGAGGTCACCGGCGACCTCGAGACCATCGGGGCCATCGTCGCCGACGACCGGGGCCGGGTGCTCGACAACACCGCGCCGACCCGGCTGGCCAACGCCTGGCCCTCACTGGCGCCGGCCCTGGCGAGGCGGTGGGTCCAGGCATGACCGACTTCGTCAGCGGCAACACCAGGATGCGGGCTCGCACGCCCGCGCTGTCCGAGCTGCGCCGCCCGACCCGGTCCGAGACCGAGGATGCGATCCGCTCCACGTTGCGCGCCGTGCCGGGCGCGTACGTCGGTAAGGGTCGCGCCGCGGCGCTGGCCCTGATCGGCCGACACGACCTCGCCGACTGCCTCGCCCTGCTGCGCGGAGCGGTCAGTGGTGCCGACCCTGCGAGCCGCCTCGACGCGGTCCGGGCCGTCGGCCTGGTCACCGCGGACCGGGCGGCCGACATCGCCCGGGCCGGCGACGGCTCGGCGGCGATCGGACGGTTGGCCCGTCACGGGCTACCCCACCCGGCAGTCGCGAGCGGCCTCGGAGCCGCCTGGGAGCGCTTCGAGCTGCACGGTGACGTCCCCGAGCTGGAGGTGGACATCGCGTCGGCGACGCACGCGGCGTGGAAGGCCGACCTGGGCGGCGGCCGGGACGCCCGGCCGGTCCTGGACCTGCTCGAGGAGGAGCGCGACCGGCGCAACGTCGTCGCCGTCGCGGACGGCACCACACCGTCGCAGGTGGCCCTGCTGCCCCGGGGGCTGGTCGACGACGCGGCCCTCGCCGCCGCAGCCACGGACTCGTGGGCGCCGGTGAGCCAGGCGCGTCACCGGTGGCGACCGGCGATCGACCGCTGGCCCACCCACCGAGACCCTGCCGTGCTCGAGCGCGAGCTCAGGGATGCCGGCGAGGTCCCACGGCGCCGCTGGCTGCGACAGGGCGACCCCTTCACCGCCGAGGTGCTCGTCGCCTACGTGCTGCACGTGGAGGCCGCATTGCGCCAGGCCGACTCGCACGGGAGCGCGGCCGCGTGAGCACCGACATCCGCACGAGCACCGGCATCCGCACGAGCACCGATGTCGTGGTGGTCGCCCCACCCGAGGTGGCCGCCGGCTTCGCCCTCGGCGGCGCGGCCGTACGCACCGCCGGTCCCGACGACGACGTCGTCGTGGCTGTCGAGGAGGCCGCCCGGGGCTCGGTCGTCACGCTGGTCCACGCGCAGGTGTGGGCCCGCCTCCCCCTCGCGGCACGCGACGCCTGGTCGGCGAGCACCGACGTGCTCGTCGTCACCCTGCCCCCCGACGACGACGGCGAGCTCGACCATGAGAGCGCCCTGCACCGCCTCCTCGCGCGGGCCGTCGGCTACGAGATCAGCTTCACCCCAGAAGGAGGACCATCGTGACCGTCACCGCACCCACGGGGCCCGTACCGGCCACCGAGCGTACGACGCCGGATGCCGCCACCGGCCGGGTCGCCCGCGTCAGCGGGCCACTCGTCGAGGTTCGCGGCCTGGCCGGTGCCCGCCTGCTCGACCTGGTCCGGGTCGGCGAGGACCGGGTGTCCGGCGAGGTCATCCGGGTCGACGGCGACCTGGCGACGGTCCAGGTCTTCGAGGACACCTCCGGGCTACGCGTCGACGCACCCGTCGAGAGCACCGGCGCCCCGCTGTCGGTCGAGCTCGGACCGGGCCTGCTCGGGGCGGTGGTCGACGGCACCCAACGCCCGCTCGGCGTCATCCGCGACGAGCACGGGGTCTACATCCCCCGCGGCACCGACCCGGACCGCCTCGACCGCACCCGGCGGTGGCGCTTCCACCCGGCGGTCGAGGTGGGCGACGAGGTCGCCCCCGGCGACGAGGTCGGCCACGTGATGGAGACCGAGCGGTTCCGGCACCGGATCCTCGTGCCACCCGGAGTGAGCGGAGTGGTCGAGCACGTCGTCGACGGCGAGGCGACGGTGACGGACCCGGTCGTCCGGGTGGACGGCACCGACGTCACCATGCTGCAGCACTGGCCGGTGCGCACGCCGCGACCGATCCGGGGGCAGCTCCCCCTCACCACGCCGCTGCTCACCGGGCAGCGCGTCCTCGACGCGCTCTTCCCGGTGGCACGCGGCGGTACCGGCATCGTGCCGGGTGGCTTCGGCACCGGCAAGACGGTGCTCGAGCAGTCGGTCGCCAAGCACGCGGCCGCGGATGTCGTCGTCTACATCGGCTGCGGCGAGCGCGGCAACGAGCTCACCGAGGTGCTGGAGGACTTCCCGCGCCTGGTCGACCCCCGCACCGGCGGGCCGCTGATGGAGCGCACCGTGCTTGTCGCCAATACCTCGAACATGCCGGTGGCGGCGCGCGAGTCGAGCATTTACGTCGGGATGACGATCGCGGAGTACTTCCGCGACCAGGGCTACGACGCCGTGCTGCTCGCCGACTCGACCAGCCGGTGGGGAGAGGCACTGCGCGAGGTCGCCAGTCGGCTCGGCGAGGTCCCGGCCGAGGACGGCTACCCGGCCTATCTCGCCACCCGGCTCGCGGCGTTCTACGAGCGCGCCGGTGCGGTCACCTGCCTCGGGTCCGCCGAGCGACAGGGCTCGGTCACGGTGGTCGGGGCGGTCTCGCCCGCCGGCGGTGACTTCTCCGAGCCGGTGACGCAGAACAGCCTGCGGGTGGCCGGGTGCTTCTGGGCCCTGGACGCCCGGCTGGCCCGCTCTCGCCACTTCCCGGCGATCGACTGGAACCGGAGCTACTCCACCTATCGCCTCGCCACCTGGTTCGACGAGAACGTCGACGCCCGGTGGTCGGAGCTGGTGGCGTGGGCGGTCGCGACCCTGCAGGAGGAGGGCTCGCTCCAGGAGATCGTCTCCCTGCTCGGCATCGATGCCGTCGCCCCCCGGCAGCGCATCACCTTGCGGGTGGGCCGGATGCTGCGCGAGGACTTCCTGCAGCAGGACTCCTTCGACGATGTCGACTCCTCCTGTCCGCCGGACCGCCAGGTGGCGATGCTGCGTGTCGTGGCTGCTGCCGAGCAGGCCATGGTCGCCGCGCTCGACGACGGGGGCGACGTCGCCCGGCTGGTCGCCGACCCGGCGCTGGACCGGGTCGCCTCGATGCGCGGCTGGCACACCGGCAGCGACCTGCCAACTCTCGAGGCCGAGCTGGTCACCGGCATCCGGGCCGCTCTGGCCGCCGACCACGCTCACCCCGCCGACGACATCACGACACCGAAGGAGCACGCATGACGATCGACACCGCCGGCCTGGCCGGCACGACCGACCCGGTCGGCACGCTGTACACCATCGACCACCACGACGTCGTGCGCGTGGCCGGGCCGCTGCTCGTCGTCGACGCCGCGTCGTCGGTCGCCTACGGCGACCTGGTGGAGGTCGTCGGCGACGACGGCCGCGTCCGGGAGGGCCAGGTCCTCGAGGTGGATGACGGTCGCGCGGTGGTCCAGGTGCTCGGCGGCACCGACGGCCTCGGGGTGCGCGGCGCCGCCGTGCGAGCTCGGTCGCGCCCCGCGGTCACCGGCGTCGGCATCGACTACCTCGGGCGGATCCTCGACGGAGCCGGACGCGCCCGGGACGGCCAGCCCGACCCGCTGCCGGAGGCGTTCCGGCCCGTCGCCGGGATGCCGCTCAACCCGGTCGCGCGGGCGCATCCCGACCAGTTCATCGAGACCGGCGTCTCCGCGATCGACGGCCTCAACACCCTCGTCCGGGGCCAGAAGCTGCCGGTCTTCACCGCCGCCGGCCTCCCTGCCGGAGAGCTTGCCGCTCGGATTGCCACTCAGGCGCGAGTGCCCGGCGAGGACACCGAGGTGATCGTCGTCTTCGCCGCCATGGGCGTGACCCGCCGCGAGGCCGACTTCTTCGCCGAGGAGTTCCGCCGCGGCGGTGCGGCCGAGCGCAACGTGCTGCTGCTCAACCTCGCGGACGACCCGACCATCGAGCGGCTGCTCACCCCGCGGGTGGCCCTCACCCTTGCCGAGTACCTGGCGTTCGAGCTGCACCGCCACGTGCTCGTCATCCTCACCGACGTCACGGCCTACTGCGAGGCGCTGCGCGAGGTGTCCGCAGCCCGGGAGGAGATGCCCGGACGGCGCGGCTACCCGGGGTATCTCTACACCGACCTCGCCTCGCTCTTCGAGCGGGCCGGCCGGGTGCACGGCTCGAGCGGCTCGCTCACCCAGCTCTCCATCCTCACGATGCCGGACGGCGACATCACCCACCCCGTGCCCGACCTCACCGGATACATCACCGAAGGGCAGATCGTGCTGTCCCGCGAGGTGCTGGCCCGCGGCGTCCAGCCGCCCGTCGACGTGCTGCCATCGCTGTCCCGCCTGATGAACTCCGGTGTGGGAGAGGGCCGGACCCGCGAGGATCACAGAAACCTCGCCGACCAGCTGTACGCGTGCTACGCGCGCGGCACCGAGGTGCGGCGGCTGGCGTCGATCGTCGGGGATGCCGGGCTGACCGACGAGGACCGCAGGTACCTCGCCTTCGCCGAGCGCTTCGAGCGCGACTACGTCGGCCAAGGATCACGGCGACGCTCGCTCGAGGAAACCCTCGATCTCGGATGGAGGCTCCTGGACGATTTCCCGCCCCAGGAGCTCAAGCGGGTCAAGCCCCACCAGCTGGAACGCCATCACCGGAAGGCTTGACATAGGCAGTAGATTTCCGGAATAATTTAACCACTGTTAGTGGGGAGTATCCCGCAACCGGACCTCGTCAGCTCGGCGTCGTCGACGCCCGGGGTCCAGGCCCGCCGGGGCCGGGAGAGACCATTCGAACCAGACCCCTGACCCGGGTCGATCACCGAAGCGTGGTGACGAATGGCAGTCGACATGCCCGACCTTCCCGACATCCTCCTCTTCCTCCTGTTCGCCCTGTGGGTGGCCACCTGGGCGGTCCGCGAGTCAGGACACCTCGGTGTCCGACGCGGGATGGCGATGACCGCTGCCTCCGGTCGCGGACGACCTCGTCCCGAAGGTCCCCGTCCTGCCGGCGACCGCTCCCCGGAGGACCACCTCGACCACGACCGGCGAGCCCACGTGCCGCACCCGACCACGACACACCCCATCACCGGAGAGGCCCACCGATGACGACGACCGGACCGCGCACCGCCGCCGCCAGCACCACCGGCGCGGACGACCCCACCACCGGCCCCGAGACCCTTCTCGACGGCCGTCCTCCTCACGCCCTGTCACCGACCGACGTGGCAGCGGCACTCCACGCCGACCTCCGCTCCGGGCTCGACGCCACCGAGGCGGCCCGACGGCTCGAGCGCCACGGGCCCAACGAGCTCGCCGAACGCAAGCGCCGCCCGGCGGTCCTGCGGTTCCTGGATCAGTTCCGCAGCGTCCTCATCACGGTGCTCATCGCTGCGGCCCTGCTCGCCGGCATCGTCGGAGAGCTCAAGGACACCATCGTCATCGCCGTCGTCCTGCTCATCAACGCGAGCATCGGCTTCTTCCAGGAGCGTCGGGCCGAGAAGAGCCTCGAGGCGCTCAAGCAGATGCTCGTCCCCAACGCCAAAGTGCGTCGCGACGGCGGCACCCAGGTGATCCCGGCACGCGAGCTGGTGCCGGGCGACGTCATCCTGCTCGAGGCCGGCGACCGGGTGCCCGCCGACGCCAAGCTGGTCGTGGCCGCGTCGGTCGAGGTCGACGAGTCCGCGCTGACCGGCGAGTCCCAGCCGGTGCCCAAGAGCGAGCGGGAGGTGAACCCGGCCGACGCCCAGCTGGCCGAGCGCGCCTCGATGGTGCACATGAACACCGCGCTCACCCGTGGCCGCGCCGAGGCCGTGGTCACCTCGACCGGCACGGGCACGGCGGTGGGCGCCATCGCCGAGATGCTCGCCAGCGGCGAGGAGCCGCCCACTCCCCTCCAGGTGCAGCTCGACACCCTCGGCAAGCGGCTCGCCGTCCTCGGTGTCGTCGCGGTGAGCATCTACGTGACGATGGCGCTGGCCCGCGGGGAGTCGCTCGGCGACATCGCGCTCCGGGCGGTGGCGCTCGCCGTCGCCACCGTGCCCGAGGGGCTGCCCGCCGTGCTCGCGCTCACCCTCGCCCTCGGTGTGCAGCGGATGGCGCGCCGCAACGCCATCGTCAAGCGGCTGGCGTCGGTGGAGACCCTCGGTGCCGCCACGGTGATCTGCAGCGACAAGACCGGGACCCTCACCCTGAACGAGATGACGGTACGTGCGGTGCACACCGACGGCGCCGACCTCACCGTGCGCGGTCAGGGCTACCGGCCCGAGGGTGAGGTGCTCTCCTCGGACGGGGCCAGCGCGCCGCTCCCACCGCGCCTGGTCGAGGCGATCGCGCTGTGCAGCGACGCGGAGCTGAGCGGCGACGGCATCATCGGCGACCCGACCGAGGGCGCCCTCGTGGTGCTGGCGGCCAAGACCGGGCTCGACGTCGCCGCGGCCCGTGCGACGATGCCACGCAGCGGGGAGATCCCCTTCGACGCCGACTACAAGTACATGGCGACTTACCACGCGGAGTCCGGTGGGCACCGGATGTACCTCAAGGGTGCCGCCGACGTCGTCCTGGACCGCTGCGCGCGGGTGCTCGACGGCGGCACGCCGGTCCCGCTGGGTGCCGAGCAGCGGGCGCGCCTCGACGACCGGCTGGACCGGATGGCTACTCAGGGCCTGCGGGTGCTCGCCGTCGCCACGCGGGTCGTGCCCGACGTGGACCTCGACGACCCGCACGGCCAGGTCGACGACCTCACCCTCCTCGGTCTGGTCGGCATCGCCGATCCCCCTCGCCCCGAGGCGCGGGATGCGGTGCGCCTGTGCCACCGGGCAGGCGTCGACGTGAAGATGATCACCGGCGACCACGTCGCCACGGCCGTCGCGATCGCCCGCGAGCTCGGCATCACCGGCCGCGCCGTCACCGGCGCCGAGCTGGCCAGGATGAGCGAGCAGGAGCTCGCCGCACAGGTCGACGACATCGCCGTCTTCGCCCGGGTCGCGCCCGAGCACAAGGTCGCGATCGTCAAGGCGCTCACTTCGAGGGGCCACGTCGCCGCGATGACCGGCGACGGCGTGAACGACGCCGCGGCCCTGCGCAGCGCGCACATCGGCGTCGCGATGGGCATCACCGGGACGGAGGTCACCAAGGAAGCCGGAGCCGTCATCCTCACCGACGACAACTTCGCGACGATCGTGCGGGCCGTCGAGGAGGGCCGGGCGATCTACGACAACGTCGTGAAGTTCGTGCGGTTCCAGCTGTCGACCAACGTCGGCGCCATCCTCACCTTCATCGGCTCCTCGCTCATCGGCCTGCCCGCCCCCCTCACGGCGGTGCAGATCCTCTGGGTCAACATCATCATGGACGGACCGCCGGCCATGGCCCTCGGTGTCGACCCGGCCCGGCGGGGCATCATGAGCGACCCACCACGCCGGGCGGACCAGCAGATCCTGTCCCGGCGCCGCTTCGCCCGGATGCTCAGGGTCGGCGCGATGATGGCGACCGGCACGCTCGGGGTGCTGCTGTACGCGCGGGAGGCCTACACGCCGGCGATCGCCTTGACCATGGCGTTCACGGTGTTCGTGCTCTTCCAGCTGTTCAACGTGCTCAACGCCAGGGTGGAGCGGGAGACGGTCTTCAGCCGGCACCTCTTCACGAACCGCTGGCTGTGGGCCGCACTCGGCACGGTCTCCGTGCTGCAGATCGCCGCCGTTCACACCCCCTGGGGTCAGGCCATCTTCGACACCGTCGCCCTGAGCGCCGGCCAGTGGGCGCTGTGTCTGGCCATCGCCGCGTCGGTGCTCGTCGTCGAGGAGCTGGTCCGCCTCGTCGGCCGGCTGCGATCCGAGCGCGCGAGCGCACCGGACATGGAGACCGGCATCGCCGTGAGCTCGTCATCCGGCTGACGGCTCGCCGCCCACTCGCCGCCCACTCGCCGCCCACTCGTCGCCCGCCCGTCGCCCGCCGGCCGATGCCGGAGAGGCGGCGCGGCGGGCGGCGCCATCCTCACACGGGAGCGGACCCCTCGACGAGGTCGAGAAAGGCGCCCACGGTGAGCTGAGACTCGAGTGGGTGACGGAACCGCGAGCGGCGCACGACGCGATAGCTGTTGCGCCGCCCCTCGCGGGTGCGGACGACGAACTCCGCGTCGACCAGGTCCTGCAGGATGTCCTGAACCGCGCGGTCGGTGATCCCCACGGCGTCGGCCAGGTCACGGATCCGCTGCGACTCGCCACGGGCGAGGGCGACGAGCACGTGGCCGTGGTTGGACATGAAGGTCCACTCGGGTGATCGCGACACCCGCGCATGCTAGCGGCCCGCGGGTTGACATCAGAAGTGAAATGCCGGAAGATAACTTCTACGGAGGGGAGTAGCCCCAACCATCGTCCGTCGTCAGGACGGTCTCGTCACCGAGGCCCGGCGGTTCGAGGTCGCGTCACACGCGGCCGGGTCAGACCTCCGGCCGACAGCCCACCACCGTGGGCCCGACGACCGGAGCCGCCATGGCCAGAGAGACCTT
>JBOFBK010000304.1:0-4394 GCA_051645525.1 Dermatophilaceae bacterium | reverse complement strand
AGAAGTCGTCCCAGGACCCGTTCGCGCTGCAGAACAAGAAGATGCTGCGCATCGACATGAAGTACGGCGAGGTGTGGGCCAAGACCGGCTCGATGGTCGCCTACCAGGGTGACGTGCGGTTCGAGAACAAGGGCTCCGGTGGGCTCGGGAAGATGCTCAAGGCCGCGGCCACCGGCGAGGGCGTGAAGATGATGCGCTGCACCGGCAACGGCGAGCTGTTCGTCGCGGACTTCGCGTCCGAGATCCAGGTGATGTACCTCGAGAACGACTCGCTGTCGGTCAACGGCAACAACGTGCTCGCGTTCTCGAGCTCGATCCAGTGGGACATCCACCGCATCCAGGCTCGCGGTGGCGCCATGACCGGTGGCCTCTACAACGTCTCGCTGCGCGGCACCGGGTACGTCGCGGTCACCACCGAGGGTGAGCCGGTGGCGCTCGACGTCGGCGCGTCGCCGACGTTCGCCGACGCGCAGGCCGTGGTGCTGTGGACCTCCGGGGTCTCGATGGACGTGCGCGTCGACACCGGCGGCATCGGCTCGATGATTCGCGGCGGCACCGGTGAGCTGCTGCAGATGGCGTTCGGCGGCCAGGGCTACGTGCTCGTGCAGCCGAGCGAGTCGGTGGGCCCGGGCGGGCACCAGAGCGGCGGCGGCAGCAGCAGCCAGGGCGGCCTCGGCCAGTTCCTCAGCTGACCGTCCCTCACTTTTCCGCCCCATGCCGAGACCTGGGGCGAGGCACCTCGACATTCCGGGTGCCTCACCCTTGGTTTCGATGCTCCGGATCGTGGCGGATGACGCACGCCTCACCTGCCGCGCTGCCGGACCGGGACGAGCGCCACGCCATCGGTGCGGAAGAATCACGAGCATGACGGCATCGGCTAACGGCACCAGCACCGCCACTAACACCCGCACCGCTATCAGCACCGGCGCCGATGCCGACACCGGCATCCTCGACGTCGCGCGCGAGCAGGTGCTCGGCCGCGGCATCGGGCTCACCGAGGAGCAGGTGCTGGACGTGCTCCGCACCGACGACGACGCGTTGCCGCACCTGCTCGGCCTGGCCCACGAGGTGCGCATGACGTACCAGGGCCCGAGTGTCGAGGTCGAGGGCATCGTCTCGCTGAAGACCGGCGGCTGCCCCGAGGACTGCCATTTCTGTTCGCAGAGTGGACAGTTCACCAGTCCAGTGCGGTCGGTGTGGCTGAACATCCCCGAGCTGGTGCGGGCCGCGAAGGAGACCGCGGCGACCGGTGCCACCGAGTTCTGCATCGTCGCCGCGGTGCGCGGGCCCGACGAGAAGCTGATGCGGCAGATGCGGGAGGGGGTCGCCGCGATCCGGGCTGCGGTCGACATCCAGGTGGCCGCGTCGCTCGGCATGCTCACCCGGGAGCAGGTCGACGACCTCGTCGACATGGGGGTGCACCGGTACAACCACAACCTCGAGGCCGGGCGGTCGTACTTCCCGCAGGTCGTCACCACGCACTCGTTCGAGGAGCGCTGGGAGACCTGCCTCATGGTGCGCGAGTCGGGGATGGAGCTGTGCTGCGGCGGGCTCATCGGCATGGGCGAGTCGCTCGAGCAGCGCGCCGAGCTGGCCGCCCAGCTGGCCGAGCTGGACCCGCACGAGGTGCCGCTGAACTTCCTCAACCCGCGACCGGGCACGCCGTTCGGCGACCTCGAGCCGATGTCGGCGCCCGACGCGCTACGGGCGGTCGCCGCCTTCCGGCTCGCCATGCCGCGCACCATCCTGCGCTACGCCGGCGGCCGCGAGCTCACCCTCGGCGACCTCGGCACCCGCGACGGCCTGCTCGGCGGCATCAACGCCGTCATCGTCGGCAACTACCTCACCACCCTCGGCCGCGACCCCGGCGAGGACCTCGCGCTGCTCGACGAGCTGTCGATGCCGGTGCGCGCCCTCGGCGAGACCATCTGAGCGATGCGCTCGCTGGACGACGCGCCGGATGACGCGGCGCCGGTGGGGCGGCCCGGCTCGCCGGGCAGATGGTGCGGCCAGTGCGGCGAACCGCTCGCGGGTGACACCGTCAGCGACACCGATAGCGCCGTCAGCGTCGACCACGGGCGGTGCGCGGCGCGGGCCGAGCTCGAGCCACCGCGCTACTGCGCGCACTGCCGGCGTCGGATGACGGTGCAGGTCACCCCGGGTGCCTGGACCGCCACCTGTTCGCGGCACGGCACGCTCGAGCAGGCCACCTGGCGCTGAGGCCGAGCTCGGGCGTGTCGCGAACGTGTCTTTCGTCCGGGGCCTCGTGACGTGGTGACGCCGGCGACGACGCCAAAGTGGGCGTGGGTCGCCCCGGTTTCGGCGCCGTATCCGGCGTCACAGGAGTGCGTCAAGGATGCGGACCGTCTGTCGCAACAGCGCCCGGGAGCGGCACGGCGCACCGAGCGCCTGGGGGAATGTGCTTCGGTAGTTGACAGTTCATCAACCAACGACGCCCGCCTGGACCCCCGCCCGCCTAGATTCTCAGGAGCCTCTCGTGAACGTTCTCGTCCTGCTCGGCAGCCTTCGTGCTGCATCCACCAACCGTCAGCTTGCCGAGGCGGCGATCGCCCATCTGCCGGCCGGTGTCGAGGCCACCGTCTTCGAGCGGCTGGCCGACGTGCCGCACTACTCCGCGGACCTCGACCACGACGACCACCTGCCCGACAGCGTGCGCGACCTGCGCGAGGCGGTTGCCGGCGCCGACGGCATCCTGCTGGTCACCCCCGAGTACAACGGCTCCATGTCGAGCGCCGCGAAGAACGCGGTCGACTGGGCGTCCCGGCCCCGGGGCGCCGCACCCATCGCCGGTGTACCGGCCGCGGTGGTCGCGGCGAGCGGGTCGCCCAGGGGCGCCCAGTGGGCGCGCGACGATGCCGTCAAGGTGCTCCGGGTGGCCGGCGCCGACGTCATCGACGACACCGTCGGCATCGGGTCGGCGTACGAGGCGTTCGCGGACGGCCGGATCGCCGACGCCGAGCGCGAGGCCGAGATTCGGGCGCTCGTCATCCGCCTCGCCGACGCCGCCCGCGAGAAGCGCGACGCCGCCTGACCACACTGCACGAAACCGGCGCCATAGCCCCGGTCGTGCAGCCGCGCTGTCGGTGGAGCTGCGCACGAGGCACGTCGCCGACCGCGGGCCGAGCCCGAGAGGGTGCACGGGCACAATGAGTGGCGATGTCCGTTCCCGCCCCGTCGCCTCCCTCCTCGCCCCCGCCGGACGACTCGCGAGCCTCACGCGTCGCGGGGGCGGACGCGCTGCTCGCGTTCGACCGCGAGCACGTCTGGCACCCGTACTCGTCGGCGCTGACGCCCGGTGACCCGTACCTGGTGGAGTCGGCGGCGGGTGTGCGGCTCCGGCTCCGCGACCGCGACGGCAGCCACCGCGAGGTCGTCGACGCGATGTCGTCGTGGTGGTGCGCCATCCACGGCTACCGGGTGCCCGAGCTCGACGCCGCCGTCCACGACCAGCTCGCCCGGATGTCGCACGTGATGTTCGGCGGGCTCACCCACGCGCCGGCCGTGGGGCTCGCCGAACGGCTGGTGCGGATGACGCCCGCGCCCCTGACGCACGTCTTCCTCGCCGACTCCGGGTCGGTGTCGGTGGAGGTGGCGATGAAGGCCGCGCTGCAGTGGCAGCTCGCGGCCGGGCACCGGGGCCGCACCCGGTTCCTGACCATCCGAGGCGGCTACCACGGCGACACGTTCTCGCCGATGTCCGTGACCGACCCGGTGAACGGCATGCACCGGCTGTTCCGCGGCATCCTGCCCGAGCACGTGTTCGCGCCACGCCCCCCGGCCGGGCTCGACGCGGGCCCCGGGGACGCCGCGTTCGACTCCTGGGCCCGCGAGACGCGCGAACTCGCTGTGGCGCACGCCGACTCGATCGCTGCCGTCATCCTGGAGCCCGTGCTCCAGGGTGCGGGCGGCATGCACGTCTACCCGCCGGCTGCGGTCGCGGTGCTGCACGACCTGGCCCGCGAGGTGGGCGCGCTCGTCATCCACGACGAGATCGCGACCGGGTTCCACCGCACCGGCCCGCTGTGGGCGTCGCAGCATCCGATGGCGGGCGCACCTACCCATGACGCCGACCGGTCGGGTAGTTCGACCGGTCGGATGCTCCCGGACTCACCCGGCCGGCCGGCCCCGCTCAACCAGCCGGTCCCGGATCTGGCCGACCGGCTGGTGCCGGACATCCTCTGTGTGGGCAAGGCGCTCACCGGCGGGTACCTCTCGCTCGCGGCGATGCTCTGCACGCGCGAGGTCGCGCTCGGCGTGAGCGGCGGCGAAGCGGGCGCGCTCATGCACGGCCCGACGTTCATGGGCAACCCACTGGCCTGCGCCGTCGCGTGCGCGAGCCTCGACCTGCTCACCGCTCGCGACACTCCCGCCGA
>JBOFBK010000303.1:0-2057 GCA_051645525.1 Dermatophilaceae bacterium | reverse complement strand
TGATCGTCGTGACGAAACCCGGTGTGCAGAAGCCGCACTGCAGCCCGTGACACTCGGCGAACGCCTGCTGCACCGGGCTCATCCGCTCGGGGTCGTCACCGATGCCCTCGACCGTGGTCACCGAGCGCCCGCGCACCGAGACCGCGAACACCAGGCAGGCGCGCACCGGCTCGCCGTCGAGCAGCACGGTGCACGCGCCGCAGACCCCGTGCTCGCACCCGACGTGAGTGCCGGTGAGCCGCAGGTCGTGCCGGATGACGTCGCTCAGCAGCCGCCGTGCCGGCACCGACGCGGTACGCACCACGCCGTTGACGGTCAGCGTCACCTCGTGCAGCTCCTCCGGGACACCGGTGGCGTCGGATGCGGTGGTCATGCCGCCCCCTGCACGGCCGCAGGCTCCGGGCCGGATGCCGTGGCCTCGCGCAGCGCCCGGCAGGTCAGCTCGGCGGCCAGCATCCGCCGGTACTCGGCGCTCGCGTGGATGTCGGACTCGGGCTCGACCAGCTCCCGCACCGCGTCGGCGACCGCATCCGCGACCGCAGCGGGTACCGGCCCACCGGGCGCCATCCCGGCCGTCGCCGACGACAGGTCGAGCACGGTCGGCACCGGGGTGACCGAGACGAACGACGCGCGCGCCTCGGTGACGACGCCGTCGTCATCCGCCTGCACGGACACCGCCACACCGGCCAGTGCGTAGTCGCCCGACCGGCGCGAGAACTCGGTGAAGGCGGTGCGGGTGCCGGGCGGGAGGCGCCCGAAGCGGACCGCGACCACGAGCTCGTCAGGTGCCAGCGACGTCTCGAGCGCACCGAGGAAGAACGCGGACGACGTGACCTCCCGGATGCCCCGGGTGCTGGCCACCTCGACCACACCGCCCGTGAGGGTGAGCACGGCGGGCATCTCGCCGGCCGGGTCGGCGTGCACGATCGAGCCGACCGTGGTGCCGCGGCTCCGGATCGCGGGGTGGGCCACATGCCGCACGGCCTGCCGGAGAAGCGGCAGTGCGGCATCCGCGGCCGTGCTGCGCTCCAGGCCCGCGTGCCGCACCAGGGCGCCCACCCGGACCCACTGCTCGTCGACGCCGATCGTGTCCAGCCCGTCGACGCCGCCGATGTCGACGAGGTGCCCCGGCGCGGCGAGGCGCATGCTGAGCAGCGGCACCAGGCTCTGGCCCCCGGCGAGCACCTTGCCGTCGGCGCCCACCTGAGCGAGCCGCTCGAGCGCCTCGGCCGTGGTGCGCGGGGCGTGGTACGTGAACGGTGCGGGTTTCACCTGCTCGATCCTGCCTGATCGCGAAGGTCGTGCGGAAGGATGACGACGCGCCACCCGGGACGTCTCGGGTGGCGCGTCGTCGCGGAAGGTCAGGAGTCGCGGTCGCGCGGCTTCGTGTCGGGGCGGGGCTGGTCGGCCTGTTGCTGCAGGTCGTCGATGCCGTCCTCGTCGCCGTAGACCCGGTCGCCGGCCGCGATCATCGCGCCCTCGGCGCTCGCCCGCACCTCGGCGGGCGCGAGCACGCGGGCGAGGTGCCAGCCGGCGATGGTGACGATGGTGCCGAGCGCGATGCCGCCGAGGCTGAAGTCGTCGGTGATGTCGAGGTCGACGTTGCCGATGCCGATGATGATGCCGGCCGAGACGGGCACGAGGTTGACCGGGTTGCCGAAGTCGACCCCGTTCTCCTTCCAGATCTTCGCGCCGAGCAGGCCGATCATCCCGTAGAGCACGACGGTGATGCCGCCGAGCACCGCGCCGGGCACCGAGGCCACGAGCGCGCCGAACTTCGGGGAGAGGCCGAAGACCACGGCGACCGCGGCGGCCACGTAGTAGGCGGCCGTCGAGTAGACGCGGGTCGCGGCCATGACGCCGATGTTCTCGGCGTAGGTCGTGGTCGGCGATCCACCGACGGATGACGCGAGTGCCGTGCCGACGCCGTCGGCGGCGATGGCCCGGCCCATGACCGGGTCGAGGTCGTGGCCGGTCATCTCGCCGACCGCCTTGACGTGCCCGGCGTTCTCGGCGACGAGGGCGATGACGGCGGGGAGGACGAGCAGGATGGCCGC
>JBOFBK010000302.1:0-1083 GCA_051645525.1 Dermatophilaceae bacterium | reverse complement strand
CGACCTGCCGCAGGTGTTCGAGCCGGGCTTCCGCGGGGATGTCGCCCGGGCCGGCACCGGGAGCGGCCTGGGCCTCACCATCACCCGGGACGTGGCGACCACGCACGGTGGTGCCGCGTCCGTGACGAACCGGCCCGGCGGCCGAGGGTGCGTGGTCTCGCTGACCCTTCCTGCCAGCGGGTGACCTGTGCGGCTGGAGCCCGTACTCGGTGTGGTCGAGCCGTCGGAGTGACCGAGCACGGTCAAGGTCGGGTCGGTCACGCAGGAGGCGTTCACTCCACGCAGGAACGCCGCCACGTCCTGACCGTCGGTCTGTTCAGCGGCAACGGACATGACTGACTCCTCCTGGACGATGGTGAGGCGGTGCTGCCGGGGTGAGGAGGTGGCGGCGTCGGCGCACTGGTGCCACCTGCCTGGTTAGTCGGCTGGCTGGCCTCAGGTGGGGGTGTGGGACTGGCGGGCGGCGTCGGGGAGGAAGCACGCTCCGTAGAGGGCGAGGGACGTTCCGACTTCGGTTCCGATGGTGATCCGTGCGCCGGTACGAGGGTCGCCGAGCTCGATGTTGTGGGCGCCGGGACTGTCTCGGATGACGACGAGACGGGTGAAGCCGTCCTCCTTTGCGACGGCTCGAATGGCGTCGAGGAGGCCGGGCCAGGTGGCGTCGTCGATCGCGCCGGTGGCGCCTCTGCCACCGGCGTCGTAGATGCCGGTTTCGGCGTCTAGGATCATTTCGAACGGCGCACCACAGGTGCCGAGATCGGCTCGGCTGGGTGCGGGTTGGGCCCATTGCAAGTGTGGTGCGCGTTGGTCGATGACGGCGCGGACCCGGGTGAGGAGGTTCAGGTAGGTCTTCTCGGCTTGTTCGAAGGAGGGCCGGCTCATCAGCTCGGCGCGGGCTTTCATGGTCGCTCCGGTGTCGGTGGTCGGGGGGAGCCCGGTCGGGGTGTGGTCTTCGGTGGTGCAGCCACCTGTGATGGCGAGGAGGAGCAGCGCCAGTGCGGTGGTGAGCAGCACGGTCACCGCTCGGCTGCCGCGACGGTCGTGCTGGTGCCGGTGCAGCCGGGTGTGGGCGTGGATGCCGTG
>JBOFBK010000301.1:0-5383 GCA_051645525.1 Dermatophilaceae bacterium | reverse complement strand
ACGACGGACTGCTCGTTGGACCGGAAGTCGTCCTTGCCCATCGTCGCGACGGAGGTTGCGCTGTCGGGGCTCCAGGCGCCCATCGAGTGCGGGTGCTTACGCGCGTAGTTCTTGACCGCGGCAGGCGCGCGACGGTCGGAGTTCCCTTCGCGCAGAACAGGGTTGACAGCACTGCCCTTGACCTTGTCGTAGCGGGTGCGGATGTCGCGCTCCTCGTCGGTGCGCGGGTCGTCGGGGTAGTCGGGGATGCCGTATCCCTGCGACTGCAGCTCCTCGACCGCGGCCCCCAGCTGCGGCACCGAGGCGCTGATGTTCGGCAGTTTGATGATGTTGGCCTCCGGCGTGGTCGCCAGCTCGCCGAGCTCGGTCAGCGCGTCGCCGACCCGCTGCTCCTCGGTGAGCCGCTCCGGGAACTGGGCGAGGATCCGGCCGCCGAGCGAGAGGTCGCGCGTCTCGACATCCACTCCCGCCGAGCGCGCGAAGGCCTGCACCACCGGGAGGAAGGAGTAGGTGGCCAGCATCGGGGCCTCGTCGGTGAGCGTGTAGATGATCGTGGCCATGGTTGCGTCGTCGCTCCTGGGGTCGTCGTGGTTCTCGATGGCGGCCGATGTCATGGATCTCTTGATATCAAGAGAAACGGTATCGGACTCCGGATGTCGACGGTAGCGGGGCAGGATGTGCCGGTGCTCCTCGCCACCGCCAACGTCAACGGCATCCGGGCCGCCCTGCGACGGGGAGGCGTCACCTGGCTCGACGCGTGCGGCGCCGACGTGGTGACGCTGCAGGAGGTGCGGGCGTCATCCGACCAGCTGCGGAACGCGCTCGGCGACAGCGGTTTCGCGTCCTGGGAGGTCGTCGACGAGCCGAGTGCCGCCGCCGGGCGGGCCGGGGTGGCGGTGCTGTCGCGGCATCCGGTGGTCGGGGTGCGGCGCGAGCTCGGCGACGAGGCGGCGGAGTTCGCGGGTCAGGGCCGGTGGGTGGAAGTCGATCTCGAGGTGGATGGCGGGGTGGTCACGGTGGCCTCGGCCTATGTGCACACCGGCGAGGCCGGCACGCCGCGACAGCTCGAGAAGGAGCGTTTCCTCGCCGCGATCGGCGAGCGTGTCGCGGCGTGGGCCGACGACGGCCGGATGGCGGTGCTCACCGGCGACCTCAACGTGGCGCACCGCGCCGAGGACCTCAAGAACTGGAAGGGCAACCGCGGCAAGGCCGGCTTTCTGCCCTCGGAGCAGGCGCACCTCGACCGGTGGGCGGCCGAGCACGGCATGGTCGACGTGCACCGTTCGCTGTCCGGCCCGGGCCCGGGGCCGTACACCTGGTGGTCGTGGCGGGGAAAGGCGTTCGACACCGACGCCGGGTGGCGGATCGACTACCAGCTGGCCACCGCGCCGCTCGCCGCGCGCGCGGTGCGGGCGTGGGTCGGACGGGCCGCGAGCTACGCCGAGCGGTGGAGCGACCACGCCCCGGTGCTCGTCGAGTACGGATCGTGACGGACAGGTCGCTGTGCCGTCCAGCCGGTCGACGGTCAGCGGGATGATGCCGGGTCGGGTGTCCGCGAGCGGCGGTAGGCGGTGGGGGTGAGGCCGACGTGCCGGCGGAAGTGGGCGCGGAAGTTGGTGGCGGTCCCGAGCCCGACCCGCGCCGCGACGCCTTCGACGCCGAGGTCACTGGACTCGAGCAGGTCCCGGGCGCGGTCGAGCCGTTGCAGCGCCAGCCACCGCATCGGCGTGGTGCCGGTCTCCTCGAGGAACCGGCGGTGGAACGTGCTCACCGCCATCCCGGCGTGACCGGCCAGCTCCTCGACGGTGAGCCGCTCGGCCAGCCGCTCGCGCGCCCAGTCGAGCGTGCGGCCCAGTGCGGGAGGGTCGTTCGGCGTCGTGGTGGCGATGAACTGCTGCTGGCCTCCGTCGCGGTGCCCGGGGAACACCAGGCGTTCGCTGACCCGACGCGCGACGGCTGCGCCGTGGTCGGTGCGCACGAGGTGCAGGCACAGGTCGAGTGCCGCGGCGCTGCCCGCGGCGGTCAGGCGGTCGCCGTCGTCGACGAACAGCACCCCGGGCCGCAGGTCGACGGCGGGATGACGACGGCGGAACCGCTCGGTCCACATCCAGTGCGTCGTCGCCGGACGCCCGTCGAGCAGCCCGGCCTCGGCGAGTGCGAACGCACCGGTGCAGAAGCTCACCATCCGGGCTCCACGGGCGGCAGCCGCGCGCAGGGCGTCCAGCACCCGCGGGTCGAGCGGGGTGTCGGTGTCCGGGCGGTTCGGGGCGATGACGGTGTCTGCCCGCGCGACGTCGGCGAGTGTGCCCGCGCAGCGCAGCTCGTACAGGCCCTCCCGCATCGTCACCGCTGGTGTGGGTGCGCACACCAACAGCTCGTACCACGGCAGGTCCAGCTCGGGCCGGGTGATGCCGAAGACCTCTACGGCGACGTTGAGCTCGAACGGGTTGGACCCGTCGTTGACGACCAGGGCCACCCGGTGGCGACCCGCCGACCGTCGAGAGAATCCTTTCGACATGCGCTATTCCTACCACTCGCCGTCCTGCCGCGCGGTCCGTCATCCTCGACCACATGGACGACATCCGCCCCACGACCCCGGCCAACCTCGACCGCACCCTCGCCTCGTTCGACGACCTCTGGAGCCCACGAATCCTCGCCCAGGTCAACGACTACGACCTGCGCGTCACCAAAGTGCGCGGCGAGTACGTCTGGCACCGCCACCCCGACACCGAGGAACTGTTCCTCGTGCTCGACGGCCACCTCGACATCGGTATCCGCGAGGACGACGGCACCGAGCACTCGGTGGCCCTCGGCCGCGGCGACGTCTTCGTCGTGCCGAAGGCGCGGCTGCATCGACCGGTCTCGCCGGACGGCGCCACGATCGTGATCGTCGAGCCCACCGGCACCGTCACCACCGGCGACTACGCCGGCGAGGTCCCCGAGCACATCGACAGCACCGCCGGCCACCAGCCCGCCTCGGGCTGACACGGCCTGACACGGCCAGGGCCGGTGCCCTCGCCCGGTCTATGGTGTCGGAGGCAGTTGACGACCGACATACAGGAGCGCAGGGATGAAGGTACTCGCAGTGTCGACGATTCTCACCACGGACCCGGCGGTCCTCGCCAAGAGTCAGGACCCCGAAATCCGACGGGAGGAGGCCGGCGCACTGTGGCGGCTCTACGTCGACGGCGTCATCGAGCAGCAGTGGTGGCGCTCCGACCAGCCGGGCCCGGTGTTCGTCCTCGAGGTGGCGTCGGTGGACGACGCGGCCGCTGCCCTGGCCGAGTTCCCATTGGCGAAGGCCGGACTGCTCGGGTTCGATCTGATCCCGATGGGGCCGAACGGGTACCTCGAGTCGCTGTGGTCAGGCGCGTGAACGTCAGGACGCTCTACCTGAGAATCGTGCCCGACGACATCGTGCGCCGCCTCCGGCAACTTGCCGAGCGCGATGCTACGCCGGTCGGGGTGACTGCGGTGCGAGAGCTGTCCGACATCTCGCGTCACGCCGATGACCCGGCGCCACTCGGCCGGCTCCCCGACCTCAGAGTCGAGGCGCGCGAGATCGTCGCGGGCATCGAGCAGGAGCGCGCCGGGCGGCCGGTCACCCCTTGATAGCCGAGCCCTAGGCGGCATTGCGGCCGGCGGATGACCCGACAGCCGACATCAGGCGTCGCGGCCGGCGGATGACCCGACAGCCGACATCAGGCGTCGCGGCGGGCGGGTGGGCCGGCGGTGACGGCGAAGCTCACCGGCTCGCCGAACCCGTGCTCGGCGAAGGCGTCGCGGATGACGGCGCTCACCTCCTCGACCGACGCTTCCGGCACCAGCGCGATCGACGAGCCGCCGAAGCCGCCGCCCGTCATCCGGGCACCGAGCGCACCGGCCGCGCGGGCCGCGTCGACCGACACGTCGAGCTCGGCACAGCTGACCTCGAAGTCGTCGCGCAGTGAGGTGTGCGACGCGTCGAAGAGCCGGCCCAGACCGGGCAGGTCGCCGGCGCGCAGGGCCGCTACGGCCTGGGTGACCCGCGCGATCTCGGTGACGACGTGCCGGGTGCGGCGCACCAGCTCCTCGTCGTCGAGCCGGCCGAGCGCGGCGTCGAGCCCGTCGACCGACACCTCACGCAGCGAGGCCACCTCGAGCAGCGCGGTCGCGCGCTCGCACGCCGCGCGACGTGACCCGTACTGGCCGTCGCCGAGCGCGTGGGCCGCCCGGGTGTCGGTGACCAGCAGCACCAGGCCGTGCGCGGCGAGGTCGAACGGCGCGTGCTCGACGGCGCCGCTGCGACAGTCGAGCAGGAGAGCGTGACCCTCGCGGCAGCGCAGCGACGCGGCCTGGTCCATGCCGCCCGTGGGGGCGCCCGCCACCTCGTTCTCGGCGCGCACGCAGGCCGCGGCCAGCCGCGCGCGACCGGCATCGTCATCCAGCAGGCCCAGCCCGAACAGGTCGCCGGCCGCCGCTCCGACGGCGCACTCCAGCGCCGCCGAGCTCGACAGGCCGGCCCCGAGTGGCACCGCGCCGTCGATCGTGACATCGAGGCCACGGACGTCGAGACCGTTCTCGCGCAACGCCCACAGCACGCCGGCCACGTAGGCGGCCCACCCGCCGGGCCGGCCCGGCCCGACCTCCGACAGGTCGACCGACACCGTCTCACCGGCCTGCGCGGAGTGCACCCGCAGCACCTGGTCGTCGCGAGCCATCGCGGCGGCGGAGGTGCGCTGGGGCAGCGCGATCGGCAGCACGAGCCCGCCGTTGTAGTCGGTGTGCTCGCCGATGAGGTTGACCCGCCCCGGCGCCGACCAGACCCCGGCCGGCTCGGCGCCGAACACCTCGCGGTGGATGGCACCGGTTCGGATGGCGCCGGCTCGGGACATGCCGCGAAGTCTAGGAGTGCGTCCCCTGCCAGAATGACGCGCATGCCCGACGGTCCTCCCGCCACCGACGCCCGCCCGCGCATCCTCTCCGGGATGCAGCCGACCAGCGACTCGCTGCACCTCGGCAACTACCTCGGTGCGCTGGTGAACTGGGTGGCCCTGCAACGCGACTTCGACGCCTACTACTTCGTCGCCGACCTGCACGCCCTCACCGTGCCCACCGACCCCGAGGTGATCCGGCGGCGCACCCGCATCACGGCGGCCCAGTACATCGCGGCCGGGGTCGACCCGAGCCGATCGGCGGTGTTCTGCCAGAGCCACGTGGTGCGCCATCCGGAGCTGGCCTGGGTGCTCGCCTGCCAGACCGCGGTGGGCGAGATGAACCGGATGACGCAGTTCAAGGACAAGACCGCCCGCGGCCAGAACGCCAACGTCGGCCTGTTCACGTACCCGGTGCTCCAGGCCGCCGACATCCTCATGTACGACGCCGCCTACGTGCCGGTGGGCGA
>JBOFBK010000300.1:0-11087 GCA_051645525.1 Dermatophilaceae bacterium | reverse complement strand
GTAGCTGTAGAAGGTCATCCCCGTACCGAGCAGGCCGAACACAAGGATGATCGCCGGAGCGTTCACTGCCCGAGCCAGCATCCAGCCGATGGCGAGGAGGATGGCCCAGAGGCCACCGAAGAGGGCAGCGGTCTTGAGGCCGTTGTGGTGCCGGTTCATGCCTGGGAAACGCCGACCGTGCCCTCGCGCGTTCCCGTCCGGTCGGGCCGCGTCGAGGTCAGCCGAGCAGGCCGAGCAGACCCTGCGGCCAGAGGCTCAGCACCGCCAGCGCGGCGGCACCGGTGAACAACACGGTGCGCGTGGCCCATCGGGCTCGGATGCCGCGCGGCGGCATCTCGGGCGCCTCGGGCACCGGCTCGGCGAGCAGCAGCGCGAACCAGCGCAAGTACACCGTGAGCCCGACGACCACCGCAACGACCGCCACCGCAGCGAGCACCCACACTCCCTCCGCCACCACCGGACGCAGCGCGACCACCTTGGCGACCAGCCCGACGACTCCCGGGGGGAGGCCGGCGAGCACCAGCAGCGCCAGCCCGAGTGCCCCACCGACGAGCGGGTCACGCCGCAGCAGACCCCGGTACCCGTCGAGCGTGGGCGCGCCCACCAGCGCGACCGCCGCGAACGCCACCACGGTGGCGCCGGCATAGACGAGCACGTACGCGGATGACGCCCGCACCCCGTCGGCCGAGAGCGCCGCCACGGGCGCCACGACCCAGCCGGCCTGGGCGATCGCCGACCAGGCGAGCAGCCGGGTGGGGTCGTGCTGACGCAGCGCGACGACGTTGCCCAGCAGCAGCGACGCCACCGCCACGGCGGCGAGCACGCCCACCACGGGGCCGGCACCTCCCACGCCCACCAGCGCCGACGCCACGACGAGCAGCGCCGCCACCGCCGCTACCTTCGACGCCGCGGCGAGGAACAGCACCGTGCCGAGGTCGGCGGTGGAGTACGCCTGCGGGGTCCAGGCGTGGAACGGCACCGCCGAGAGCTTGAAGCCCAGGCCGGCGACGAGCGCCACCACCGCCAACGTCAGCACCGCCCGCCGGTCGACGTCGGCCCAGGCCGCCGATGCCGCGTCGGCACCGAACGCCGCGTCACCGGTGGCGGTGACCCACAGCGCCACCCCGACCACCAGCAGGGCGAACGAGGTGAGCGAGGTGACGAGCAGGGACAGGGCGCTGTGCCCGGCCCGGCGGGTGCCCCGCAGTGCCACGAGCGCCACCACCGGCACCGTGGCGAGCTCGATCGCGACCAGCCAGGACCCGACATCGCGCGCCGCGCCCACCGCCACCCCACCGGCACACGCCGCGAGGACCAGCGCAGTGGTCACCGAGGCGTCGCGCCGGGCGTTCGAGTCGTCGGCGAGCAGCGCCAGCGCGGCCGCCGACGCCAGCAGCACCCCGGCCTGCAGCGTCGACACCGACGGCGCGGCGGACCACAGGCACGCCCCGTCCGGCCCGGACGTGCAGAACGTGGTGAGCGGGTCGTCATCCGCGAGCGCCCCGCGGACCGCGAACACCGAGCCGACGGCGCAGAGCGCGGCTCCGAGCGCCGGCATCCAGCTCGCCCGGCCCGGCCACACCGCGTCGAGCACGAGCACGAGCACCGCGCCCAGGGCCGGCACCAGCGCGGGCGCGAGCACCAGCCAGTCGACCGAGACCAGCGCCGTCACGGGCCCACCCCGATGACTCCACGCGCGTCTGCGGTCACCGACAGCAGTGTCATCGGCAGCACGCCAAGCCCGACGACCGCGGCCACGAGCACGCCGAGCACGACCCACTCGACACCACGGGCATCCGGCGTCGGCACCACGTCGGTCCCGGGCTCGTCGCCGACCCACACCAGGCGCGCGACTCGCAGCGCGTACGCCGCCGCAAGGGCGGCGCCCACCGCACCCACCACGGCACAGGCGACGAACAGGCCCCGCGGCCGGTCGGGTGCCGGCGCCCACGCGGCGTACAGGGCGAGCCACTCGCCCCAGAACCCGGCGAGGCCGGGCAGGCCGAGGCCGGCGGCCAGGCCGAGCACGAGCACGAACCCGAGCCGCGGCGACGTCTCGCGCAGAGCCGGCCGGCGGACCGCGAGATCGACACTGCCCCAACGCTGTTTGAGCCCGCCAACGAGCAGGAACAGCAGCGCCGAGATCGTGCCGTGCGCGACGTTGCCGAACAGGGCAGCCTGCAGGCCGGTGTCGGTGCCGGCGGCGAGCGCGAGTGCGACGAAACCCATGTGCGCCACCGAGGAGTAGGCGATCAGCCGTTTCAGGTCGCGCTCGACGAGGCAGATCAGCCCACCCCAGACCACCCCGACCGCCCCTGCGACGCCGAGCACCGGGGCGACCTGCGCGAACCCCTCGGGCACGGTGGCCACCGGCAGCCGCACCAGGCCGTAGGTGCCCATCTTCAGCAGCACCGCCGCGAGAAGCACCGACCCGGCCGTGGGCGCGACGGTGTGCGCAGGCGGCAGCCAGGTGTGCAGCGGGAACACCGGCACCTTGACCGCCAGTCCGAGGCAGAGCAGCAGCGCCACGAGCAGCTGCCGGCCCGGCGGCAGCGCCGCTCCGGCGCCCGACGCGAGCTCTCGCAGGTCGGTGGTGCCGGCCGAGGTGACGAGCACGAGGATGCCGACGAGCATCGTCGTCGACCCGACGGCGGTATAGAGGATGAAGCGGGCGCCGGCATCGGCGCGAGCGGCGCCGCGCTCGCCGAAGCGGGTGATCAGCACCCACATCGGCACGAGCACCAGCTCGAAGGCCACGAAGAAGAGCACCGCGTCGCGTGCGGTGAACGTGGCGAGGGCGCCGGCCTGCACGAGCAGCAGACAGCCGAGGAAGACGGCCGGCGGGCCACCACCGGGCAGGTCGACCCAAGCGTGGGCCGCCAGCAAAGCGCCGACCATAGCGGTGAGCAGCACCAGCGGCACCGACACGCCGTCGACCCCGAAGGTGGCGCGCACCCCGAGCTCGGACAGCCAGGCCACGTCGACCTCGGGCCGCGTGACCGCCGTGACCACCGCGAGCACCAGGGTGACCCCGGATGACGCCGCGCTCACCCACCGCGCCCAGCGCACCGTCATCCGCCGCCCCCCGGTGACGAGCCAGAGACCGGTGACCGCGGGCACGGCGAGGAGCAGCGTCAGGACCACGCCAGCACCCCCGCGAGACCGAGCACCACGAGCGCCGCGAGCACCAGGCCGACCGCCGAGCCGGGCCGTTCGCCGCGGTGCAGCCGGGCTCCGGCCCATCCCGCGGCCCGGGTGGCGACGGCGGTGCCGCGCACGTAGGCGTCGACGACCTCGGTGTCGAGGAAGGCGGCGAGGCGCGCGACCGCGAACACCGGGCGCACGACGAGCCGCACCGACAGGGCGTCGACCCCCAGCCCTGCGTCGGCGGCCGGCATGAACCGGCGGGCCAGCACCTCGGCGGGGTCGCGGTCGAACCCGCCGCGCAGCGCGACGCCGATGCCGACCAGCACCACGAACGCCGTGAACAGCACCCAGCCGAGCGAGACCCCGCCCACGGCGAACGCGTCGGTGGTGACGACCGCCGACCCCAGCCCGCTGAGCACGACGAGCACGGCGAGCACCGCCTGGACCGGGAGCGGCGCCGGCGCGGTGGTCGGCCGTGGCCGCACGTGCGCGGTGAGCACGACGTAGGCCCGAGCACAGTAGGCGGCACTCACAGCCGCGGTGAGGACCAGCGCGACGAGCACGACGACGCCCGGGCCGTCGCCCTCGACCGCCCCCTCCCACGCCACCGCGAGCACGTGCTCCTTGGACTGCCCGCCCAGCACGAGCGGCACCCCGGCGAGGGAGAGGAACCCGAACAGCAGCGACACCCGCAGCAGCGGCGCCGCGGTGGCCGAGCCGCGCATCGCCCGCGCCGTGGTGGTGCCGGCGACCACCGCCGCCCAGCCGAGCCCGAGGAAGAGCAGCGCCTTGAACACCGCGTGCGCCCAGAGGTGCAGCTGCCCGGCATCCGGCCCGGCGTCGAACGGCGCGGCGGCCAGGGCGGAGAGCATCACCCCGACCTGGCTGACCGTCGACCACGCCAACATCCGCTTGAGGTCGCTCTGCGCGAAGGCGAGGAGCGCGGCGAGCAGCATCGTCACCGAGACCGCGAGGCCGAGCACCCATCGCGCCGACGGGCTGACCGCGAGCAGCGGGAACACGCCGGCGAGCACCACGGTGCCGGCGGCCACCATGGTCGCCGCGTGGATGAGCGCGCTCGCCGGGGTGGGGCCCTCCATGGCGTCGGCGAGCCAGTCCTGGAACGGCACCTGCGCCGACTTGCCGAGCACCCCGACGACGAGCAGCGACAGCAGCACCGCCCGCGTCGTGGCATCGGGCGCGTCACACGCGGCGAGCGCCGCGCCGAGCGGGCTGCCACCGGCCACGGCGGCGTCGATGCACTGAGGCGGCCGGCTCCACGCGGCGACCACGCCGGAGAGCAGTGTCGTGCCTGCGCCGGCGGCGAGCCCGAGGATGCCGAGCACGAACCCGATGTCGGCGAGCCGGGTGACGAGGAACGCCTTGTGCGCCGCTCGCCGGGCCGCCGGCCGGCGCGACCAGTGGCCGATGAGCAGGTAGGAGCACCAGCCCATCAGCTCCCAGCCGACGAGGGTGAGCAGCAGGTCGCCGGAGTGCACCACGAGCAGCATCGCCGCCGTGAACAGCGACACCGTGGCGGCGAAGACGCCGTAGCGGTCGTCATCGACCAGAGTCCAGGTCGAGTACACCTGGACGCCGCCGGCGACGAGTGCGACGACGAACGCGATGGCGCCCCGCGTGGGGTCGGCGGTCAGGGCGAGCGGCACGTCGAGCCCGCCGGCGGCGAGCGCCGGGCCGCCGTACTCGGACACACCGTCGGTGAGGGCCCAGCCCAGGACGGCCAGCCCCAGGGTGAGGCCGGATGCCGCGAGCGCCACCGCGCGTGCGGCGGCCGGGCGCTCCCGCATCGCGAGCCCCACCACCGCGGCCACCGCGGGGAGCAGCACGAGCGGCCAGGGGGTCACGGCGCCTCCCCGGACGGCTCATCGAGGTCGATGCGCCCCCCGTGCCGGAACGCCGCCATGATGACGGCCAGCGCCACCACCACCTCGGCCGCGGCGACGGTGATGACGAACAGCGGGATGACGCTGCCCGCCGCCCAGCGGTCGGCACCGGCCGCCTGGGTGGTCACGAGCAGCACCAGCGCGCCGCTGAGCACCAGCTCGACCCCGACGAGGAGGAGGACCGCGTTGCGGCGCACTGCGATACCGGCGACGCCGAGCCCGATGAGCGCGGCGGCGAGGAGGTACGGGCCGGCCAGGTGGATCACGAGGCGCCCTCGGAGTGCCGGGGCAGGCGCGACACCGCGAGTGCGGCGACCAGCGCGGAGAGCAGCAGCAGCGAGAGCAGCTCGAACGGCCAGACCCACGTGCCGAACAGCTGCCCGGCCACCTGGGTGGTGGACACCTCGGCGCGCCGCACCGCGACCGCACCCCCGTCATCCGTGGCCAGCGGCAGGAGCACGGACCCGACGAGTGCCGCGGTCGCGGCGCCGAGCACCGCGGCACCGGCGACCCGCCAGCGGGAGGGCGCGTGCGCGTCATCCGGCCCGATCGGTGCGCGGGTGAGCATAAGCGCGAACAGCACGAGCACGACGACCGCACCGACATAGACGAGCACGAGCACGAGCGCGACCAGCTCGGCGCCGAGCACGAGCAGCGACCCGGCCACCCCGAGCAGCGCCACGACCAGCCACAGCGCGGCGTGCACGACCTGCCGGGTGCTGACCGCGAGCAGGCCCCCGGTGACGGCCACCACGGCGCAGGCGGCGAACGCCGTGTCGAGTGCGGTCACCGGTCGCCTCGCGCCACCAGGCCGGCGCGGCGCGGCGGCTTCGCGGCGGCCGCCACCTCGGCCGGCGGCGCGGCGCGCTCGTCGAGCCCGGGCGGCGGCGGGACGGTCGGCATCCACTCGCCGAGCCGTTGCTTCTCGTGCAACAGGTCGCGGATGTCGAGCTCGGCGTACTCGAACTGCGGGCTCCAGAACAGCGCGTCGAACGGGCAGACCTCGATGCAGATGCCGCAGTACATGCACAGGCTGAAGTCGATGGCGAACCGGTCGAGCACGTTGCGCTGCCGCTCCCGCCCGCCCTCGGTGGTGGCCGGCACCGTCTCCTTGTGGGAGTCGATGTAGATGCACCAGTCGGGGCACTCGCGGGCGCAGAGCATGCAGCTCGTGCAGTTCTCCTCGAGCAGCGCGATGACGCCGCGGCTGCGCGGCGGCAGGCTCGGCGCGACATCGGGGTACTCCGCGGTGTGCGTGGGACGCAGCGCGGTACGGGCCGTGGTCGCCAGGCCCTTGAGGATGCCGGGCACGGCCGAGGTGCGCGCCGGACGCTCGCCGTGGGTCTCGGTGCTCGCCGAGCGCTTGCCGCTGGACTCGCGACCACCGCGACCGGTGTCGTCCTCGCCGGTCTGCACGCCGGTGCTCTCCTCGATCTCGCCGCTGGACCTGTTCCCGGTCTCGTCCTCGCTCACCATCCGAGCGCCACCCCGACGCCGGTGAGCAGCAGCTGGCCGAGCGCGAGAGGGACCAGCCAGCACCAGGCGAGCCGCTGCAGCTGGTCCTCGCGCAGCCGGGGCCAGGCGACCCGCAGCCAGATGACGACGAGCGCGACGGCGAGGCCCTTGAGGAGGGTCCAGAGCCAGCCCATCGCGCCCTCGAACGGGCCGTGCCAGCCGCCGAGCCAGAGCGTGGCGACCAGCAGCGAGACGACGACGATGCCGGCGTACTCGGCGAGCAGGAAGAACGCGAACCGGAGCCCGGTGTACTCGGTCCAGGCGCCCATGACCAGCTCGGCATCCGCGACCGGCATGTCGAACGGCGGGCGCTGCAGCTCGGCGACCCCGGCGACGAGGAACACCACCAGGCCGGGCAGCTGCCACAGCAGCCACCACGGCGACCAGCGGTCGGTGAGGGTGAGCAGACTGAGCGAGCCGCCGGCCAGCGCCAGACTGGCGACGGCGAGCACGATGGGCAGCTCGTAGGACACCAGCTGCGCCGCCGCCCGCAGCCCCCCGAGCAGGCTGTACTTGTTGCCGCTGGACCACCCCGCCATCAGCGTGCCGAGAGCACCGACCGAGGTGGCGGCGAGCACGAGGAGCACCGAGCCGGGGACCTCGACGGCGGCGACGCCCGGGTGCACGGGGATGACGGCCAGGGCCACCAGGTAGGGAACGAGCGCCACGGCCGGGGCGAGCCGGAAGACCCGGCGGTCGGCGGCGCGGGGGGTGATGTCCTCCTTCTGGACGAACTTCACCCCGTCGGCCACGAGCTGGGCGAACCCGTGGAAGCCGCCGGCGTACATCGGGCCGAGCCGGCCCTGCATGTGCGCCATCACCTTGTGCTCGGCCTGCCCGACGAGCAACGGCAGCACGAGGAACGCGGCGAGCGCCGAGGCGGCCCGCAACGCCGCTTCGAGGAGGGTCATCGCCGCGCCCGTTCAGGCAGCCCGGCCGGGGCGATCCAGGTCGTCGCGAGCCCCCGTTCCGACGGCCCAGGGGCCGTGACGACGGTCATCGCGGTCCCCACTCCGGTGGCGGCACGCCCGGCGCCTGCACGCGGCGGCGACCCGGCGAGCGGACCGAGTCGTGCCCCTCGCCGGGCTCCTTCCCCCCGGGCCACGGCTTCGCGGCGCGCGCGGCCAGCTGGAAGGACTTGCGCAGCGGGGTGCCCTCGAACCCGTCGGGCAGCAGCAGCGGGCGCAGGCCCAGGCCGGTGCCGTCGTCGAAGCCGGCGAACTCGATGCCGAACATCTCGTGCGTCTCGCGCTCGTGCCAGGCCGCGCCCGCGAAGACCGTGGTCACCGACTCGAGCGGCTCGCCGTCGGCCACCCGGGTGCGCACGAGGACGCCGGGGAGCTCACCCGGGGTGGCCGGGTCGAGGAGGCGCGCGACGACGTCGAACCCGGGGGCCGACTCGTCGTCGTTGCGGTCGGCGGCGCTGAGCCAGTCGAAGAAGGTGAAGCCGTCGTCGCGTGCAGCGCGGACGGCATCCCGCCATCCGGCCGGCTCGACAACCCGTGTCCCGTGCGCCACGTCCGGAAGCCTATCCACCACCAGCTGCTGCACGTCATCCGCGCACGGGGCGCCGGGCGGGCAGCCGAGCGCGCGATCGGCACCCGTCACCGCTCAGCCCCGGTAGGCATCTCGCCGGTGGTCGATGTCGAGGACGTAGACCGTGCTCGTCGTCTCGTCGATGCGGTAACGCACGCGGTACTCGCCACGGCGTGCCCGCCACTGGCCGGCGAACGGCGCCCGCAGGGGCGCGCCCACACGGTGCGGGTTGCCGGCGAGCGGCCCGAACAGGAACTCGACGCACGCCGCCGCGACCGCTTCGGGAAGATGGTCCGCGAGCCGCCGTGCCGCGGTCCGGGTCACGACGACCCGGAAGCTCACTCAGGCGTCCTTCGCCCGGGCCAGCGCAGCACGAACGGCGTCCTGGTCCAGGAGGTCCCCCCGCTCGATGTCGCGCTCGGCGCTCGCCACCCGAGCCTGGGCGTCGGCGTCCCCGATCAGCTCGAGGGTCGCCTCGATCGACTCGAGGTCCTCGGCGGCGAGCAGGACGACATAGTCGCGCCCGTTCTTGGTGATCTGCACCCGTTCGTGCGTCGCAGCGACCTCCTCGGCGATCTCGGAGAGCCGGGTCTTCACCTCGGAGAGTGGTAGCGTCGTCATGAACCATAATTCTAGGCGAAGTAGACACCTGTCGCTATCGCACGCTGATCATCATCCGCGCTCGGGGTGCCGAGCGGGCAGCCGAGCGCGCGATCGGCACCCAGGCTGCCAGCAGGGTTGACCCTGGGATGCCGCCCGCCTCTCCAGCGTGTGGGCGGACGGCATCCCGGGGTCGGCGAAGCGCCGGTGCTGCTCAGTCCCGGTAGACCTGGATGACGCTGGGCCGCGGGCCGCCCCACGTCCCGCGAGACAGCGTGCCCGGCTTCGCGTAGTCGGGGAACAAGCTGGTCGGCTCCTCCCAGGACCCCTCCTCACCGGGGTGCTGCACGCAGACGAACACCATCTCCTCGCCGGCCCGAACCGTGGGCCCGCAGGTCTCGGCGTCGACCGGGACCGCGAGGAACTGCTCGACCCTGCCGCGGTTCCGCCCGTCGAGGCTCACCCGGTGCAGCGCGTCGTTCAGGCCGATCGTGCCGGGCTGGCCGTCGGTGGATATCCACAGCGCACCGGTCTCGTCGAAGGTGACGTTGTCGGGGCAGGCGATCGGCGACACCGGGCCCTGGTAGCCGCCGAAGTAGGTGCCGGCGGTGCCCGGCGACCCGCAGACGAGCAGCAGGTTCCACGAGAAGCTCGACGCGAGGGCGTCGTCGCGGTACTCGACGATCTCGAGCACGTGGCCGTCACGGTTGGGGTTGCGCGGGTTGGCCTCGTCGGCTCCCGGGTTGTCGTCGACGCCGCGCCGGCTGTTGTTCGTCAGCGCCGCGTAGATGCGCCCGGTCACCGGGCTCGGCTGCACGTCCTCGGGCCGGTCCATCTTCGTCGGGCCGACCAGGTCGGCGGCGAGGCGAGTGTTGACGAGCACCTCCTCGACCGTCATCCCCGGCACCTTCGACTCGCCGTCCTCGACGAGCGGCAGCCACTGGCCACGGCCGTCGAACGCGTCGTCCTCGGGAAGCGTGCCGGTGCCGTCGATCTCGGCGGCCGGGCTGTCACCGGTGAACTTCGCGACATAGAGGTCGCCCTCGTCGAGCAGGGTCTTGTTGTGCCGGCGCGCGGCCGGGCCGTCGCCCTTGCGCATCGTCTTCGACGAGACGAACTTGTAGATGTACTCGAAGCGCTCGTCGTCGCCCATGTAGGCGACCGCGCGGCCGTCGCGGGCGAGACGGATGTTCGCGCCCTCGTGCTTGAACCGGCCCATCGCGGTGTGCTTGACCGGGGTGGACTCCGGCTCGAACGGGTCGACCTCGACGATCCACCCGAACCGGTTGACCTCGTTCTCGTTGCCGGCGACGCGGGCGTCGAAGCGCGGCTCGACGGTCCACCAGGCCCGGTTGTCCTCCTCGTCGGTGGGGATGCCGTACCGCTCGTTGGCCGGGGACTCGCCGGCCACGAAGTACTGGTTGAAGTTCTCCTCGCCGGAGAGCACCGTGCCCCACGGTGTGGTGCCGCCGGCGCAGTTGTTGAGCGTGCCGAGCACCGTGGTGCCTTCGGGGTCGGCGGCGGTCTTGACCAGGTCGCTGCCGGCCACCGGCCCGGTGAGGCGGAACGGGGTCGTCGCGGTGAAGCGGCGGTTGTACTCCGAGCCGCGCACGTAGCTGTAGGGCCGGCCGACGGCGCGACGGCGCAACTCGACCACGGTGAGGCCGTGCGCCGCCATCGCCACCCGCTTCTGCTCCTCGAGTGCGGCGGCGTCCTCGGTAGGCGCGAACATGATGTTCTCGTTGGTGTACTCGTGGTTCACCACACCGAGCGCCCGCCTGCCGTTCTTGTTCAACGGGATGACGTCGAGGTAGTCACAGTTGTAGCCGAACTGCTGCTCCTGCGACGTCCCGGTCTGGGCCTGCGGGTCGAACTCGGGCGAGTCGGCGAACAGCGGGTCGCCCCAGCGGATGACGGTCGACCACTCCCAGCCACGGGGCACCGTGACGGCGTCGACGGTGCTGGGCACGGGCAGGATCGGCGCGAACCGTACGCCACGCCCGCGGGCCGCTCCGGCGAGCGTGGTGTTCGAGCCCGGAGTGGCCGCAGCCGCTGGGGTGCTCGACGCGAAGGCGATGGCGAGCGCGCCCGCACCGGCACCGCCGAGCACCGCGCGGCGGGCCAGGGACCGGGACGCCACCTCGGGGAAGTAGTCGTTCTCGCTCGTGTTGGGCACCGGCTGGGCGCAGGCGTCGCCGCACTTGAGGCGGCAGGTGACCGGGCTGCGCTTGCCACGTGCGTGCGAAGCGAGCTGGAGTGTTCGGCGGTTCTCGGGGGCGAGGTGCATGGGGTCTCCCGTCGGGGCGGATGGGGGTGGGTCCGAGCGAGACGGTAGGTGGGCTGGCGCGCCACCGGGAGGAACCGTCGGCGAACGTCAGGTGACCA
>JBOFBK010000299.1:0-15916 GCA_051645525.1 Dermatophilaceae bacterium | reverse complement strand
GCCATGGGGTGCGCATCGTCGACGACATCGCTGTCTCGGATACCGCGCGGGCGCTGGCTGCGGACATGCGGGGCGCCGCCGGCATACCGGACGACGTCGGCGCACCGCACACCGTCAGCGGAGCGGATGCCGGGGCGCCAGTGCTCGGTAGTACGCCGGTGCTCGGTAGTACACCAGTGCTCGCCAGCACACCGGCGCTGGGCAGCACACCGGTGCTCGGTGGTACGCCGGTGCTGGGCAGGCTCGCCGCCTACGTGCGCGATCGGCGCATCCCGCTGGAGATGTGCCCGTCCTCCAACCTCCAGACCGGTGCGGCGAACTCGGTTGCGGCGCATCCGATCACGCTGCTCAAGGACCTGCGGTTCCGGGTCACCGTCAACACCGACAACCGGTTGATGAGCGGCACGTCGATGTCGCGGGAGATGCAGCTGCTCGTCGACGAGGCCGGGTGGACCCTCGACGACCTGCGCTGGGTCACGGTGAACGCGATGAAGTCGGCGTTCCTCCCCTTCGACGAGCGGCTCGACCTCATCGAGCGCGTCGTCAAGCCCGGCTACGCCGCCCTTGCCGCAGCGACATGATGACCGCGCGCTAGTGCGGAATCGTTTGTGACGCAACGGGTTCGAGTCGCCATGGCATAGTTCGCTGACTGACTGACTGACTGACTGACTGACTGACTGGGCCGGGCGACCGCTGCGCGCTGTCGCCAGATCGAGGAGACCTTGACAGCGGCTTGAGACGGGTGGGAGTGTCGGCGCGGCAGGGGTCGAACAGGGAGGAACATGTCATGAAACTGATCCGATACGGCGTCGCGGGATCCTTGCTACTGCTGGCTGCAGCTCCCGGCTCCGCGCAAGCAGTGCAGAGCTTGAGGAGCTACAGCGGCAGCGACTACTCCGTCAACAGCACGTCCGGTCGAGTGGTCGACGCGTGCGATCGCGAGTTCGATGGCAACATCGTCAAAGCCGAGTGGCAACGGAATGGTTCGTCGAGTCTCCAGTCGACCCTTGCCGAGGGCGGCAGCGGCACGTGTGAGGGCGCCTATCTCAGCACTGGTGTCTACAAGCATCAGATCGTCGAGGTCATCGCGGCCGCCCGCGACGACTACGGCGGCTTCGTGTACCCGCGGTAGATGAACCTCCGGGATTCGCTCTTCTCCGCGTTCGTCGACAGGGACGCCGTGGAGGACCGGATGGTCGACAGTGACGACACCACGGTCGACTTCCCCGCTGAGGCCGACGGCGTCGTCGTTGTGGCGCGTGGGCTCACCGTCTCCGTCGGCGACACGGTCATCCTCCCCACGACTGACTTCGCGCTACGACGCGGTGAGGTGCTCGCGGTGATGGGGCCGTCCGGGTCGGGCAAGACCACGCTATTGCGTTGTGTCACCGGGCTGGTGGGGCCCAGCGGCGGGTCGGTCAGCACCCTCGGTGTCGACCTCGGCGCCGCGTCGGAGAGCGAGCGGGCGCGGCACCGGCGCACCCGGATCGGGCTGATGTTCCAGGACCCCGAGCTACTGCCCGAGCTGACGGTCGGCGAGAACGTGGCGTTGCTCGGTGCCTTCGACGGCGTTCCTCGCAGCCAGGCCCTCCGCGACGCAGAAGCGGGGCTGGCGGAGGTCGGGCTGCACCGGCGCGCCGGCGACCGGGTGGGGGTGCTCTCCCGGGGCGAGGCCCAGCGGGTGGCGCTGGCCCGGGCGCTGGCGCGTGACTCGATGGCGCTGCTCGTGGCCGACGAGCCGACCGCCTCGCTGGATGCCGCGACCGGTGCTGGTGTCGTCGAGCTGGTCCTTGAGCGGGTGCGTGCGCTCGGCGCCGCCGCGATGATCGCCACGCACGACGCCGGGGTGGCCGCCCGGTGCGACCGGGTGCACGTCGTCGGTGCCGGGGTCGGGTCGTGATCGCGGCGCGGTTCGCGCTGCGCCTGGCGTTCTCCCGCGACCGACGGCACCGGTGGCGGCAGGCCAGCGTCGTCGCCGGGGCGTTCGTCGCCGCCCTGCTCGCGATGGCCGGTCTTGGAGCGCTCGGCGCGAGCGCGGCGGCCGAGCAGCGCATCGCGGCGCGGTCGCCCGCGTGGGCCGGCCCGGGCGCGCCCGAGGTGCTGCGGGTCTCGTTGCGCGGTGCGTACACCGACGACGGCCGGCAGTATCCGGTGCTCACGCTGGAGGCGGCACCTGGTCACGAGAACGACCGGCGCGCTGTGCCCCCCGGCCTCGACCGGCTCCCCGGCCCGGGCGAGGCGGTGCTGTCGCCCGGGCTGGTGGCCCGGGGTCTGAGCGCACCGGACTTCGGCCTACGGCCGTCGACGGCCGGGTCTGGTGGTACCGGGGTGATCGGCCCGGCCGGGCTCGCCACGGATTCGGAGGGGTGGCTCTACACCGGTGTACCGCCCGGGCGGACCCTCGGCACCGGGGGAGCGCTGCTGTCGTTCGCCGGGTACGTGCCCGCCGCCGAGAGCGGGAGCGTCTTCGAGACCGCGCCCGATCTGCTTCCGCCCGCCGAGATGCGGCTCGGGGTGGGGCTGGTGCTTGCCCTCCCGGCCCTGGTCACGCTGCTCGCGGTGTGCCGGGCGTCGTCGCGCACCCGGCAGCACCGGGCGCTGGTGCTGCGCGAGCTGGGAGTGGCCCGGCACCGGGTCGCGGCGATCCTGGCCGCGGAGACGGCTGCCCTCTGCGCCGTCGGAGCGAGCCTGGCCGCCGCGCTGTGGTCGCTCGGTCTCGACGACACCCAGCGAGTCCCGCTGTCCGGCACCGTGCTGCTGCCCGGTGCGCTGCAGGTGCCGGCACTCGGCGTGGTGGGCTCCGTATTGGCCACGGTTGCCATCGGCGCGGTCGCGGGCGCACTACCCGACCGCCGCTTCATCCGGCAGAGTCCGGCTCGCCTCTCGCCCAGGCGGTTCGTGGCCTCCCAGGCCGTGCTCGTCACCGCGCTGTTGGCCATGGCCGCGTCGCGCTGGCTCCCGCCCGACTCCTCGGCCGGCCGCCGGCTGCTGTTCGCCGGGCTGGTCGGCACCGCGGTCGGCATCCCGCTTGCCCTTCCGGTGGTGTGCGACCGGCTCGGTGCCGTGCTCGGGCGGGCCGCCGCGCCGGCTCGCTGGCTCGGCGGCCGCCGGCTCAGACACGACGCCGCAGCGCTGGCGCGACCCGCCGCCGCCGTCGGTCTCGTCGTGCTCTTCGCCGGCTCGGCGTTCGCGCTCTACGGCCGGCTCGGCGTTGTGGAACCTAACGCCGGCTCGGATGCCGGGTACGCGCGCTTCCTCGTGGACTGGCGCGACGAGCGGCCCGGTGACGTGGCGCTGGCCGGTGCGGCACTCGAGTCGTTGGACGCCATTCCGACCACGAACGACGACGCCGGGCAGCGTGTGCATTTCGACGGGTGCGCCCAGGCCCAGGCGCTGGCCGACCGGTACGGCTGGGGCGTGGCATGCAGGGCCGGAGAGCTCACCCCTGCCGTGCTCGACCGGTTCCGCCGCGACGGCGACTTCGGTGCGGTGCTGTCGCCGCCGACGGTGGTGCCGTACAGCGTCCTCGTCCTCGGCCCGAGCGGCACGAACGAGCGGGCGGTGATGAAGGCCCTGGCCGGGCAGCTACCGGCGGTCAACATCACCCAGATCGCCCGGCCGAAGCCCCCATGGGGTGGAGCCGAGTGGATCGTCACCGGCTGGGCCATCGGGTCGGCGGTGCTCATGCTGCTGCTGATCCGCGAGGTCGGGGAGCGGGTCAACCGCACCGCCGCGGTCGACCACACTCCGCGCCGGCTGGGTCTCGCCCCCCGCGAGCTGGCTCGTGCCCGGGCCTGGGCGGTGTACCCGCCGGTGCTCGTCGCGATCGTCCTCGGGTATCTCGGAGCGGTAGTGTTCGCCCTCTACGGCTACGGCCTCGGCGTCACGGTCAATTACCTGGGCCGGATCACCGCGGTGGCGGCGACCGCCGGCATCCTCGCTGTGGTGAGCGTCGCAGCCGCCAGCAGGTCGTTCGCGGCGGATGCTGCCGAGGCCAGTCGGCCCTATGACTGAGCCCGGCGCGAGCGCGGCGTACACCCGCCCGGCGTCATCGTCAGGTAAGCCGGAGCCACGGATTCCGTTGCCGTGCAACGATGTCGAGACATCAACGCGCGGTGTTCGCAGGCCTGAGTTGCCCCTGTGGACACCTGATCCGGGGCGGCCCGACGATCTGGCGTTGCAGGTGGTCAGCCCGCCGGGTTTGGCCGTGGAGGCCTTGTAGCCCATGAGCGATAGCGCAGATGGTCCGCCTCGGTCAGCGCCAACACCTCTGTGTAGTCGTCGCGCACCATGGGGAAGCCGCACTCGGCCGCCCAGCGGATGGCGTCTTCGAGTGTCACTCGGCTCATCGGGAGGTGAGCGGAGATGAGATTGGCTCCGCCCGGGGCGCCGTCGAAGTTGGCGTGCAGATGCGGGTACGTGACGTCGGACCGTCCCCCGGGTGCCAGTGCAGTCGCCAGAGATCCTCACCGTGGAAGGCGAGCCGGTAGCGGTAGGAGCGTGTCGTCACGCGCCATTCGCGTTCGCTCGGCACGATCTCGTACTGCATTCCGGCCTCGAAGTGCCATCCCGCCGTCGACACCCCGGTCTCGCCGTTGAGCGACCAGGCGTGCACGACGTTCGGCTGCGTCGTCCCTCCGGGCGAGGTCGTGATCTTGACTCTTCCGATGCAGCCCGCCGCGCCGCGGATCGGACCCATGAATGCCGAGAACGCTTCCTGCGGAGTTCGTCCGGGCAAGGCGTGTCGCGGTCAGCGACCGAAGGGGGCGAGAAGACGGAGGCGGATCACGTCCTCGCTGTCGGTTCCCTCGTACTCGCCGTCGTCGAGTCGGCGCAGGAACTCCTCGCGGCTGAGGCCGAGCCGGTCGCATGTCAGCGCATCCAGCATGCGGCGCCCCTCATCGACGGTCATCTCCTCGACAACGGCGTCGCACGTAGCTGACTCGGCCGCCATGACCTCTCCTTCGTCGTTCCTTCTGTGACGATAGTGCACGGTTGTACCGACATCTCACCCACGTTCGGCGAGGTTCCCGCCGAAAGACCGAAGCCAAGGATCGCAGACGGTCACGGTGTCTGCAGATCGATGAGCGCTTGGTCAAGCGCCGCCAGCGCCTCGTCGCGACGCGAGTCGGGCACCCACCCAAGAACCACCACCGTGTACGGCGTGTTTCTCACGGGTGGTGCGAACGTCAGTGGCCACTCGTTCTGGTACGGCCAGTGCTCGCCACGGAGGTGCTGCTCGGCCTGCTCGTGACTCAACCGGCCGTTCAGGGCGATCCGTAGATCATGCGCCGGGCCGCTGGTGGTGTGGCGCAGGTTGCTCTCATCGACGATGCCGTGCACCCGAACGGTCACGTGCCGAGAGTAGCGCCGAATCCGGGCGATTGGCTGCCACGTGTGCGCCGGACCTACCGTCATGCGCATGCCGGACCACCGCTACCACCGGCGCAGACCGGCCAGGCCGCATCAACTGGCCGGGCGTCATCCGAGGGGGTCGGCGGGGAGCACCCGGGTGCGCAGCTGCTCCTCGCGCCACAGCCGCTCGGTGTCGCGGCGGCGGCGCTCGGCGACCACGGCCGCCATCACCAGCTCGGGATGGGCGCCCTGGGGCGGCGGCGGGCTCACGTGGCGCATCGTGCTGTGGAACAGGTCGGTTCCGAGCACCCGCCGCGACTCCGGCGTCAACCCGCTAGCACGAGAAAGGAACTGGCGCAGCGCGACGGTGAGCCCCGAGGGCAGCGCAGCGATGTCGGCGCTCACGGCCCACCGCTCGAGCGACGGTGGCATGACCGGGGGCGGCAGCACCGCGAGACGGGCCCGCTGCGACACGACGTAGGTGCCCGCCGCCATGTCCCCGAGCCGCTTCGCCCGGGGGTGGATCATCCCGGCCACGAGCGCCGGCACGCCGAAGAGCAGGTACACCTCGACGTAGCCGACGAGCGCCCGCACGAGCGCGTGGCGGGCCACGGCCGGGCCGCCGTCGTCGCGCACCACCCGCAGCCCGAGCGCGAGCTTGCCGAGCGTGCGGCCCCGGAACAGGACCTCCTGGGCCAGGGGCACCCCCACGAAGACCACCAGCGAGAGCGCGATGAACGCGGCACCGATGACCGCCTCGGACGCCTCGGCGGTGAGCACCGACATCCCGATGAACCCTCCGATGATGAGAGCGGCCACGACGAGCACGTCGATGAGGCCGGATGCCGCCCGCGCGGCGACACTCGCCGCCGGTACCTCCACGGCCACGCCCTCGCCGGTGACCAGGTCGTCGGTGGCGTAGCTGCGGTACACCCCGAGGTCGCTCACACCGCGATGGTAGCGACGTAGGCTTTCGGCGTGGACCTCGACGCGTACCTCGCCGCCCATCACCACCAGTGGCGCCGGCTCGAGGAGCTCGCCGGGCGTCGCCGGTTGAGCGGGGCGGAGGCCGACGAGCTGCTCGACCTGTACCAGCGCGCGTCCACCCACCTCTCGGTCGTGCGCTCGGCCAGCCCGGACCCCTCGGTGGTCACCTACCTGTCCTCGCTGCTCGCGCGGTCTCGTGTCGCGTCGGCGAGTGCGCGCACGTCGACGTGGTCCGACCTGCTGGGATTCTTCACCCGCACCTTCCCGGCGGCGTTGTACCGCACCCGGTGGTGGTGGCTCAGCACCACGGCGGGCAGCGTGCTGCTCGCCCTGCTCGTCGGATGGTGGGCGGTGAACAACCCGGAGGTGTGGGAGAGCCGGATGACGCCCGCCGAGATCGAGGCGTACGTGGGCACCGATTTCGAGAACTACTACTCGGAGTTCCCCGGGGCCGAGTTCGGCTCGCTGGTGTGGCTGAACAACGCGCGTGTCGCGGCCCTGTGCATCGCCCTCGGGGTGCTCGGCCTGCCGGTGCTGTACCTGCTGGTGACGAATGTGGTCAACGTCGGTGTCGCGGGTGCGCTGATGGTCTCTTACGACCGTGGTCAGCTGTTCTTCGGGCTGATCCTCCCGCACGGGCTGCTCGAGCTCACCGCGGTCTTCGTGGCCGCCGCCGTCGGGCTACGGCTCTTCTGGTCGTGGATCGAGCCGGGGCCGCGCAGCCGGCTCGAGTCCTTCGCCGCCGAAGGGCGCCGGGCGATCGCGGTCGCGCTCGGGCTCGCCGTGGTGCTGTTCGTCAGTGCCGTCATCGAGGCGTTCGTCACGCCGTCCGGGCTGCCCACCTGGGCGCGCATCGGCATCGGGATCGTCGCGGAGGCGCTGTTCCTCGCGTACGTGTTCGTCGTCGGACGTGCGGCGGTCGCCGACGGCGCCACCGGCGACGTCATCGCCACGGATGCCGGTGACGTCGCCCCGGCGACCGCCGCCTGACCCGTCATCCGAGAGCCCTTGTTCGCGCCAATGCTGGGCGAAACCGTCGCCCTGCCGACGATTTCACCCACGTCGCGCGGTGCGTTCACGCTGCGTCCGGGAACAGCGAGCGGGACGGGGAACGAGCCGGATCCGTACAGCGCTTGGCGTGCGGCGGGAAATGTTCGGGCCGTAGCCTCAGTCAGCCGGTGAGCGAGTTCGCCGCCTCCTTCAAGACCGGGATCAACGCTTCCTGCAGGGCCGGGCTGCCGAACTTCTCCACCCCGCTCTCCAGCTCTCGAAGCACGAGCCCGGCCTCCGCGCCAGCCGCCGTGATCGGCTGTGGGTTCGGGCTTTCGGGCATCGACGACTGGCTCGGGCTTTCTGTGATCGGCGACAGGTTCCTGCCGACCTTGAGGATGTTTGCGAGAAGGACCTCTGTCCAGTTCGGCCTGGGCCAAGGATCCCAGGGCGCTTTAGTGCGCCACCACCACTGCTCGAAGTTGTCTACGGGTTGGGCGTCGATCGGGCCGGCACTGTCGTACGTGTCCGCCACGACTCGGGCTGCGGCTGCAGTGACGGAACGCGCCACCGTATCGCCCGCCTCGCGAGGCAGAACCGCGACGGCTCGGCGCTGCACCACCGTGGCGATCATCGTGTCGAACTCCAGCACAGTCCGGATCCGCGGCCACGCCAGCGGGTGGAAGTCGGACAGGCTCTGATCAGGACTAATCATCAGCAACTCACCCCTTCAGGGTCAGCGGCGCCACCGGCTGCGGCGCCAACACTCCATCAGGAGCGCAACAATCGTCCGCTGATACGAGCGCGTCCCCCGGGCCGGCATCGTCAACCGTCGCCGCCGGTCCGACTGTCCCTGTGGGGACGATGGGATGGGTCGATCCGAATCAGAGCAGGCCCTGGCGCTTGAGGGAGAGGTAGTGGTCGGCGAGGCGCACCGGCAGCACGTCGGGCGGGGCGTCGAGCACATCGGCGCCGAGCTGCTCGAGAGCGGCGGCGGTGCGGCGGCGCAGCGCGGTGGTGCGCTCGGCCGCCGCGGCGTCGTACGTGCTCGACACCGAGTCGCGCCGGGCCCGCATCTCGTCGAGGGCCGGGTCCGACACCGATGCGACCACCACCCGGTGGTGGGCCGTGAGCGCGGGCAGCACCGGCAGCAGCCCCTCCTCGACGGATGACGACTCCAGCGAGGTGAGCAGCACGACCAGGGCCCGGTGCGTGCCGAGCCGCACCACCTCCCCGGCCAGCGCCGACCAGTCGGCCTCGACCAGCCGCGCCTCCACCGGGGCGAGGGTCGAGATGGTGTCGTGCAGCAGCCGGGCCCGGTCGTGGCCGCCGATCCGGGCGTGCACCGTGCGGTCTCCGGCGAGCACCTGTACCCGGTCGCGGGCGTGGCCGGCGAGCGCGGTGAGGAGTAAGGCGGCATCCATGGCCGCGTCGAGCCGGGGAGCGTCGCCGATGCGGCCGGCGCTGGTGCGCGAGGTGTCGACGACGATGACGACCCGCCGGTGCTGCTCGGGCTGCCAGGTGCGCACCACGAGGTGCTGGCGCCGCGCCGTGGCCCGCCAGTCGATGGACCGCACGTCGTCGCCGTCGACGTAGTCCCGCAGGCTGTCGAACTCGGTGCCGCGCCCGCGCACCCGCACCGCGGCCCGGCCGTCGAGCTCGCGCAGCACCGCGAGCCGGCTGGGCAGGTGCTTGCGCGACGGGAACGGATGCAGCGCGCGCAACGAACCCGGGACAGGCACCGAACGCTGCCACGCGGCCAGGCCGAGCGGCCCGAGCGTGCGCAGGGTCACCCGGTCGGCGACCCGGTCGCCGCGGCGGGTGGGCACCAGGCGGGTGGTGAGGCGGACCCGCTCGCGGGGCGGCACCCGGAGGGCGTGCACGGCATCCACCGCGCCGGCCGAGGGCGGCCAGGCGTCGCGCAGCCGGCCCCGCACGCCGCGCCCGGCCGTGTTCGTGACGACCAGCGAGGTGGTCGTGGTCTCGCCGAGCCGGACCTGGGGTGGGGAGCCGACCCGGGCGACGGTGAGTGCCTTCGGCCGCACCGCGAGCACGAGGTCGAGTGCCACGAGGAGCGCCACGCCGAGCAGCCACCAGCGCACGGTGGCCCCGGCCGGCCACACCACCACGGGCAGCAGCCCGAGCAGCGTGAGCAGGACGGTGCGCCCGGTGATCGTCATCAGCGCGGGACCGGCACCGAGCCCAGGGCGCTGTCGAGCACGGCCGAGACCCCGACACCCTCGAGCTCGGCCTCCGGCCGCAGCGAGAGCCGGTGGCCGAGGGTCGCGTGAGCGAGCGCCTTGACGTCATCCGGCGTCACGTAGGTGCGCCCCGCGAGCCACGCCCAGGCCCGGCTCGTGGCGAGCAGTGCCGTGGCGCCACGCGGGGACACGCCGAGCGACAGCGAGGGCGACACCCGGGTGGCGCGGGCGATGTCGACGATGTAGCCGGCCACCTCGTCGCTGACCGAGACCTGCCGCACCGCGGCCGCCCCGGCGTCGAGGTCGGCCGTCGACGCCACCGGGCGGATGCCGGCCGCGGCCAGGTCGCGCGGGTCGAAGCCGCTCGCGTGCCGGCGCAGCACCTGCACCTCGTCGTGCCGTTCCGGAGTGGGCAGCACGACCTTGAGGAGGAACCGGTCGAGCTGGGCCTCGGGCAGCGGGTAGGTGCCCTCGTACTCGACCGGGTTCTGCGTCGCGGCCACGAGGAACGGCGTAGGGAGCGAGTGTGACCGGCCGTCGATGCTGACCTGGCGCTCCTCCATTGCCTCGAGCAGGGCCGACTGGCTCTTCGGCGGCGTGCGGTTGATCTCGTCGGCGAGCAGCAGGTTGGTGAAGACCGGACCCTCGCGAAAGGTGAAGTCGCTGGTGCGAGCGTCGAACACGAGCGAGCCGGTGAGGTCGCCCGGCATGAGGTCGGGGGTGAACTGGACCCGTTTGGTGTCGACGTCCAGGGCGGCGGCGAGCGCCCGGACGAGCAAGGTCTTGGCCACCCCGGGGACGCCCTCGAGCAGGATGTGCCCGCGGCACAGCAGCGCGACGAGCAGGCCCGCGACGGCGGCGTCCTGGCCGACCACCGCCTTGGCGACCTCGGCTCGCACGGCGAGCAGCGCGGACCGAGCCGCCGGTGGCGAGGTGAACGATTCCGCGGCGGTCGGGGGAGCGGATTCGGTGGGTGAATGGTCGGTCATGAGGTACGGACCCTCTCCTCGAGGTCGGTGAGCTGACGGGCGAGCTGGACGAGGGCGGCGTCGTCGCCGGGCGGCGGACCACCCAGGATGAAGGCCACCTCGCCGGTGGAGCGGCCGGTGCTTCCGGCGACCGCCGACACGAGGGCGGCGAACGGCGCCCGCCGGGGGAGGGCGAGCCGCTGCGCGAGTCGCTCGCGGCTCGCGGCGCGCAGCACCTCGGCGGCCCGGCCCTGGTCGCTGGACCGGCGGTAGAGGCGGCCGCGGCTCTCGGTGGTCTCGGCTGCCCGGACGACGACCGGCAGCGGCTCGCGGACGAGGCGCCCGAGCCGACGGCCGCGGACCACGGCGAGGAGCACGACGACGATGCCGACGAGCACGGCGGCCGGAGTGGTCCACACCGGCCAGATCGGTCGCAGCTCGCCGGTCTCGCCGCCCGGGCCGGGTGCGGTCAGGTCGCCGGCGCCGGGCTGGTACCAGACCAGGCGGTCGCTGCTGCCGAGCGCCCGGACCCCGAGCCCGGCGTGGCTGTCATCGGTGACCAGCTCGTTGGTCAGGGCCGGGCCGAAGCCGACGAGGAGGGTCTCCGGTCGTCCCGAGCCGGGTGGGAGCACGACGAACGCCGACCCGAGCTCGCCGTCCGGCGCCGGGTCGTCGGGGTCGCCGGCCGGGTCGGGCAGGGCGAAGCACGCAGTGCCGTCGTCGGCGTCGTCGAGGAGGTAGGTCGTGTCAGCGGCACTGAGCACGTCGGCCGACCGGGCGCCCCCGGCGTCGCACCGGGCGAGCAGCTCGTCGGCACCGCCGGGGAAAGCCTGCGCGGGGACGCGAAGCGTCTCGAGCTGCTCGGTGGCCCCGCCGACGAGCACCAGCCGGCCGGCGTCGACCGCGACCTCGCGCAGTCGGGCGGTCGCGCCGGGGCCGAGCGCCTCGGGGTCGGTGACGACGATCGTGGTGGCGTCGTCGACGGTCGCCCGTTCCAGCGCCCTGATCGACCGGGTGACATCGACCTCGACGCCCCGGGAGCGCAGTACCTCGGCGAGCGCCCGGCCGCCCTGAGGGCCCACGCCGCCCGGGTCGAGGAACTGCTGCGGCCGGGCCGCCCCGACCGCGAGCACACCGAGCAGCACCAGCCCGAGACCGACGACCACCGTGGCGGCGACCGCCCGTCGTGACGGCAGCCGGCGGAGTCGGCGAGGCGTGACGGCCGCGCCGGATGACGAACCGCCGGATGACGATGCACCGGATGACGAGGACGCGCCGGGCGGGGGCCCCGTCGGTGACCCGGGGCCGGCTGGTGACCCGGGGCCGGCCGACGGCGGTGCGGCGGTCGTCATCCGGTCACCACCGTCGCTGCCACGAGGTCGGGGAGCACCGGGGTGGTGCGGGCGATCTCGCCGTCGAGGGAGAGCACGTTCTCGGCCTGGGCGCGGGTGGCCGGGCGGCGGCCGTAGCGCACCGCGTCGAAGACGTCGGCGGCGCCGGCCAGGCCGCTCGCGTGGGCCGGGAAGACGGGGGCGAGCGCCACGGCGACCTCGTGCGCGGTACGTCCCGGGAGGTCGTCGAGGACCGCCCGTTCGACCGTGGCGCGGGCGACGGCGCGGTATCCCTCGACCACCGCGGTGTCGGCGTCGCCGGCGGCGAGTGCCCGGCGGGCGTCATCCCGGTGCTCGGCGGCCGAGCGCACCGGGCCGTCGAGCACGCCGGGAGCGGCCACGCCCGTCATTCGGCGGTCGCGGCGCAGCGTGCGGGCGACCACGAGCGCGATGACGGCGAGCACCAGCACGACCACCACCGCGACGGTCCACGCCGGCAGCCCGGGACCGCCGGTCGTGCCGGTCAGCAGCTCGAGGACCCAGTCCCAGATGCGGTCGAGGAGGCCGGGCTGCTCCTGGTAGACGCTCTTGCGCAGCTCCTCCTCGAGCCACTCCCTGGCCTCGGGCGAGGTGGGGTCGAGCGGTGGGTCGGCGCGCACGGGTCAGGCGGGGCAAGCCGCGCTCGGCCATGGTGCCGGGGCGCCGTGCTGCGCGGCGTGGACGAGCTGGACGTCGAGACCCTCGCGCCGGATCCGCTGGTCGACGGCCATCAGCGCGTCGACCCCGGCCGTGAACGGGGTGGTGATCACCCCGGCGATGAGGCTGGACACCCCGGTGATGACCGCCTGCGCGACGAACAGGTACTCCTCGCCGCCGGCAGCGATGGGCCCGCCGAGGCCGATGACCGTGATCGGCAGGGCGACGACCTGAGCCGCGATGGACACCAGGATCACGGTGAGCAGCCGGATGCCGAAGATCCGCCAGAACTGCGACCCGGTGGTGAGCCGCCACGACCGCGCGAACGCTCCGAACGGGCTCCGGTTCTCGAGCACGACCACCGCGGTGACGAAGGCCAGCCGCGTCCACAGCCACAGCATCGCGACGACGGCGGAGATCACGCCGAGCACGACCAGGAGGATCGTCGCCGGGCCGGGGTCGCCGACCGCCACGAGCACGGCGACGGGAACCCCGATGAGCGTGCCGAGCACGACGAGGTACATCACGATGGAGAGCACGACGGTGCCGGCGATGGCGAGCAGCCGGCGCCGGGTGCCGTCCCACGTCTCACCCATGCCGACCTTGCGCCCGAGCACCGCCTGGCCGATGACGTAGGCCAGGAACGCGGTGAGCGCGATGGTGGACACGCCGGACGCCAGGACCGGGATGTACTGCCCGGTCAGCCCGTAGGCACCGAACCCGGCATCGTCCTCGAAGGTCGAGCTGGCGAAGTCGACTGTCTCGAAGCTGGCCACCCAGGCGCCGAGCGCCGTCGCGGGCACGATGCAGACGACCGAGACCAGGAGCGAGAGGCCCATCGTGGCGGCGACGTTGCCGCGGATCGCCTTGATGACGCCGCCCCAGATGTCGCCGAGGGTCATCGGGCGCAACGGCACGATGCCGGGGCGGAACTCGTAGCCGCCGACTGCCGTCGGCGGTGGCACGGGATAGCCCGGGCGTGCGATCGGTGGGCCAGGTGGCGCCGCCGGATAACCGGGCGCCGGAGGCGTCAGTCCGGGCGGTGGTGCGGACCCGGGTGCCGGACCCCAGGAGCCGGGTACGGGTGGTACGCCGGCGGGGGGAGGGGTCAGCGAGGCCGCGGGCGGAGGAGGCGGAGAGCCAGGGGCGACCCACGGGGGCGGGGCGGCATCCCCGTCGTTCGACATGCGCGTCAGCCTAACGGAGCGCCTGACGGCCCACGCGGAGTTGCCCCTCGACCTGGCGGGCCCGAGCTGGGCGGGCGCCCAGGGCGCGATGCCGCGCCACGATGACCGGTTCGTCGCGCATCAGGGCCATGCCGCGCCACAGCAGCACCCGGGGTGTCTTGCGGCGCTCGCGGAGGTCGCGGGCGAGCCGCCGCACGAACGTCACCGCCGGCCGGTGGTGCACGCACCAGGCGCTGTGCAGGACGCCGCGCTCCCGCAGGGCCGCCACCACGTCGGCGGCGAAGATGCCCTCGGCGACAACGAGATCGGATGCCGTCGCGCGTACCTCCCGCCGCCCGACCGCGCGGCTCGCGGCGATGTCGTAGACCGGGGTCTGCGCGCGCCCGGTGTCGACCAGCTCGCACAGGCTCGCCACGGCGGACCGCGCGTCCCAGCTGGCGGGGTGGTCCCAGTCGACGATGTCCAGGTCGGCGCGGCGCGGCATCCCCGGGTCGTCGCCGTCGCGGTAGAAGTCGTCGAGCCGCACGACCGGCCAGCCATGCCTGCGGTGCAGGCGCTCCGCGAGCCGCGACTTGCCGGCCCCGCTCGGCCCGGCCAGGATGACGACCCGCTCCCGGCCGGATGGCGCGTCGGCTTCGCAGGCGAAGCTCCCGCTCGACGTGCGCTCACCCATGAAGGGCCAGTGTAGGAGTGGGCCCAAGCGAGAAGCGGTCCCCGGCGGGGGAACTCCTCAGAACGGCGGTCGCTGGTCGACGGGAACCCGCCCTGCCGGCACCGGGTCGGACTCTCTCTGCGGGCTCGTGTCGTTCTCGAGCTTGCGCGTGGGTGTCGGTGGTGGGATGACGCGGTGGGCGGGGTGGGTGCGGCGCGCTGTGCCGGTGGAGCCGGTCCAGGTGATGTCGCCGTCGTCGTGGAGGGTGTACCGCCATCGGCCGAGCTGCTTCATCCGGTGGTGTCGCCGACAGAGGGCGGCCAGTCCGCGCGGGGAGGTGGGGCCGTCGGGCCAGGGGCGCGTGTGGTCGAGGTCGGCACGGCTGGCGCGGCGGTTGCAGCCCCACATCCGGCAGGTTCCGTCCCTCGTCCGCACGAAGTCGCGGATGCCGGCGGTGGGGGTGTAGGCCGCCGTCGTGGTCGAGGCGAGGGTGCCGGTGTCGGCGTCGAGGAGCGCCCGGGCGACCTGCACCGGGAGCGTCCTGAGCAGCGCGGCGACAGTGGTGGCGTCGACCCAGCCGACGCCGGGGATGTCGGCCCCGGACACTGCGCACCCGCCGTCGACGGGCGCGCAGGCCCGGTACCTGGTGTCGACGCTCGCGGAGTGCGTGGCGCCGCCGCACGGGTGCTCGGCCGGGGGCACCTGCACCCAGGACACCGCCTCCCGTCCGGCCGGGTCGAGCTGGCCGAAGGTGACGGCCTCACCGGTGGCGTGGTCCACGTGCACGACGTCGTCCTCGGCCCAGTCGACCCGCGCCCGCGACCACGACAGTGCGTCCTCGCCGGGACGGTGCGGGTCGACGGACGGCGCGGTCTGCTCGCCGGTGAGGACGGGCACGCCGAGGGTGACCTGGGCGGTGACCGTGACGTTGCGCAGGAGCAGATCGGCGAACGCGTCGGCCCGGGACTCCGGCACGGACAGGGCGGGGTCGGCGGCGCGGTAGTCGGTGGCGACCCGGTCGACCGCGGCGTACGCGGCGGCGGCGGTCGCGGCCGGCAACAGCGCCCACCATGCGGTGAGCCCGTCCTGCCCGGCGGGCGAGACCTCGACGCACCGGGATCGCGTCGTCGCCTCGGCGCGCGCCGCGACCTGGTCGGCGGCGACCCGTGCCGCCACGGACCGGGTGCTGCGGGTGACCGCAGCCGGGTCCAGCCCGGCCAGCCGCGGTGCGAGCGCCTCGTCCACGGCCAGGCAGGCGTCGATGTCGAGGCCCTCGCAGGCGTCGAGCACCTTGTGTGCCGTGGCGGTGGGCAGCTCACCACCGACGAGCAGCCCCAGCAGGTGAGGGAACCGCTCGGCCAGGGTCGCGCCGAGCCGGACCTTTCGCCCGGCCAGGCCCTCGGTCACCCTGGTCTCCAGGCACGCCAGGCTCACCGCCATCTCCGACACGTACCCCACCGGGTGCACCCGCTGCACAAACCCGCCCGGGGCGGGGCGGTCCTCCACCCGGGCCCCCCACGCCAGCGCCATGGCCTGCGCGCCCGCCCAC
>JBOFBK010000298.1:0-8200 GCA_051645525.1 Dermatophilaceae bacterium | reverse complement strand
TCGGCGGCACCGCCGACACCGGCTGGATCGACCGGGTCCGCGGCGAGGGTCGCCTGGTCGCCCACGCGCACAGCGGCGTCGCCCTGGTCGCCGCCGGCATCGAGGCCTACGAGGAGGCCGAGGCGATCGAGCGCACCCGGCTGCTCGAGACCGCCCGCGGCGGACGCCCCCAGGTGCAGCACGACGTCGGCCGCGCGGTCGACCTGAAGCTGCGCGGTGTCGGCTACCGGGTCACCGTGCACCGCACCGGCCCGGCCCGTTTCCGGGTGGGGGTCGCGGGTGCCGCCGGCGTCCCGGTCTCGGTCGACGCCGACGTCGAGCGGGTCGGCCCTTACGCGAGTAGGCTCCGGGTCGGCGGCCGCACGCACCGGCTGGTCACGGCCAACCACGGGCCGGTCCAGCTGGTGGAGGTCGACGGGGTGACGCACCGGGTGAGCCGCGACGAAGGTGGTGTGCTTCGTTCTCCCGCACCGGCGCTCGTGGTCGCCACCCCGGTGCCCCAGGGGGCGGCGGTCGCGGCCGGCTCGCCGGTGATCGTGCTCGAGTCGATGAAGATGGAGACCGTCCTCCCCGCCCCGTTCGCGGCCCGGGTCAAGGAGCTGCTCGTCGCCGCGGGCAGCCAGGTCGAGACCGGTGCACCGCTGCTGCGGCTCGAGCCCACGGGGGATGTCGAGGAGGCCGCGTCATCCGGCCCGGCGGGCGACGCCCCCGATCTCGACCTTCCCGCCGGGCAGGACGCCGACGACGTCGACACCCGTGCGGCACAGGGGCGCCGGGCCCTCGCCGCGATGCTCCTCGGCTACGACCTCGACCCCGGGCACGAACAGCGCACGCTCGCCGCCTACCTCGACGCGCGCGACGCGCTGGCGGCGAACGCGCGGCCGCCGGTGGCCGCCGAGACCGAGCTGCTCGCCGTGCTCGCCGACGTCGCGGAGCTCAGCCGCAACCGCCCGGTCGAGGAGGAGGCGCACCTCGAGAACCGGGTGCACAGTCCGCGGGAGCACTTCCACACCTACCTCCAGACGCTCGACCCCGAACGCGGCGGCCTCCCGGCCGAGTTCGTGACCCGGCTGGAGCGGGTGCTGGCGCACTACGGCGTCGTCGGCACCGAGCGCACGCCGCAGCTCGAACAGGCGGTGTTCCGGGTGTTCCTGGCCCAGCAGCGCTCGGCTCCCGAGGTCGCCATGGCCACCGCGGTGCTGCAGCGCTGGCTCGCCGAGCCGGCCCCGGAGCCGCCGCACGACGCGGGCGCCCGCGAGTTGCTCGACCGTCTCGTCGCCGCCACCCAGCGGCGGTTCCCGGTGGTCGGCGACCTCGCCCGCAGCGTCCGGTTCCGCTGGTTCGACCAGCCGGTCGTCGACGCCGAGCGGGTCTCCGTCCTGGAGTCGGTCGACGACGAGCTCGAGGCCATCGACACGGCCACGGGCGCGGACCGCACCGTCCGGGTCGACGCGCTGGCCGGCATCCCCGAGCGCATCGTGCGCTTCCTCGCCGCCCGGCTCCGGCAGGGCGTACGCGACCGCGAGCCGATGCTCGAGGTGCTCGTGAAGCGCCACTACCGCGAGCACCAGCTGCACGACCTCGTCGAGCGCACCGAGGACGGTCGCGCGGTGGCCTCGGCGAGCTACCGCCTCGACGACCGCGACTCGCACCTGGTGAGCACGGTCGCCACCGTCGACGAGCTCACCCCCGACAGCGCCCTCGCCGGCACGCTCGGGCGCCTGCTCGACACCCGCCCGTCCGGCCACGAGGGCGTCGTCGACCTCTACCTGCACTGGGGCGACGCGCCCACCGACGGTGAGGCGGCGTCATCCGCGCTCCGCGAACGACTGGCCCGGATGTCGTTCGCGCACTTGGCGCGCCGGGTCGCCGTGGGCGTGGTCACCGACGACGACCGCGAGGTCGTGTACTACACCTTCCGGCCGCAGGGCGACGGGTCGCTGCCCGAGGACCTCCCGGTGCGCGGGGTGCACCCGATGGTCGGCCGCCGCCTCAACCTGTGGCGGCTGCGGGACTTCGACATCACCCGGCTCGACGCCCCCGAGGACGTGCTGCTGCTGCGTGCCGTCGCTCGCGGCAACCCCCAGGACCAGCGCCTGGTCGCGCTCGCCCAGGTGCGGCAGTTCGTGGTCGGGCGCGACGACACCGGGCGGGTGACCGGGCTGCCGCACGTGGAGCGGGCCCTCGCCAACTGCATGGAGGCGGTGCGCCGGGCGCGCACGAGCTCGCCCGATGTCCGGTTCGACATGAACCACGTGTGGCTGCACATCTGGCCGCCGGTCGAGGCCGACCTCGACCAGCTCACCGCGCTGCAGGCCAAGATCGCCCCGATGACGGCCGGCGCCGGCGTGGAGGAGGTGCGGGTGGAGGGCCGCGTCGCCGGCGACCGCGGGCACACCGTGCCGGTGTGCGCGCGGTTCTGGTACCAGCCCGGCTCCGGGGTCACCTTCACCGTCGAGCCGCCGCCCACCACCCGGCTCGCACCGCTGGACGCCTACGCCGAGAAGGTCGTCCGCGCCCGGCGGCGCGGGGGGGTCTACCCGTACGAGCTGGTGTCCATGGTCGCCGGTGGCGGCGGCACGGCGCAGGAGCTCGACCTCGACGAGTCGGGCGCCCTGGTGCCGGTCGACCGGCCCTACGGCGAGAACGCCGCCGGCATCGTCTGTGGCGTCGTGACCACGCCGACCCCGCTGCATCCGGATGGCGTCGCCCGGGTGCTGCTCTGCGGCGACCCGCTCCGTGCGCTCGGTGCGGTGGCCGAGCCCGAGTGCGCACGCATCATCGCCGCGCTCGATCTCGCCGAGCGGCGCGGGCTGCCGGTCGAATGGTTCGCACTGTCGGCCGGGGCGCGCATCTCGATGGACTCGGGCACCGAGAACATGGACTGGGTCGCCCGGGCGCTGCGGCGGATCGTCGAGTTCACCCAGGCGGGCGGCGAGATCAACGTCGTCGTCACCGGCATCAACGTCGGCGCCCAGCCGTACTGGAACGCCGAGGCGACGATGCTCATGCACACCCGCGGCATCCTCGTCATGACCCCCGACTCGGCGATGGTGCTCACCGGGAAGCAGTCGCTCGACTTCTCCGGAGGGGTGAGCGCCGAGGACAACTTCGGCATCGGCGGCTACGACCGGGTGATGGGCCCCAACGGCCAGGCGCAGTACTGGGCCAAGGACCTCGTCGACGCCTACGGCATCCTGCTGTCCCACTACGAGTCCACCTGGGTGGCGCCGGGTGAGCACGGTCCGCGGCGGGCGCCGACCACCGACCCGGGCGACCGCGACGTCACCGCCTTCCCGCACGCGCTGGCGGGAAGCGAGTTCACCACGGTCGGCGACATCTTCTCGCCCGTCACGAACCCCGACCGCAAGAAGCCGTTCGACATCCGCACCGTGATGCGTGCGGTCGCCGACCAGGACCACGAGCCGCTCGAACGGTGGGCCGGCATGGCCGACGCCGAGACCGCCGTGGTGATGGACGCGCGCCTGGGCGGGCACTCGGTGTGCCTGCTCGGCATCGAGTCGAGATCCGTTCCGCGGCGCGGGTATCCGCCCACCGACGGGCCCGACACCTACACCGCCGGGACGCTGTTCCCGCGCTCGTCGAAGAAGGCGGCCCGGGCGATCAACGCCGCCAGCGGCAACCGCCCGCTCGTCGTGCTCGCCAACCTCTCCGGGTTCGACGGCTCGCCGGAGTCGATGCGTGCGCTGCAGCTGGAGTACGGCGCCGAGATCGGTCGCGCGGTGGTCAACTTCGACGGCCCCATCGTGTTCGTCGTCATCTCGCGGTATCACGGCGGTGCGTTCGTCGTGTTCTCCAAGACGCTCAACCCGCGGATGACGGTGCTCGCCGTCGAGGGTTCCTTCGCCTCGGTGATCGGCGGGGCACCGGCTGCCGCAGTCGTGTTCGCACGAGAGGTCGACTCGCGGACGGCTGCCGACCCGCGGGTCACCGAGCTCGAGGCCCGGGTGGCCGCGGCCGACGGCGCCGACCGGGCGATGCTCGCCACCGAGCTCGCCGCCACGCGCACTGCCGTACGCGCCGAGATGCTCGGGCTGGTAGCCGCCGAGTTCGACCAGGTCCACGACATCCACCGGGCGGTGCGGGTCGGCTCGGTCGACGCGGTGATCCCGGCGCGTGACCTGCGTCCGCGCGTCATCGCCGCCCTCGAGTCCGGCTCAGCGGTCCACTGAACCGTCGCGTGCCGCAGCACGATTGTCCTGTCGGGGTGCCGAGCGCGCGGCATCCTGCCCGCCCGGCACCCCGCTTGGGTAGGCGCGGCCACGTCAGGGTGCCGAGCGCGCGGCATCCTGCCCGCCCGGCACCCCGAGCGAGCCAGGTCGGTCGGTGCGGCCCCGCCCTGTGGCACGCTGAGCTCGTGACGACGGTGGCGGGCCTGGTGCTCGCGGCGGGGGCCGGGCGTCGGATGGGTGGGCCGAAGGCGCTCGTCCGGCGCCGCGCGGGCCGGCCCACCTTCGTCGAGGCCACCGTCGATGCCCTGTGGCGCGCGGGCCTGCCACGCGTGGTCGTGGTGCTCGGAGCGGGTGCGGAGGAGGCGCTCCCGCTCGTGGAGTCGACGGGTGCGGAGTCGGTCGTCGCGGCCGACTGGGCCGAGGGGATGGGTGCGTCGCTCCGCACCGGCCTGGCGTACCTCTCCGACACGACCGGCGCCCCCGACATGACCGGCGCCTCCGGCATGACCGGCGCCCCCGGCACGACCGGCGTCTCCGACACGACCGGCGCCCGTGACGTGCCCGACCTCGCCCTGGTCATGCTCGTCGACCTGCCCGACGTCGGCCCCGGCGTGCATCGCCGGGTGCTGTCGGCCGCTGCATCCGGCGGAACGGTCGCCCTTGCTCGCGCCACCTACGGCGGTCGCCCGGGCCACCCGGTCGCCCTGGGCCGCGACCACTGGCCCGCGGTCGTCGGCGGCGCGGCTGGTGACCGCGGTGCGCGCGGCTTGCTCGGTGTGGGGGGCGTCAGCGGTGTCGAGTGCGGCGACCTCGCCTCCGGCCGAGACGTCGACACTCCCGCCGAGCTGGCTGCGGTGGTCGACCCGCCCGCCACCGCTCCGGATGACGTGTCCGCCGGTGCGCCCGACGACACCCTCGCGGGTGCCTCCGATGAGGCGCCCGGTTCACGCCCCTGACTCCGGCCGGGGATGATGGCCGGGTGAGCGAGCAGCGGCGTTGGCCGGCCAGTGTCTACGGCACGGGCGAGGAGCCCGACCCCCGCTTCTCGCTCGCGAACGAGCGCACCTTCCTCGCGTGGATCCGTACCGCGCTCGCGCTGCTCGCCGGGGCTGCCGCCGTCGACGCGCTCGACCTGCCCATGGCCGACCGGCTCCAGTCGGTGCTCGCCGCCATGCTCGCCGCCGGGGCGCTGCTCGTCGCCGGCTCGGCCTGGCGCACGTGGGCGGGCACCGAGCGCGCGATGCGCGAGCGTCATCCGCTGCCCTCGTCGCCGGCGATGGTGGTGCTCGTCGTCGTCGTCGCGGTGGTCGCTGTGGCGCTCGCGGTCACGAGCCTGGCCGGATGACGCCGCGTTATCCTTCACCGCCCAGCGACCCCGCCGCAGCGCAGGAGCGCACCACCCTCGCCTGGCGGCGTACCGGGTTGGCGTTGCTCGCGGTGACCGTCACCATCGGCCGGCTGGGTCTGGAGGTGCTGCCGCCCGTCGTCGTGGTCGTGCCCACCCTGGGTGCCGCGGGCGCCGCGGGCTGGGTCGTCATCCGGGCCGCCCGGTCGCGCAGTGAGGTGCCCGACGGCCGAGGTACGGCGTTGCTCGTGCTCCGTGACGGACGGCTCCCGGCACTCATCGCCGTCGTCGTCGCCGCAGCGGCCATCGGCGAGCTGGCCGCCGTGGTCGCTCGCGCGACGGGCTGGGGCCGGTAGCTCGGGTTCGGGGTCCTGGCTCGATGTCGACGGCGGACGCCGCTGCATGTCCTCGGGGTCTCGCGGTCACCGGGACTGGGCCCGCCAGAGGATCCACCGCCAGCTCTCCTGGGTGAACTGCGGGCCTCCGCCGGTGACGCCGCGGCTGAGCATCGAGTTCGGGTTGCCGTCGCTCGCGGTGAGGTCGGCGAAGGACGGCAGTGGCTCGAAAGGACCGCGGCGCCCTGGCTGGGCATCGGCGATGCCCCACGCATGCACACCGACCAGGTCGATGCTGCCGTCCCCGCCGACGGTCCAGATCGGAGCACCGCTCATCCCGGTGCTGGTCCACATGCCGTAGGTGTTCTCTCCCCCGAGCCGCAGGCGGTTCGTGGTGTACTCCGGCAGGTTCACCGCTCGCCCACGACTGACCACCAAGCCGCGTCGACGCCCGGGCATCGAGGCGGTCACGAATCTGTCGACGTCGCGGGGGTAGCCGGCGGTGTGGATGACGTCGCCCGGGGTGAGCGACGGGGCGGATGAGGGAAGCGGGAACACGAAGGTGTCGGCCGGTGGTGGCAGGTCGAGATGCACGATGGCGAGGTCGTTCGCGTCGTCGACCGCTCGCCCCAGACCGCCTCCCCACAGCGGGTTGAGCTCCACCCGACTCCGGTGCAGCGCCGTCACCGTCGAGTACTGCTCCGCTCCGGGTCGCGGGAACATCATCGCCATGACTTGGTCGCGGACGGTCCTGCCCGTTCCGGGCTCGATGGTGGCGACGGCATGGGCATTGGCCAGCAGTGTCGTCGTCTTCCCCGTCGCCCCGATCACCGAGGCCGTGCTCGTGTGCTGGTCGGTGACGAGTCGGACGATCCCGGTGAACGGATCCTCGACGGTCTCGACGAGGGACGGCGACGGGTTGGCGTCCGGGTCCCACCCGGCGCCGGCGATCCGGTCCAGCACCGGGTCCTCAACGGGGATGTCGTGGAGGTAGCTGTCGGTGGGGACGTGCAGGCCGGATGACGTGGTGGCGGTTCCGGGCGGAGAGTCGGGGGTCCAGAGTCGGGTGGGGTGGTGGAGGAAGTCGGTGAGGCGGAGGCGGTCGTCGTCGGGGTGGCCGAGGGCGCGATGGGCCGACGTGCCGGGTGTCGTCGCGAGGGCGTCGGTGCCGACGATGTCGGGTTCGTCGCCGGCGAGGGTGGAGCCGTCGCCGTTGTGGGTGTCGTTGGTGATGTCGGTGTCGCCGACCACGAGGTCGAGCTCGTCGTCGGTGACGGTGCGCAGGGCGTTGTCCACCGTGGTGGGGGTGTGGTTGAGGGTGAGGATGTCGTCGGTGTGGGTGAGGCCTCTGGTCGCGCCGGTGGTGAGGGCGTAGGCGCCGTGGGTGAGGTCGATGATGGCGCCGGCGCCGGTGGCGGCGCGGAGGAGGTCGCCGTGGCGTAGGCCGGTGGTGAGGTCGGTGATGCCGGTGAGGTCGCCGGCCAGGTGTGCGGCCTTGGTGGTGTCGTTGGTGGTCTCCTCGATCAGGGCGTGGAGTCCGCCGGTGTGTGCGGCGTCGGTGAGCTGTTGGCCTTGGGTGATGCCGAAGGTCGCGGTGGCGGCGCCGGCGCGGGTGGCCCATTCCAGGGGGCCGCCGTCGAGGGTGGTGAGGATCTGGTGTCGGAGGTGGGGGTTGGTGGCGATGGCGGTGGCGAGGTTGGTGATGGCGCCGACCGGTCCGACGGTGAGGCCGGTGGGGATGGTGAAGGGGGCCAGGAGCAGGTCGGCTTGGGTCCATCCGGGTCCGGTGACCTCGTCGAGGGTGATCTGGCGGGTGTGCTCGATGAGGTCGGTGGCGCTCTGGAGCCGGGTGATGACCGTGGTGGCGGCGTCCTGGATCTGGGTGCGGGCTTGGTGCTGGAGGGCGGTGCCGTCGCGGTGTTCTTGCAGGCCGGTGCGGGCGGCGGTGACTGCCTCGGATGCGGCGGGCGCGTCGCCTGCGGCGGCGGCGAGGGTCCAGGCGCGTCGGGCTCGGGCGTACCGGTGGCGGCCGCGGTCGGCGATCCGCCCTCCGGTGAGGGTGTCGTGGTGGGCGTGCTCCAGGGCTTTGGCGTACTCGCCCAGGGCGGCGCCGGCGTAGGTGGTGGCCCGGCCGGCCAGCGCGGTGGCCCGGCCCTGCCAGCGGGCCGCCTCCACGAATCCCTCCCGGGACAGCCCCTGCCAGAGGTCCTTGTGCGGGCGCAGGCTCGCGGTGGTCGCGCCGGAGGACTGCAGCACGACCCCGGCGGTGGTCAGTCCCAGACCGGCCGCCCCCACGCCCGGGGGGTCAGCACCACCCAGGCTCGAGG
>JBOFBK010000297.1:0-1303 GCA_051645525.1 Dermatophilaceae bacterium | reverse complement strand
GGCGCGGCGCCGCGCCGGCCCGCCGCACACCCCTGTGGCTCCCGGCGCCCGACGCCCCCGTCCAGCGCGCCGACGGCCCTGCCGGCGCGGATGCCGGCCACTCGTCATCCGGCGTGCCTGCACCCGCCGCGCTGGCCGGGTACGCGCCCGCCGCGCAGCCGGACGAGCCGGTCCAGGACGCCGGATGACGACCGCCCCCACCTCGCGCCGGATCGAGTCCCCCGCGCCCCCGCGCGGATCTCACCCGCCCACGCACGAGTCCCACGCCGTGCGTGGGCGCCTGGGGCCCGTACGTGGGCCGACCGCACCCACCCTCCGCCGGGTGCTCGCCGTGTGGTGCCCCGACTGGCCGGTCGTCACCGCTCTGGCCGAGCAGCAGCTCGATGGCCGTCTCACGGCCTTGCCAGGCGTCGTGACGCCCACTCCGGCAGCGGTGTTCGCGGCGAACGTCGTGCAGTCCTGCAACGGCCCGGCACGCGGCTTCGGGATACGGCGGGGCATGCGGCGCCGCGACGCCCAGGCCCGCTGCCCCGAGCTCGCGGTACTCGCCGCGAACGCCGACCGTGACGCCCGGGCGTTCGAGGAGGTGCTCCGCGAGCTCGAGGCGCTGCGTCCCGGCGTGGCGCCGCTGCGTCCCGGGCTCGCGGCGCTGTGGTCGCCGGGCCGGTACTACGGCGGCGAGACCGAGGCAGCGGCGGTCATCGCCGAGCGGCTGGTCGAGAGCGGGGTGTGGGACTGCCGGTTCGGGGTCGCCGACGAGCTGTTCACCGCGGTGCAGGCCGCGCGTCGGGCGGAGCAGCAGGACAGCGTCGTCGTCCCCATCGGCGGGTCGCCGGCATTCCTGCGCGAGCTGCCGGTCGACGTCGTCGACGACGCGGATGCCGTCAGCCTGCTCCGGCGGCTCGGCATCCGCACGCTCGGCCGGCTCGCCGAGCTGCCCGGGCCCGACGTGCGGGCCCGGTTCGGCCCCCAGGTCGCGTGGGCGCACCGGGTGGTCGGCGGCGCGGGTGCCGAGCCGCTCGCGGCCCGCACCCCGCCGCCCGAGCTGCGCTGCCACGTCGACTTCGAGCCACCGCTCGACTCGGCCGAGGCGGTCTGTTTCAGCACCCGCCGCACCGCCGACCGGTTCGTCGACCTGCTCGCCGGCCACGGGCTGGTGGGCACGGCGGTGCGGGTGGAGGTCGAGTGCGAGGGCGAGGTCGTCTCGGCCCGCACCTGGCTGCATCCGCGCTGGTTCGAGCCGGCCGACCTCGTCGACCGGCTGCACTGGCAGCTGCAGGGCGGCCTGCGGGTCGGCGAGGTG
>JBOFBK010000296.1:0-3177 GCA_051645525.1 Dermatophilaceae bacterium | reverse complement strand
TCGGGCCGCACCTCGCGCAGCGACCCCTTGAACGCCCGCCCGATCGGCGTGCGGGCGGTGGCGACGATGACGGCCTCGGTCATATGGTCCTCCTCAGGTGGGGCGGGCGCGCAGTCGGATGACGGCTGCGCACCACGGCCAGGTGAGCGCTTGCTCACCTCGTTCGGTCAGCCTAGCCCGGACAGCGGAGGCCCCGCCGGCGACGCGTGGTCGGCGGCGATGGCGCGGGGCCGGCCACGGTGGCGATGATGAGACATGGACACATCACGAAGCCGGGCAGCGTCGGGGTCACCGTACGAGGGGAGCGTCGGGTTCTCCCGCGCCGTCCGCGTCGGCCAGCACATCGCGGTCAGCGGCACCGCACCGATCCAGCCCGACGGCCGCGTCTCCAAGGACCCCGCGCAGCAGGCCCGGCGCTGCTGGGAGATCGCCCTGGCCGCGCTCGCCGAGCTCGGCGGCCGCCGCGAGGACGTCATCCGCACCCGGCAGTTCATCACCGACGTCGACGTCGTCGACCCGGTCTCGACGGTGCACGGCGAGACGTTCGGCGGCATCCGGCCGGCGAGCACGATGGTCGTGGTGGCCGGGCTGCTGGACCCGCGGTGGACGGTCGAGGTCGAGCTCGACGCCATCGTCGCCGACACGTCACCCCCCGAAGCCGGATGACGCGACCGCCCAGGTGCGTCAGGTCCCCCGTAGGGCGGACCGGGGACTCTCGTCGGCGGTGAGCTCGACCGGGGTGTCCTGCGGCGGTGGCACCGGGTCGGGACGCCGGCGGAGCCGCACCGCCCACCGGCCGCGCGGCCCGCGGGACTCCCCGGCGACCTCGGTGGGGGCCACCTCGGTGCCGCTCTCGCGCACAGCCTGCCCGGCGGCCACCGCCACCGGCCCAACCCCTTCACCGCGGCGCGGCTCGGGAGCCCGGTCGGCCGTGTCGGCGCCCCAGACCCCGAGCGCGGCGCACACCGTGGGGAGCAGCGCGGCGGCGACCCGGGCGTAGCCGGCGGCCGACGGGTGGAACCGGTCGCTGCTGAACAGCTCGTGCGGGGCCGCAGCGAACTCGGGCCCGAGGAGGTCACCGAGCGAGACCGTGCGACCGCCCGCCTCGACCACGGCGACGGTCTGCGCGGCCGCGAGGTCGCGCGACCAGCGGGTCATGAGCGAGCGCAGCGGCTGCCGGATGGGCTGCACCGTGCCGAGGTCGGGACAGGTGCCGACCACGACCTCGGCGCCGAGCGCGCGCGCCCGGCGGACCAGCTGCTCGACGTCTCGCACGGCCGCCGAGCGCTCGATGCGGTGCGTCACGTCGTTGGCGCCGATCATCACGAGCACGACGTGCGGTCGCATGACGTGCTCGAGAGCGCCGGCGAGCTGACGGTCGAGATCGCTGGACTCGGCGCCGACGACCGCGGTGTTGGTGAGCTGCACCGGGCGCCCGGTGAGTGCGGCGACCCCGCTGGCGACGATCGCGCCGACCGTCTCGTGCGGCGAGTCGGCGCCGAGTCCGGCGGCCGAGCTGTCGCCGAGCATCACCAGCTGCACCGGCTCGCCGTGGCCGGTGCCGTACCTGCCGCCGTCGTCGGGGGAGTCGTCGAACGGCTGGCCGATCACCCGGCGCGCGAGCGCCGCCTCGGCCTTGATCACGCCGTAGCCGAGGGCCCCGAGCGCGGCTCCGGCCGCTGCCAGCCCGCTCCCGCCGTAGGCGGCCGTGGCCGCGATCCTGCGGGCTCGACGTGCTCGTCCCATGACGGTGCTGCCTCCTTCTCCCGGGTTGACCACTTACCGTAACGCCGACGGCATCCGGCCCGTGCCGGGCCGACCCGGCGTGTGACCGCTCAGCCGCGCTTCTCGGCCCGGAGCGTGTAGGTGAGCGGGAGCCGTTCGGGCCGCTCGGTGAGGCGCCACTCGTCATCCGCCGGGTCGTGCGTCATCCGCCCCGGCAGGGCCTCCCACGGCACGCTGGGGTGCTCGACGAACGTCGTCAGCGTGAAGCCGCGGTCGAGCAGCGCGGTGACGACCTCCCCGAGGCCGTGGCTCCACTCCAGCGTGCGGGTGTGGACGAACTCGACGTCGGTCTCGACGTAGGTGCCCGGCTCGTCGATGTCGAGCGGCTCCGGCGTCTCGAAGTAGGGGTAGCCGACCTGCAGCCCGTCGCGGGACTCGTCGAGCGCCAGGAGCATCGGGTGGCCCTCGCGGATGAACAGCACGCCTCCCGGGCGGAGCACGGTGTCGACGACCTCGGCCCAGCGGCGGATGTCGGGCAGCCAGCCCAGCGCGCCGATGCCGGTGTAGACGAGGTCGAAGGTGCGACCGGCGAGCGCGGCCGGCGCGCGGTAGACGTCGGACTCCACGAAGTCGACCGGCGTCCCGGTGCGCTCGGCGAGGCGGCGTGCCTCGGCGAGGGAGGCCGGTGAGAGGTCCAGGCCGGTCATCCGGGCACCGAGGCGCGCGAGCGAGACGGTGTCGGTGCCGATGTGGCACTGCAGGTGGATGCCGTCCAGGCCCGCGATGTCGCCGAGCAGCGGCCGGTCGAAGCGCACCACCGCGCTGAGGTAGGCCGGGTCGGCGACGAACCGGTCGACCGCGTAGCCGCGGCTGCGGGCGTGGGCGGGCGCTCGCTCGTCCCAGTTGGCCCGGTTCACCTCGAGGTACTCGTCGGAGCTCATGGCGGCCATCGTGGCGCACCGACCGGATGCCGTGCACGAGGCTTTGTGAGGCCGCACGACGCTCCGCCTCCGAGAGCCCCGCCGTGCTCGTCATCCGGGCTGGGCGGACGCCACCTCGATCGGCGGAGGCGACGGCGCCTGCGTGCGAGGATGACCGGCGTGAACTATGCCGAGCACGTCGCCGACCTCGTCGGGAACACCCCTCTCGTCCGCCTCACCTCGGTCACCACGGGCGTCGCGGCGACCGTGTTGGCCAAGGTCGAGTACCTCAACCCGGGCGGCTCGGTGAAGGACCGGATCGCGCTGAAGATGGTCGAGGCCGCCGAGGCGTCCGGCGAGCTGCGCCCCGGCGGTGTCATCGTCGAGCCCACCTCGGGCAACACCGGCGTCGGCCTGGCCCTGGTGGCGCAGCGCCGCGGGTACACCTGCATCTTCGTGTGCCCCGACAAGGTGTCCGAGGACAAGCGCAACGTGCTCAAGGCCTACGGCGCCGAGGTCGTCGTGTGCCCCA
>JBOFBK010000295.1:0-2688 GCA_051645525.1 Dermatophilaceae bacterium | reverse complement strand
GTGACCAGAGCGGTCAGCTCGTCGCGCCGGCGGGACGCGAGGTCGAGATAGGTCTCCATGACCCGGTCGAGACGACGGCCGCGCGGCACCCGTACGGCCTGTCGCGCGAGACGCCGGGTCTCAGGTGCCGCCTTGCCGTCGAGCAGGGCGTCGACAACGCCGGCCTTGCCCTCACCGTCGGTGTTGCGGCTGGAGAGCGCGTCGCGCAGGCCCGGGTCGCCGGCGACGATCCGCTCGAAGCGGAACAGCTCGTCCTCGACCCGGTCGATGCGGCCCTCCCGCTCGGCCCGGGCGAGCAGGGTCTGGACCGCGAGGCCCTCGAGGGTGTCGCCGAGGTCGCGCTCGGCCGACCAGCGCTGGCCGGCGACGGCCGCGACCAGGTCGATGGTGACCGAGCTCAGCCGACTGCCGAAGAGCGACCGGGCGAGGGCAGCCTTCGCCTCGCCCTCTCGCGACGGATCGGCGAGCGCTCGCCGCAGCGAGGCGTTGCCCTCGATCACTCCGGTGACGGCGAACAGCTCCTCGGCGAGTCCGGGCCAGTCCCGCGAGCTGTCCAGTGCCGCGTCGAACGCCGACTGTGCGGCCACGCCCGCAGCACGCGAGGACCCGCGCATCACGCGTCCCGGCCCACCGGGGCCACCTTCTCCGGCCGCACGTCGCCGGACTCGAGGTCGGCGAGGAAGCGGTCGACGACACCGGTGCGGCGCACGTCGTCCTCGAGCGACTCGCCGACGATCTTGCCGGCCAGCGACGTCGAGAGCGTGCCGACCTCCTGACGCAGCTGCACGACCGCCTGCTGACGCTCCGCCTCGACCTGGCGGTTGGCGGCCTCGGTGATACGCGCCGCCTCGGCCTGGGCCTGGGCCCGCATCTCGGCGACGATCGAGGCGCCCTGCTCGCGGGCGGACTCGCGGATCTCGTTGGCCTCGCCACGCGCCTCGGAGAGCTGGGCGTTGTACTTCTCGAGCGCGGCGCGCGCCTCCGCCTGAGCCTCCTCGGCCTGCTTCATGCCACCTTCGATGGCCGCGGCACGCTCCTCGTAGAGCGCCTCCATCCGCGGCACGACCTTGGCCGCGAAGATCCGGTAGAGGATCCCGAACGCGAGCAGGCCGATGATGATCTCGGCCGGGTGCGGCAGCAGCGGCAGGGCAGTGGGCCAGCCGACCTCGCCGCCGGCGGCGGGTACGGATACGAGAACCACGTCGCTTCCTTATCTGTCGAGCGTGCGGTGGGTCAGGGGCCTGGGTGGGTCACCGGAAGACGAAGACGAACACCAGACCGAGGATGGCGAGCGCCTCGGTGAGCGCCATGCCGGTGAAGGCGATCGTCTGGAGCATGCCGCGGGCCTCGGGCTGTCGCGCGACGCCGTTGATGTACGCGGCGAAGATCAGACCCACACCGATACCGGGGCCGATGGCGGCCAGGCCGTAGCCGAGGTAGGTGATGTTGCCTTCCATGTTCCGTTCCTTTCGGTGGCGCCGGGTGGGTACCGGCGTCGTGGGCTCTGCGGTGGGTCGTGCGACCGGCGGCGCCGGTGGTCAGTGGTGCTCGCTCACGGCGTCGGAGATGTACAGCGCGGCGAGCAAGGTGAAGATGAAGGCCTGGAGGAACTGCACGAGCAGCTCGAAGAACGTCATGACGATGCCGAATCCGAGGCCGAGGATGCCGGACGCCTGGATGCCGATGTTGTCGCCGTTGAGGAGGAGGTACTCCCCGCCGAGGATGAACACGAGCAGCATGAGGTGCCCGGCGAGCATGTTGCCGAACAGTCGCAGCGCGAGGGTGAGCGGGCGGATGATGAAGTACGTCAGCGCCTCGAGGACGAACATGATCGGTTTCAGCCAGCCCGGCAGGCCCGGCGGCACCAGTGATTTCATGTACCCGACGACGCCGTGCTTCCGCCGGATCGCGACCGTGTGGTAAACCACGTAGACGATGAGGGTAAGGACGATCGGGAAGGCGATCCGGCTCATCGAGGGGTACTGCACGAACGGGAAGATCCCCATGATGTTGTTGAAGAGGATCATCGTGAACAGCGTCAGCAGCAGCGGCAGGAACGGACGGAAGTCCTTCGTGCCGATGATGTCGCGCGCGATGGTGTTGCGCACGAAGTCGTAGGACTGCTCCACGATCCACTGGCGCTTGCTCGGCACGACGGTGAGCCGGCCGGCGACGGTGAGAAAGAACAGGCCGATGATCACGACCGAGGCCATGACGACGAACGCCGGCCGGGTGAAGGTCCAGTTGCTCGTGTCGCTGCCGATGAGCGGCCACCAGAAGCTCTCGATACCGGGGGCGACGAACCCCTCCTCACCCGACGCGGCAGGGACCTTCATCCAGTGTGCGGACACCACGCTGGGGCTCACAGCCTCTCCTCGGGGAATGCTCGGGCCGCCTCGACGGGCACCCGGAAGAACGGGACGTACGCTACCGGACCGCGACGACGCCCGGTGACGGTGGGGCGAGGCCCCCTCGCCCTGGTCACGACCGGTCCTCGGATGCCGCGAGCGTGCTGTCGTAGACGGGCACGCGGGCCCGGCGCAGCGCCCGCATCGCGAACACCTGCCAGGCGATCGTCACGACGAACGCCACCCAGCCGAGCGACGGGCCGTCGACCCAGTCGGCGTCACGGAAGGCGATGATCACGACCAGCAGAGCGAGCACCTGACCGAGGTAGACCGCCATCGC
>JBOFBK010000294.1:0-2120 GCA_051645525.1 Dermatophilaceae bacterium | reverse complement strand
TCCGACGACCCGACCAAGTACCGCGTCAGCGCCGAGGTCGAGGTGTGGAAGCACCGCGACCCGGTCGAGCGGTACAAGCGCTGGCTCACCACGACGGGGCGCATCGACGCGGGTGTCGTCGAGGCTGTCGACGCCGAGGCAGAGCGGCTCGGCGCGTCGGTTCGGGAGCGCTGCCTGAGCATGCCCGACCCCGACGGCTCGTCGATGTTCGAGCACGTGTTCGCCGAGTCCCACCCGGTCACCGAGGGGGAGCGCGCCGCCTTCGAGCAGTACCAGTCCTCGTTCGAGGAGGTGGCCCGATGAGTGACCCGGCCACGTCACCGGCCACGACCACGCTGGCCCGGGGGATCACCAGCGGGTTGCGCGCGGCGATGGAACAGGACCCCAAGGTCGTGCTGCTCGGCGAGGACATCGGGAAGCTCGGCGGCGTCTTCCGGGTCACCGAGGGTCTGCAGAAGGACTTCGGCGAGGATCGCGTCATCGACACCCCGCTCGCCGAGGCCGGCATCGTCGGCACCGCCATCGGCCTGGCCCTGCGCGGATACCGCCCGGTCGTCGAGATCCAGTTCGACGGCTTCGTCTACCCCGCGTTCGACCACATCGTCAGCCAGGTCGCCAAGCTGCATGCCCGCTCCCTCGGAGCGGTGACGGTGCCGATCGTCATCCGCATCCCGTTCGGCGGCGGCATCGGCGCGGTCGAGCACCACAGCGAGAGCAACGAGGCCTACTTCGCGCACACCGCCGGGCTGCGGGTCGTCTGCTGCTCCAACCCGCACGACGCGCACTGGATGATCCGCCAGGCGATCGAGAGCGACGACCCGGTCGTGTTCTACGAGCCCAAGCGGCGCTACTGGGACCAGGGCGAGATCGGTGCCGCGCCCGACGGGCCCCTCGGTGGTGCGCGCGTGCTGCGCGAGGGCGCCGACGTGTCGGTGTTCGCCTACGGCCCGATGGTCAAGACCTGCCTGCAGGCCGCGCAGGCCGCCGAGGAGGAGGGCCGCTCGCTCGAGGTGGTCGACCTGCGCTCGCTCTCGCCCCTCGACACCGCGGCGATCCTGGCCTCGGTACGCAAGACCGGGCGCGCGGTGGTCGTGCACGAGGCGTCGACGTTCCTCGGGCTGGGCGCCGAAGTCTCGGCGATGGTGACCGAGCAGGCGTTCCACTCACTCGAGGCGCCGGTGCTGCGGGTGGGCGGCTACAACGTCCCCTACCCGCCGAGCCGGCTCGAGGAGGAGTTCCTCCCCGACCTCGACCGCGTGCTCGACGCCGTCGACCGCTCGCTCGTGTACTGAAAGGCGTTGTCGCACATGGCACTTCGTGAGTTCAAGCTCCCGGACCCCGGTGAGGGCCTCACCGAGGCCGAGATCGTCACCTGGCACGTGAAGGCGGGTGACTCGGTCAAGGTCAACGACGTCGTCGTCGAGGTCGAGACGGCGAAGTCGCTCGTCGAGCTCCCGGTGCCGTTCACCGGCACCGTCGGCGCGCTGCTCGTCGCCGAGGGCGACACGGTCGAGGTAGGCACACCGATCATCACCGTCGACGACAGCCCCGAGAGCCCGGAGGGCCCCGCCACACCGTCGGGCCCCGCCACACCGTCGGGCCCCGCCACACCGTCGGGTGCCGCCGCGCTGTCGGATGCCGCACCGCCGGATGCCATTGCACTGCCGGGTGACGCCGTCGCACTGCCGGGTGACGCCGTCGCCGAGCCGACCGACGTGTTCGCACCAGCACTGCCGCCCGACATGCCGACCCAGTTGGACGACGCTGCCGCGACGGAGGTGGCAGCGGTCTCTGACGAAGCGCAGGCGGCCGTGGTCCCGGACGTTGCGGACCCCGCCGCCGCCACGGATGCGGCGTCGTCATCCGTACCGCAGCCGTCGGCGCCGGAGCCGGAGCCGGGCCAGGGTGCGATGGCCGGCCGCACGGCCGTGCTGGTCGGCTACGGCGTCAAGCCCACGGAGGCCAGGCGTCGCCCTCGCAAGGCGGCGGCGTCCGGAACCGGCGGTGACCCGGCCGGCGCGGGCATCCTCCGCCCCGACGCGAGTGCGCCTCCGGCAGAGCGGGCGCGGGTCCTGGCGGCACCACCGGTGCGGAAGCTGGCTCGCGATCTCGGCGTCGAC
>JBOFBK010000293.1:0-3424 GCA_051645525.1 Dermatophilaceae bacterium | reverse complement strand
TGCCGGGCTCGCGCTGTCGCACAACGGCATCCGCGATGATCGCGCCGTCAGACACAGGGTCACCGGCTGAGCGTGTCGAGGAACTGCGTCGTGGCACCGGCGATCTCGCGCTGGCCGGTGGCGCGGTCGGTGGTGGCGGCGAGGTCGCCGCGCTGCGCGCCGTAGTCCCCGAACATCGCGTGGTTCGCCCCGTCGACCACGGCGAACACCGCCGTCGGCGGCAAGTCCGCTCGCGAGGCCTCGATCTCGTCCGGGACCGCGACCCCGTCGCGGGAGCCCGACACCGACAGCACCGGCAGCCCGGAGCCGGCGACCGACTCCGCCGGGTAGCTCGCCCAGAGCACCAGCCCGGCCGGCGCAGGTGCCCCACCGAGCTCGCCCGAGGCCATCGCCCCGTTGAGCTCCCGGGAGGCCATGGCCCCGCCGAGCGAGTGACCGCCGACCGCCCATCGCGCGGTCCGGGGCAGCCGGTCGGCCGCCACGTCCGCCGCATCCGGGGAGAGCAGGGCCAGGCCGAGCGGCGCCTTGACCACCACCACCGGGTGTCCCTCCTCGGCGACCCGCGACAGCAGCGGGACGTAGGCCCGCGGGTCGACCAGCGCGCCCGGGTGGAACGCGAGCCCGGCCGCATCGGGATCGGCGTCGCGGGGCCGGATGACGATCGCCGTCACCGACTCCTCGACCACGACCGCCGGGCCGCCGCCCATGGCGTTCTCCGCGACCGTCGTCCCGGGAAGTGGGCGCCCGAGCACGGTCACCGCCGCGAGGACGAGCGCGGCCAGGCCGGCGGCGGTGTACCGGATCCCGCGCAGGCGACCCGGCGCCGGGCGTCCGGCGGCGAACAGCACGGCGACCGCGAGGGTGGCCACCAGGACGGCCGGGTACGCCGGGTGACCGTGGACGACGGCCCCCCACGCCGTGACCAGCGCCCACCCGACGCCGGCCACCAGCAGCAGCCCGACGAGGAGCCGCACCCGGCTCAGCCGGGCGCGCACGTCATCCACCTGTCGCGCACGTCATCGGCCCTCGCCGCTTCGCGCCTGGCCGGGCCGAGCCAGGCCGAACCGAGTCCGGTGCGAAACGGGCGGAGCCGGCCGAGCCAGGTCGACCCGAGTCCGGTGCGAAACGGGTGGAGCCGGGCCGAACCGCGCCGAACCGGGCGGGGCCGATCGCACCGGAGCCCGGCGTCACCGGCGGCGCCGGCTGGTGCCGAGGACCGACCTGGTGATCTCGCGGCCGATGACCGTGCCGGCCGAGCGCAGCATGGACCGGAACGCCGAGCTCTTGACGACCTTCTCGACGATGCCCGGCTCGTCGGCCTCGGCCGCCTTCGGCTTGGGTGTGGGTTCGGCGCGCTCGGCGGGCGGCTGTCCGGCCGGTGCGGGCTCGGGCGTCGTCCCGGCCCCGGCCGGCGGGGCGGCGACCGCGTCGCCGGCGCGGTCGAGCATCTCGGCGGCGGACTCGCGTTCGGTGGCGGTCGCCGGGTACTTCGATGCCAGCGACGACCCGGCGACGGTCGACTCGAGCAGCGCCGCCGGCGACGGCGCCATCAGCGACTCCGGGGCCCGCATCCGCGTCCAGGCCACCGGGGTCGGTGCGCCCCGCTCGGACAGCACCGTGATGACCGCCTCGCCGGTGCCGAGCGTGGTGAGCAGCTCGGCGAGGTCGTACTCGGTGGTGGGGTAGGTCTGCACCGCCGCCTTGAGCGCCTTCGCGTCATCCGGCGTGAACGCCCGCAGCGCGTGCTGCACCCGGCTGCCGAGCTGGGCGAGCACCTCGTCGGGCACGTCGGTGGGCGACTGGGTGACGAAGAAGACACCGACGCCCTTGGACCGGATGAGGCGCACCGCCCGCTGCACGGAGTCGAGGAAGTCGGGGCTGGCGTCGGCGAACAGCAGGTGCGCCTCGTCGAAGAAGAACACGAGCTTCGGTTTGTCGACATCGCCCACCTCGGGCAGGTCGTGGAAGAGGTCGGCGAGCAGCCACATGAGGAACGTCGAGAACAGCTGCGGCTTGTCCTGCACCGCCGGCAGCTCGAGCATCGACGCCACACCGCGCCCGTCGGGCCCGGTGCGGAGCAGGTCGGCGGTGTCGAACTCGGGCATGCCGAAGAACACGTCGGCGCCCTGGGCGGAGAAATTCACCAGCTCGCGCAGGATGACGCCCGCCGTGGCGGCGGAGAGCCCGCCGAGCTGCTCGAGGTCGGCCTTGCCCTCCTTCGAGGTGAGGAACTGCACGACGGCGCGCAGGTCGGCCACGGTGTCGAGCCACAGCTTCTTGCTGTCGGCGTAGTGGAACACCAGCCCCAGGCTCGACTCCTGGGTGGCGTTCAGCCCGAGCACCTTGGCGAGCAGCGTCGGCCCGAACGCCGAGATCGTCGTGCGCAGGGGGATGCCGGTGCCGAGCCCGCCGAGCGCGTAGAACTCCACGGGGTAGGCGGTGGCCTCCCACGTCATCCCGACGTCCTTGGACCGGGCGCTGACCTTCTCGTTCGCCTCGCCGGGGCTGGCCAGGCCGGACAGGTCGCCCTTGACGTCGGCGAGGAACACCGGCACGCCGGCCTCGACCAGCTGCTCGGCCATCAGCTGCAGCGTCTTGGTCTTGCCGGTACCGGTGGCGCCGGCGACCAGCCCGTGCCGGTTCATCGCCGCGAGCGGGATGCCGACCGGCACGTCCGCGTGCGCCGTGCCGTCGACGACCGCGGCCCCGAACTGCAGTGCCGCGCCCTCGAAGGAGTAGCCGGCGCGGATCGTGTCGAGCAGCGGTGAGCCGGATGACGCGCCCGCCGCGCCGGCTGTGCCGGATGACCCGCCGGCTGTGCCGGATGACGCGCCGGCTGTGCCGGGAGCGGTGCCGGCATCGTCGGCTCCGCGCCCGGCGGTGGCGCCTGGGTCGGCATCCGCAGGAGTCGTCACCGGGCCGGCATCGGCGGAGGCTGCCACCGGCCGGGCGTCATCCTGCTGGGCGTCATCCGGCTGGGGTGCGGCCTGCGGCGGGGCGCCCTCGCCGGGGTTGCTGGGCTCGGTGCTCTCGGTCACGCGGGTCAATCTAACGGTCGGGTGTCCGCGCGCCACCCCACCAGCCGACTCCTGCGTCCTTACAGTGGCAGTCGTGATCTTCAAGGCCGTCGGCGACGATCGCCCGTACCCCGACCACGGGTACACGGCGCGACAGTGGTCCGACGTGCCTCCGCGGCTGGTGCGGCTCGACGAGCTGGTCACCACCAAGCGCGAGCTGGACCTGCGGATGCTGCTGTCCGAGGACTCCACCTTCTACGGCGACCTGTTCGCCCATGTCGTCGAGTGGCACGGGTCTCTCTACCTCGAGGACGGTCTGCACCGGGCGCTGCGCGCCGCGCTGCAGCAGCGGCCCACTCTCCACGCCCGGGTGCTCGCCCTGTAGGCCGGCATGAGCTCGTACCCGG
>JBOFBK010000292.1:0-3787 GCA_051645525.1 Dermatophilaceae bacterium | reverse complement strand
AGTCGGCGGGTGCCGATCTCCGCGACCGGCTCGTCGTCTGCGGTCGACTGGGACGCAAGGCCCGCTGCGACCGCTGCGTGGTCGTCCTCGTCGTCGCGGCGGCGTAGGCGGTCGAGAATCCCCATGGCGAGCTCAGCGGGACAGGCCGGTGGCGGCGTCGGCGTCGAGGAGCCACAAGGTGCGCTCCGTGCCGTGGACATGTGCCGCAGGCGTGGTGTCGAACGACGCGCCGGTGACCCCCCGCCGGACGGCATCGGCTTTGTCGGCGCCACCGACCACGAACCACACCTCGCGGGAGCGCTCGAGGCAGTCGCGGGTCAGCGAGACGCGGACTGGCGGTGGTTTGGGGGAGTCGTGCACGGCGACGGCGAGGGCGCCGGTGGTGGCTGCCGCCGGGTGGTGCGGGAACAGCGAGGCGACGTGACCGTCCGGCCCGACGCCGAGCAGCACGACGTCGAACCCGTCGCCGCCGTGAGCACGCAGTTCCGCGCCGTACCTCGCCGCGCTCTCCTCGGCCGACTCACTCGAGTCCGGGCCGAGCACCCGGTGCACGTGGTTCGGGTCGAGACCCAGCGACCCGAGCCCGGCGCGCTCGTTCTGCACGTCGTTGCGGTCGGCGGCGCCGGCGGGCAGGTAGCGCTCGTCGCCCCACCACACCTGCACTCGTGACCAGTCCAGCGCCCCACGTCCCGGCACCCGGGTGACCGCCTCGACGAGTGCGGAGCCCATCGACCCGCCGGTCAGCGCCACCTGGGCGACCCCTCGGGCGGCCACGGCGTCGGTGAGCGCGACCACGAGACGGGCGGCGGCCGCATCCGCCAGCTCGGCCTTGCCGGGATGGATGACGACCAGCGCGCCGGATCGCTCGTTCATGACCGCTGCTCCACCTCGGCCAGTCGCGCGGCGGCGGCGTCGTGCACCTGCTGCGGGTCGTCGACCTTCGGCGGGAGCGCCTCGACCATGCTGGTGCCGGCGGTGGCGCGCGAGGCTCGGCGCAGGCGTGCCGCGGCCCGGCTCGCCTCGGCCGTCGACGGCACCCGGCCTCCGCGCGCCGCCTCGGATGCCGTACGCCGGGACACCCGGAGGTCGGCCAGCCCGCCGAGCGCGTCGGCGTACACCTCGTCGGCGTCGAGACGACGCAGCTCGTCGGCCAGGCACTCGGCGTCGCCTCGGTGGGGGAGCGCGAGAGTGCGGTCGGGCTGCCCGGGCTGCGACAACACCGCCGTGTTGCCCTCGAGCGGGCGCACGAGGTCGACCGCGCCGCTGGCTCGCTCGAGACGTACCGAGACCAGCCCGGTGCCGGCACGCGATCGGGTCTGGGTGACCGGGCAGCGCAGCCGGGAGGCCAGCCAGCCGGCGAGCAGCGCGCCGCTCGGCGAGTCCCCGGCCGCCACGACGGTGGCAGCGGTGACCGGCTCGTAGGGCGGCCGGTCGAGGGCGGCGGCGAGCAGGCCTCGCCAGAGCGTGACGCGCGACCAGGCGAGGTCGGTGTCGCCCGGCGCGTACCCGTCGGCGAGGCGCCGCAGCACCGTCCGCGGGGAGCCGGGAGTGCGGGCGCTGTCGGTGACGCGGCGCTGGGCCATCGACCCGATCGGGTCCGTCGCAGGCGAGCGCGGCGCCTCGACCGGCCACCAGACCACGATCGGTGAGTCGGCGAGCAGCAGCGGGGTGACCACGGCCCGGCCGTGTGAGGAGAGCGGGCCGAACAGTCGCAGCACGACCACCTCGGAGGCGCCGGCGTCGCCGCCCACCCGGATCTGGGCATCGAGGCGAGCCGCCCCGCGCTGGTTCCCGGTGACCACGACGATGATGCGGCACGGGTGCTGTCGGCTGGCGTTGTTGGCGACCTCGATGGCGTCGTCGGCCTCGGTCTCGTCGACCACCACGACGAGGGTCAGCACGCGTGAGAGCGCCATCGACCCGGTGTCGGCGCGCAACCGCACCAATCGCCGGGCGACATCGGCGGTCGAGGTGCTCGGCAGGTCCACGATCATCGCAGTGCCCTCTCGGTGCGGGACTGGTGCGTGGACGAACGGGGCGGGGTAGTGGTCATGGCAGCCTCCACTCCCGGCCGTCGCGGCGCATCAGCTGCTCGGCCGAGCGCGGCCCCCAGCCGCCCGACACGTACGGCTCGGGCCGGGCGCCCTTGCGCTCCCAGAACGCCTCGATCGGGTCGAGGATCTGCCACGACAGCTCGACCTCCTCGTGCCGCGGGAACAGCGGAGGCTCGCCCAGGAGCACATCGAGGATGAGGCGCTCGTACGCCTCGGGCGAGGACTCGGTGAACGCCCGCCCGTAGCCGAAGTCCATCGTGACGTCGCGCACCTCCATCTGGGTCCCTGGCACCTTGGCCCCGAACCGCAGGGTCACGCCTTCATCCGGCTGGACTCGGATGACGACCGCGTTGCGGCCGAGCTCCTCGGTGGCGGTGTGCGCGAAGGGCAGGTGCGGCGCGCGTTTGAACACCACGGCGATCTCGGTGACCCGCTTGCCCAACCGCTTGCCGGTGCGCAGGTAGAACGGCACGCCGGCCCAGCGCCTGGTGTCGACGTCGAGCCGGATCGCGGCGTAGGTCTCGGTGCGGGAGCCGGCGGCGACGCCGTCCTCGTCGAGGTAGCCCACGACCTCCTCACCACCCTGCCAGCCGTGGGCGTACTGCCCGCGGGCGGTGTGCGCGGCGAGGTCGGACGGAAGCCGCACGGCCGAGAGCACCTTCTCCTTCTCCAGGCGCAGCCCCTGGGCGTCGAACGACACCGGCTCCTCCATCGCGGTGAGCGCGAGCAGCTGGAGCAGGTGGTTCTGGATGACGTCCCGAGCGGCACCGATGCCGTCGTAGTAGCCGGCCCGGCCACCGATGCCGATGTCCTCGGCCATGGTGATCTGCACGTGGTCGACGTAGTTGGAGTTCCACACCGGCTCGAACATCCCGTTGGCGAAGCGCAGCGCGAGCAGGTTCTGCACCGTCTCCTTGCCCAGGTAGTGGTCGATCCGGAAGACGCTGTCGGCCGGGAACACCTTCTCGACGATGGTGTTCAGCTCCCGCGCCGAGGCGAGGTCGTGGCCGAAGGGCTTCTCGATGACGACCCGGCGCCACGACCCGGCGTGCGGGGTGGACAGCCCCGACCGCTCGAGCTGCTGGCAGACCGTCGAGAAGGACGCCGGTGGCACGGACAGGTAGAACGCGTGGTTGCCGCCCGTTCCCCGCTGCTCGTCGAGCTCCTTCACCGTCGCGGCGAGCAGGTCGAACGAGGTGGCGTCGTCGAACGTGCCGGGTACGAAGCGGACGCCCTCGGCGAGCGAGCGCCACACCTCCTCGCGGTAGGGCGTGCGGGCCCGCTCCTTCACGGCGTCGTGCACCACCGTGCCGAAGTCCTGGTCGGCCCAGTCCCGCCGAGCGAACCCGACCAGCGAGAAGCCGGGTGGCAGCAGTCCACGGTTCGCGAGGTCGTACACGGCGGGCATGAGCTTCTTGCGGGCGAGGTCGCCGGTGACCCCGAAGAGGACGAGCGAGCACGGCCCGGCGATGCGAGGCAGTCGCTTGTCCCGGGGATCGCGCAGCGGGTTGCGCTGCCCGGTGACCCGTGCCGGACTCATCGGACCTCCGCGTTCGCCTGCCGGGACAGCGCGGCGGTCACCTGGGCCAGGCCGGCGTCGTGGTCGGTGAGATGCAGGTGCAGCACCGGCCGGCCGTACCCGGCGAGCACCTGGGCGTCGCCGGCCGCCTGGGCCGCGACGAACTCACCGAAGGTGAAGTCGCGCCCGGGTACGTCGAGGTCGGCGGCCGGGG
>JBOFBK010000291.1:0-2064 GCA_051645525.1 Dermatophilaceae bacterium | reverse complement strand
CGGGGCACGGATGACGCCCGCACGGCTCACGACGCGAAGCGCACCGGCATCAGCACGTACCGGTAGGAGGTGTCGGCCTCACCATCGGCCTCGGACTGGCCGCTGAGCACCGCCGGCCGCGACGGCTGCGTGAACGACACACGAGACCACTCGGTGCCGACCGCACCGAGACCGTCGAGCAGGTACCCCGGGTTAAAGGCGATCTCGATCTCGGGGCCGGTGAGGGTGGCTTCGACCGCCTCGGACGCCTGGGCGTCATCCCCGGCGCCGGCCTCGATCGCGACCTGACCGTCGGTGAAACGCAGCCGCACCGGCGTATTGCGCTCGGCCACCAGCGCGACGCGCTTGACCGCCTCGACGAGGTCCGCGGTGCGCACGACGGCCTCGCTGTCCGACGATGTCGGGAAGATCGAGCTGACCTTGGGGTACTCGCCGTCGAGCAGCCGGGTGGTGGTGCGCCGGCGGCCCGCCTCGAAGCCGACCAGTCCGTCGCCGCCGGCAGCGGTGCCGAGGGCGATGTCGACCGAGCCGCTCGCACCGAGCGCACGAGCGGTGTCGGCGAGGGTGCGAGCCGGGATGAGCACGACGTGGCTGGCGTCGGTGGAGTTGGGGTTCCAGTGCAGCTCGCGCATGGCGAGGCGGTACCGGTCGGTGGCGAGCAACGTCATCCGGTCACCCTCCACCTCGACCCGCACACCGGTGAGGATCGGCAGGGTGTCGCCACGGTCGGCCGCGACCGACACCTGCGTCACGGCCTGGGTGAACAGCTGTCCGTCGACCGTGCCACTGCCCTCGGGAGCATGCGGCAGGGTCGGGTAGTCGTCGGCCGGCATCGACAGCAGGCTGAACCGCGAGGCACCACAGGTGACCTGCACCTTCGCGGACTCGGTCGCGACGTCGACCGGCTTGTCGGGAAGGTTGCGGCAGATGTCCGCGAGCAGGCGGCCGAGCACGAGCACGGTTCCGCTCTCGGCGACCTCTGCCGCGACCGTGACCCGGGCCGACACCTCGTAGTCGAACGCGGAGAGGGTGAGCGTGCCGTCGTCGGCGGCATCGAGCAGGATGCCGGCGAGCACCGGGACCGGCGGGCGCGCCGGGAGCCCGCGGGCCACCCAGGTGACCGCCTCGGCCAGGACGTCGCGCTCGACGCGGAACTTCACGGCTCACCGACCTTCTCCGGCGCGGTTGACGTGCGCGCCATGCAGTACCTCGGGGCTGAGAGACCGCCCGCTCTCGCGCGGTGTCGCGGCGTCGACCGGGACGGGCCCCCGACACTAGTGCACGGGTCGTGGCCTCGGTACTCCACGCGACTGCGAGCGGGCCCGCCGTCGGTGCATCGGGGACACGCTCGGATGCTGACCTGCCGGCTCATGGTCGGGGCGGATGATGATCAGAGATGACTCATCGTCGTGGTCGGAGCTGTGCACGATGTGGATGACGGGTCCTTCGTGCAGGTGGGCGGGCTGAGGACCCTTGTGGATACCGCGGGGATATCGACGCGGACGGTTGACGACGACTGTGGACGGCGGCTGGTCGTTCACACGCCGTCCACGTGACCGCTGTCGGGTGTCCACGTCAACGAGTCCGTTATCCACACGAATCCACAGGGTGCTGTGGATGACGCGAAATATCGCTGAGATCTCGACGGCGGACGGACGCTCCACGCCGGGGTTCTCCACAGGTCTGCCCACAGAGGTGGATCGTCCTCGCGGACCGGCCGCCGCCCCGTTGACGCTCCGGGTGCAGCAGGGGCGACGGACGAGTTCACACAGGATGTGGATATCGCTGTGGACGACCTGCTCGACGCGGCCCTCGTCAGTGCGACTGCTGCTTGATCCGGTTGGTCAGCTCGGTCACCTGGTTGTAGATCGCCCGCCGCTCGGCCATGAGCTGGCGGATCTTCTTGTCGGCGTGCATGACCGTGGTGTGGTCGCGGCCGCCGAACTGCTGGCCGATCTTGGGCAGGGAGAGGTCGGTGAGCTCGCGGCAGAGGTACATCGCGATCTGCCGGGCGGTGACGAGCACCCGCGAGCGCGACTGGCCCTGCAGGTCGTCGAGGGTGAG
>JBOFBK010000290.1:0-10905 GCA_051645525.1 Dermatophilaceae bacterium | reverse complement strand
CGCACCTTCGAGGAGCTGCCGGATGCCGCGCAGCGCTACGTGCTGCGCGTCGAGGAACTCGTCGGGGCGCGGGTGTCGGCCGTCGGCGTCGGCCCCGGCCGCCACGAGATCATCGCGCGCCACCCCCTCCTGGGCTGAGCGTCACCTCCACGTGGACTGCGTCACTCCCTCCTGCGTCGCGCCCTGTGGGACAGAAGTGTCGGGTCCCCGAGCCGGCACGTACGGGGTCATGGTCGGCGAGTCCGCGTTCGGACCGTCACGACCCCGCACGTGCGGGCATCGGTGTCGATGCCCGCACGTGCACGCGTGCACGGCGGCTCAGCCCCGGAAGCCGGGAACCTTCGCCAGCATCCGCAGCTGGTCGGCGTGGGTCCGGCGGTCGCCGGCGGTCATGCCGGCCGCCGGCCCCACCCCGGGTGGGAACTCGTCCTCGCCGTTGCCGCCCAGGAACAGGTTGTCGCGGAACGTGAGGTCCTCCGAGAGGTACTGTCCGAAGATCTTGCGGTCGGCACGGGCCACCATGACGTTCTTGACGACGTCGATGGTGCTGGAGGCCCCGATCTGGAACTCGGCGCCGATCGCCACCGACTCGGTGCGCGCGTTCAGGTAGGTCACATTCTTGGAGATCGTGATGTTGTCGGACTCGAAGATGTTGATCCCGCGCCCGCCGTTGTCGAACGTCAGGTTCTTCTCGATGAGGAACGCGCCCCGATAGGGGGTGCCCTCACCGGGCGGCTTCTGGGTCTGCCGGCTGTCGTCGACGATGATGCCGTTGCCGTCGGTGATGAGGCGCTTGGACGGATCGGCCTGGTCGGAGAACCAGAACGGCACCTTGTTCTCGTTGCTGTAGGAGACGTTGTTGCGGATGAAGAACTTGGTGCCGGTGTAGTCGTCGATGTCGCGGCTCTGGTAGAACGAGATGCCGCTGTTGGCATAGGGCGAGTAGTAGTTGTTGTGATGCGACACGTTGTTCTCGACCCGCACGTAGTCGGCCCCGTTGGCGGCGATCCCCGTGCCGGGGACCTCGAACACCTCGTTGTTTCGGATGATCAGGTGATGAGGGAACCGGCCCTCCCTCGGGAACGCGAAGATACCGTTCCCCTGGAAGTTCGAGTTGTAGACCGCCTCGTCCACCTTGTCCTGGGGGAGCAGTGCCCGACGCATGGCTTCGGTCGGGTCGATCGTCGAGTTGTACCCCTGGACGGTCATGCCCTCGATGACGATGTACGCGGCGCTGATCTGGATGCCGGCGTAGTTGCCGTCGAGCTTGATCAGCGGCTTGTGGCCGGGGGCGGCTCGGTACTGGATGTAGTTGTCCGGGGCGCCGGAGCGATCGATGCGAAGGATGTCGGAGTTCACCCCGTCAGACCCTTGCGTGTACTCCTCCTCGGAGCGCGTGTAGGTACCGTTCATGACCCAGACCGTGTCGCCCGGGCGGGTGAGATCCGAGGCGTGCTGGAGCGTGCGGAAGGCGGTCTTCCTGCTCAGCCCGTCGGCGTCGTCGTCGCCGGTGCCGGAGACGTAGTAGCTGGTGCCGACCGAGCGGGGTTGGAGTCCGGAGAAGTCTTCCGGTGCCTCCTGTGCCACTGAGCTCGCCGGAGCAAGAATGCCACCGACCAACGCTAGTGCCGCAACGAACAGGGTCGAGATACGTCGTATACGAACTGCCTCATCGTCTCGAATGTAATCGATATCTCGGACGGTATCGACGATGGGTTCGAGTGTCAATGACCGGCGTGTCCCGGAACTGGTCTCCGGGCGTCGACCGGGCCGCTCGCCTCCGTCATCGAGACGTCGTATTCGTGGTGCCACGTCGGGGGACTGCTGCGCTCAGGCTTACGGCGACGGCAGGAGGTCGAACGGGCGGTACTCACGCGGAGTGACGCCCTTGATCTCCTTGAACCGTCGGTTGAAGTTCGACACGCTCGAGTATCCGCATGCCACGGCGATGTCGGCGATGGTGCGGTCGCGGTCACGCTCCCGGAGGAGACGGCAGGCGGCGTTCACGCGCACCACGTTGAGATAGCTCGAGATCGTGCTGCCCGTGCTCCTACGGAACAGCCGGCTCGCCGAGCTGGGCGCCAGGTGGGCCGCGCTCGCGATGTCGGCAAGGGTGAGTGGGGAGGCGAACCGGTCGTGCATCATCCCGACCATCGCCTCGATGTGCCGGGCGCCGGCCCTGTCGAGCGCCGACAGCACGGGTTGGCTGGTGAGTGGTGTCCCCCCACGTCGGGAGAGCTCGACGAGCAGACCGAGCAACGCGACCGTCTGCTCCGCGGCCGGCAGCGAGGTGACGCGGGCGATCGGCGCCGGCTCCTGCCGGAACGACAACCCGCGGCAGGCGGCGTCGAGGAGCCGGGCGATGCCCTCGAACACCGCGCCGTCGAAGAAGTGCTCGCCGAGGAAGTCACGCCGGAACTGCATGACCACCGCGACGTGCCGGCCCTCGCCCGGGGTCGAGATATAGGTGTGCGGGACGTCCGGGCCGATCAGCACGAGGTCGCCGGGGAAGTACGCGCCCACCGAGTCGCCCACCAGCCGGTGACCGTGACCATGCTGGATGAAGGTCAGCTCGAACTCGCGGTGGAAGTGCCACACCGACTCGAACTGCGGCACATCGACGCGGTGGATCTTCCAGGTGAGCGGGAAGGTCGGCACGATGTACTCGAACGACGGGAGCATCGGTCAAGACAGTACCGGAACAGGCGATCTGCGGCGTAGCGGCGGGTTCTCCGGGCCGCCACCATGAAGCCATGACCACTGTGCCCTCCCCGATGCGAGAACCGTACGCAGTCTCTCCGGAGACCATCCGCCACTTTGCCGAGGACGGCTTCGTCAAGCTCGATGCGGTTCTGGACCCCGACGTGCTTCGTCGGTACGAAAAGGAGATCAGCTCGAGAGTCAAAGAGCTCAACACCCAACACCGCCCACTCGAGGAACGCGACACCTACGGCAAGGCCTTTCTCCAGGTGTCGAACCTCTGGCGGCACAGCGAAATCGTGAAGGAGTTCGTCTTCTCCGAACGGCTCGCCGCCATCGCCACTGCGCTGTTGCAGACACGCGGGGTTCGGCTCTATCACGACCAGGCCCTGTACAAGGAGTCCGGCGGTGGCATCACGCCGTGGCACGCCGACCAGTACTACTGGCCGCTCTCGAGCGACCGCACGGTGACCGCCTGGGTCCCGCTGCAGGAGACGCCCACCGAGATGGGCCCGCTCTCCTTCGCGAGGGGCAGCCATCGCTTCGAGCTCGGTCGTGACCTGCCGATCAGCGACGAGTCCGAGGCGACCCTCGCCGTCGAGCTCGCGAAGGCCGACTTCCCGCACGTCGAGGCTCCCTTCGCGCTCGGCGACGTCAGCTTCCACAGCGGGTGGACGTTCCACCGCGCCGGCGCCAACCGCTCCGGCCGACCACGGGCAGTGATGACGGTGATCTACATGGATGCCGACATCGAGGTCATTCCGCCGACGAACCGCTACCACCGGCACGATGCCGAGACATGGATGCCCGGGGCCGTGATCGGCGAGGTGCCCGACACCCCGCTCAACCCCGTGCTCCACGAGGTTTCCGTTCAGTCCGGGTGAACAGCACCCGGCTCGCGGTGGAAGGCCTCGTTGGACAGGACGACATGCCGACCGGGGCCGGTATGGCCCCCGATGCGGCCGAGCAGGAGGTCGGCAGCGGTGACCCCGAGGTTGCGAGCCGGGAGGTGCACGACGCTGACGCCGACGGGTGCGAGCACCGAGTAGGGGAAGTCGCCGAACACCGCCACGCCGAACTCCTCGGGCGACCGGCCCTGCGCCAGCAGGACCTGGACGGCGCCGATACCCATGAGGTTGTTCGTCACCACGACGGCGTCCGGCGGCTCGGGCATCGACAGCAGATCATGCATCGCCGCCGCTCCGCCCGCGACTCGGTAGTCGGCCCAGCGCACGAGCGCGTCGAGGTCTCCGGTGTCGTGCTGAGCCGCGACTCGTCGCCATCCGGCCTCCCGCTGTCGAGCGGTCTCGACGTCCCGAGGGCCGGTGATGCACGCCACGCGGCGGTGGCCGCGGTCGAACAGGACCGTGGCCGCCTCGGCGCCCCCGTCCTCGTTGCCGAACGTGACCGCGTCGATGTCGTGGCCGTGCGGTGCGCGGTCGACCGCCACCACCGGGCGCCCGGAGGCGACGAGCGGTCCCAGGTCGCTGCGGTTCGACGCGGCAGCGAGGATGACGCCGGCCACGTTCTCGGCGACGGCCACCCCGATGTAGCGCTCCTCCTTCGCCGGGTCCTCGTCGGTGTTGCACAGGACGACCGAGAACCCCGCTTCCTGGGCACGGTCCTCGACACCGCGGGCCAGTGAGGTGAAGAACGGGTTCTCGATGTCCGGGATGATCAGCGCGATCACCTCCGAGGCCTGCCGACGGAGCGACCGGGCGGTGCGGTTCGGCACGAACCCGAGCTGCTTGGCCGAGTCGCGGACCCGCTCGGCGAGCACCTCCGACACCGGTACGCCGTTCAGCACACGCGAGACCGTCGCCGCCGACACCCGAGCATGGGCGGCGACGTCCTGGATGGTCGTCACGGCACGTCACACCCTTCCGCCTCGGCCTGGGCCAGGAGTGTACGGGTCGCGCACCATCCACCGGACGCGGATGACAGCAGGCCTGGTCGCCGCGCGAGTCGCCGGTCACCGTCCGGGCGTTCGCTCAGGAGATGGAGACATCGACCGCCCTGCTGTCCTGCGGCGTCATCCGATGCACCGGCCCGGAGATGTCGACGGTGCCGAGCGGCGCGATCTCGGTCTCGCAGTCGCTCCCGACCCACAGCCGCACCGCACCGGGCTCGACGACGCGCACCAGGTTGCGGCCGCTCAACGCGAGCCGGCTGGTGGGGATCCGCAGCGCGACCCGGCGCGAGGCGCCCGGCTGCACCGCCACCCGGGTGAAGGCGAGAAGCTGGCGCAGTGGGCGGGTGACCGATGCGGCGAGGTCCTGTGCATAGACCTGCACCACCTCCTCGCCGTGCCGTTCGCCGGTGTTGGCGAGCACCATCTCCACCTCGATCACGCCGCCCGCCGGGACTGAGTTCTCCCGCACGCGGCATCCGGAGTACGCGAAGGTCGTGTACCCGAGGCCGGCGCCGAACGGGAACTCGGGCCGGGTCGACACCGTCGACGCCTCGGTGTCGCCACCGAGCTCGGGGTGGAGGTACGAGTAGGGCTGCACGCCCGCCGACCGCGAGATCGACACGGCGAGGCGGCCCGACGGGTTCACCCGTCCCGAGAGCACCCCACTGACGGCACGCGCACCGTCCTGGCCGGGGAAGAACGCCTGGATGACGGCCGCCCCGCGGTCGGCCGCCCAGGCCACCGAGTACGGCCGCCCGGAGATCACGACCAGTACCACCGGCGTCCCGGTGTCGAGCACTGCCTCCACCATCGAGCGCTGCACGCCAGGAAGCTCGAGGCTGTCGGTGTCGCAGCCCTCGCCGCTCGTTCCCCGCCCGAAGATGCCGGCGTGGTCGCCGACGGCCACGACGGCGACCTCGCAGTCCTGCGCCAGCTCGACCGCGGCGGCGATCCCGTCGGTGTCCGGAGTGCTGACGCCGCATCCCTCGGCGTATCCCACGACGGCGCCGAACTCCACGCGCAGCGCCTCGAGCAGGGTCGGCACTTCGATGCCGAGCGCCACCTCGGGGTAGCGGTCGAGCACGTGGTTGCTGTAGGAGTAGCAGCCGAACATCGCAGCGGCGCGGTGCGCGTTCGGCCCGATGACGCCGATGCGGGTCGACGCCGCGAGCGGCAGCAGCCCGCCGTCGCGGAGCAGGGTCACCGACTTCTCCGCGATCTCCGCGGCGATCGCCCGGTGTGCCGCAGGGTCGAGGTCGACCGCATCGTCGAGCCCGTCGTCGTCGAAGACCGCGGACTGCGGGTCGAGGAGGCCGAGCTCGCCCTTCTGCCGCAGCACCCGGGTGACAGCGAGGTCGACCAGCGCCTCGTCGACCTGGCCGGCCCGGACGGCTTCGACCAGCGGCTCCAGGTAGGTGTCGCCGGTGGGCAGCTCGATGTCGATTCCCGCGTCCAGGGCCATGCCGGCGGCCTGGGCGGGCGACTCGGCCACCCGGTGCAGCTTCTGCAGGAAGGCGACGCCGTAGTAGTCGGAGACGACGGTGCCGGTGAAGCCCCAGCGGTCGCGGAGCAGCTCGGTGAGAAGCGCACGGTCGGCCGCGGCCGGCATCCCGTCGATCTCGCTGTAGGAGTGCATGACCGAGCGGGCCCCGGCATCCAGGACGGCCATCTCGAACGGCACCAGCAAGACGTCGGCGACCTCGCGCGGTCCGGCATGGGTGGGCGCGAGGTTGCGTCCCGCTCGCGAGGCCGAGTAGCCGACGAAGTGCTTGAGCGTGGCGACGACTCCCCGTGACTGCAGGCCACGCACGTAGGCCGACCCCAGCTCGCCGACGACGAACGGGTCCTCGGCGATGCACTCCTCGACCCGGCCCCAGCGGGCGTCGCGGACGACGTCGAGCACCGGCGCCAGACCCTGGTGCACACCCAGGCTCGCCATGCTCTCGCCGATCGCGGCGCCCATCCGCTCGATGAGTGCCGGGTCGAACGTGGCACCCCACGCGAGCGGCGTGGGGTAGGTGGTGGCCTTCCACGTCGCGAGCCCGGTGAGGCACTCCTCGTGCGCGATGGCGGGGATGCCGAGCCGGGTGTTGTCGCGCAGCCATCGCTGAGCGGCGCGCAAGGACGCGCGGCCGGCCGCGGGCTCCACCGGCATGGTGCCGAACACTCGGGTGAGATGGCCCAGCCCGTGGCGCGCGAACTCCTCGAACCGGGGGTCCTCCCCGTCCTGGAACGGAGCCACGTTCTGCCCCTCGATGGTCTCCTCGGCCCACATGCCGACCAGCTGCGCGACCTTCTCCTCCAGGCTCATCTGCGCCATCAGGTCGGCGACCCGCCGGTCCGCGGATCCGCTGGTGGTCGTGGTGGTCGTACTGGTCGTGGCGGTCTGAGGGGACTCGGGCATGGCGGTGCTTTCTCGAGAGGGGCTGAGGGCTACGAACCGGGGTGTGGACCCGGGACGGGCGGATGACGCGGCAGTTGACGGGTCACCCCTTGAAGGCGCCGTCCATCACCCCATCGACCATGCGCTTGCCGACGATGGCGAACAGCACGAGCAGGGGGATGGTCGCGAGGAACGAGCCGGACATCGCCAGACCGAAGTCGACGAAGTACTGGCTCTGCAGCGCCTTGATGGCCAGCTGCACGGTGTAGTTCTCCGGCGACTGGAGCACGATCAACGGCCAGAGGAAGTCGTTCCACGCGGTCACGAAGGCAAGCAGGGCGAGCACGAACCCCGCCGAGCGCACCAGCGGGAACGCGATCCTCCAGTAGATCTGCCACGTGCTGCAGCCATCGACCCTCGCGGCCTGCATGAGCTCGGTGTCGAGCACGGTGGCGATCTGCTGCCGCATCCAGAAGATCCCGAAGGCGTTCGCGATGCCCGGCACGATGAGAGCCTGCAGGCTGTCGACCCAGCCGATGTCGGACATGACGAGGTACAGCGGGATCACCGACAGCTGGGTCGGCACCATCATCGTGCCGATGATGAAGACGAACAACGTTGTCTTGCCGCGAAACTCCAGTTTGGCGAAGGCGAACCCGGCCAGCGTGCTGAGGAACATCTGGCCGACCGCGATGCTGCCTGCGACGACGAAGGAGTTGCCGAGGCTCTGTATGAACGGCACGAGCGTGACGACCTGCTCGGCCAGGGTGAAGAAGTTGCCACCCGGCACGACGGCCGGAGGGAGCTGCGACACCGCGGCCGAGTCGTTCGAGGCGACCACGAACATCCAGTACAGCGGGAACACACACACGAACACGGCGATGCCGAGCAGCAGGTAGGTCCACCAGTGCACCCGACCGGCGAACTGCCGCCGGCGCGGAACCCCGGACGGCCGGGTCGAGGGGTCATTCACGAGGGTCATGGTTCCCGTCCGTTCACCGGTCTGAGGAGATGCGTCGCGAGAGCAGGAAGTTGACGATCGAGAACGCGACGATCAACAAGAACAGGACCACGCCGATGGCGCTGCCGTAACCGAACTTGAAGTTGCCGAAGCCCTGCTCGTACATGAAGAGGGTCAGCGTCTGGAACTGTCGCCCAGCGCCACCGGTGAGGTCGGGCGTCGACAGCAGCAGTGGCTCGGTGAAGATCTGCAGCCCGCCGATCGTCGAGACGATGACGGTGAAGATGATGACCGGTCGTAGCGACGGGATGGTGACGAACCAGAAACGCTTAACCGGGCCTGCGCCATCGACGGCAGCGGCCTCGTGCATCTCTTTGGGGATCGCCTGCAGCGCGGCCAGATAGATGAGCGTGTTGTAGCCGAACCAGCGCCAGAGCACCATGGTGGACACCAGCACGTGACTGGCGACGGTGTTGGTCGTGAAGTCGATCGGGCCCAACCCGACCACACTCAACGCCGCGTTGATCAGCCCGTAGTCGCGGCCGAAGATCGAGGCGAACGCAACAGTGGTGGCTACCACCGAGGTGATGTAGGGAACGAGCATCGACATCCGGAAGAAGATCGCGAAGCGGAGCCTCACGTTGTTGAGCAGCTGGGCGAGCGCCAGTGCCAGCAGCAGCTGCGGCACCGTGGAGATGGCCCAGATGCTGAACGTGTTGCGCAGGGCGTTCCAAAATCGGTCGTCATCGAAGAGCGTCGCGAAGTTCTCGAACCCGACGAACGTGCGCTCGCCGATCGGGTTCCAGTCGAACAGCGCGACGTAGAACGTGAATATTGTGGGAATCAGCCCGAACACCGCGAAGACCACGAAGAAGGGCGCCAGGTAAGCGTACGGAGCCACGCGATCGGGCCATGATGTCGCCCGCACCCGTCGGGCCGGCCGTGGCTGTGGCGCACCGCCGGGCTTGGCCAGAGAAGACCACTTCGACGGGGTGGCGATGGACAACGAGGTCACTCCTTTCACCGGCGACGGGCGGGCCGGTAACCCCATTGTGAGGTACCGGCCCGCCCGAGTTTTCAGCCTTTGAGCGCGCTCTTCACGGCCTTCATCGCGGCCTCCCACCCGGAGGCGCCGTCGAGCTGGCCGGCTTCGACCTGATCGATGGTGCTGACGATTGCAGAGTCGATGACTCGCTGCTCCGGGCCTTCGTAGATCGGCTTGATCGCTTTGACGCTCTCGGTGTAGATCTTCCCGACTGGCGCGTCGCCGAAGAAGGGGTTCGTGAAGTCGTTGATCTCAGAAGTGTCGTAGAGCTTCGTGGTGGATGGGAAGTTGCCGTGCTTCTTGAACACCGACAACTGTTGCTCCGGTGCGAGCAACCACGTCGTGAAGGCGTACGCCTCTTTCTGGGAGTCGGACTTCGCGGGGATGGCGAGCTGGCTGCCACCGGCGTTGCCGGTATTCCCTGGCACGGCCGCGATGTCCCACTTGCCCTTGGTCTTCGGCGCCTGCTGCTGGAGGTAGTTCATCATGAACGCAGGGCACGGCACGGTGGCGATGTCGCCGTTGTTCAGCGCGGCGTTCCACTCCTCGCTGAACGGCTTGATCTTCGCCGACATCGGAATCGCCTTGACGGCCAGGTCGAAGGACTCGCGCACGATCGGGTTGGAGTCATAGATCAGCTTGTCGTCGTCGCCGTAGTACATCGCGTCGCCCTGCCGGACCGACGGGTTGTTCACGGCATAGGCGATGGTGTCGATCATGCCCTTGCCGGTCTTCGCCTTGTACCGCTTACCGACCTCGATGAACTCTTCCCACGTGGGCCACAGTGCGCTCACCTGGTCTCGCTCGGAGGGGAGGCCCGCCGCGGCGAACAGATCCTTGCGATAGCAGACTGCGAGACCACCGACATCGGTCGGGATGCCGATCACCTCTCCGCCGGCGGCGACGCCCTGCGCCCAGCGCCAGTCGAGGTACTCGCCCTCGATGTCCTTCGCGCCGAGATCGCTGAGGTCGACGAAGTTCTGCGGCTGAGCCTTGAACTGGCCGAGGTAGCTGCCCTCGATTGCAGCTACATCGGGCACATTGCCACCGGCGAGCGCCGTGGTCAGCGCCTGCGCCTGCTCGTCGGAACTGCCCGCCTTGACGGTGATGTCGATGTCGGGGTTTTCCTTCTCGTATTGCGCGATGACCTCGTCGAGGCCCATGCCGCCGAACAGCCAGACGTCGAGCTCGGTCTTCCCACCGGCCTGATCGTCCCCGCTGCCACATCCGGCCAGAAGCCCGAGGCTGGCGGCGAACGCGACGACCGCGGTCAATCTCGTCTTCCGTGTCACTGTTTCCTCCACGCTGAGGTGTTCCAGAGAGCCATGAATCACCACCCTGCAGGCGGTTCCGCAGAGGAATCGATTACTGGCAGTGCGATCCACACTGTAAGCCCCGGTCGGAGCGTGCACAACCGCCTGAATCGGTCGCGTCAGAGGCCCGGGCAGGGCTCGGCCACTCGGAGCGTCGTCGCGGTTCTGAGAAAGCGATTACCGACGTTGCGGCTGTGAGTGGTGTGTGCACGGCGGCGCTCTCGAAGCCGCCGACCACGCGGTGCCCGGATGGCGTGGCACCGCAGCTCTCTCCCTCTCGACGCGGCGACGGTGCCGAGCAGCGCGGGTGCCGAGAGCACACCACCCAGCCCGACCTGGCCATGAGGGTGGGCACGGTGCCCGTGCGTTCCACGCTCTCGCCGTACTCCGCCGAGGCTCGGTCAGGTGAGACCGACGACGACCGGTCGATCACCCGCCCTGTTCGATCGACGTCGACGGACCGCTTGAAGCCTCCGGAAAGCGCTATGCCGAGCGGCGACGCGGCGGGGCTCCGACGAGCCGCGGCGGTCGCGTCGTCATGGCGGCGGTCTCGCCACCATCGACCGGGAGCACCGCCAGGCCGGCGACCAC
>JBOFBK010000289.1:0-11682 GCA_051645525.1 Dermatophilaceae bacterium | reverse complement strand
CCCCCCACCCCAACACCACCGCCTGCGCACCTTCTGCCGCGTTCACCACCCCCTGCAACTCACCCGCCACCTCGAACGCCTCCACCACCGACAGACCCGAACCTTCATCGACGAGCCGGCGCCCGAGCGCAACGCACCGAGCACGCAGCTCCGCGATCTCGTCGCTGACACCTCCCCGATCCATGCCCTCATTGTACCCGAACATACATCTGAATTAAAGCCCTGAGGGGCCGAATTAGACTGAACTGCAGGGCGACTCGCCGACCGAAAGGCGCACCTCAACACCGAGAGCGACGGGTGCCCGAGGATGCCGCGCACCACCGGCGACCAGGCTGTGGCCCCCGCGCCGACGACCCTCCGCCGGTGATGCCGGCCCGGTCGTCGCCCACGCCGGGCATCACCTCCCACGGTCCGCACTCATCGCGTCGACTGCGGTGAATGCCGGCCGGTCATCGCCCGCGCCGGGCATCACCTCCGGCCGCACGCCTCCGATGCCGACCGGAACGCACTGCCGGCGTCACGATCTCGCCCGCGCCTGCCGATCAGGCAGGTTCGGTGAACGAGACCGGCGTGCCGAGCGCGCGGGCATACGCGATCTCCCTGCTCGTGGACTCGCCGACATACCCGCCGGGGTTGACGACGAGAACCCGGTCAGCAAGGTCGATTTTGCTCAGATGGAGCTCGGCCAGCGCAGTCCTCTGCTCGTCGGTGATGATCACGTCGTCAGCTTCGCCGTCATCCGCGCGCGAGAACACCCCGGGCGCGACGACGATGACGCCCGCGAGGGTCAGCTCACGGTTCGCCGCACGCATCTCGTCCATGAACCGGGTCGAGCCGCAGATGCAGACGATCTCCGGCCGGTCGGGCATGCTCACTCCTCGGGTCGAACCGGGATCGCCGGTGTGCACGGTGGCATCGTCGACAGACACGCGAGCCGAGATCCACCCAACGAGACGGACCCACGCGGCGAGACAAACATGCGCTGCCGCCGTCGCGCCCACGGGAGCGGGCTCAGGCGGCGGCGTCCAGACGAGCCAGCTGGTCGTCATCCAGGGTGAGATCGGCGGCCTTCATCGAGTCGGCGATCGACTCCGGCCGGCTCGCCCCGGGGATCGGGATGACGACCGGTGACGCCGCGAGCATCCAGGCCAGCGCCACCCGCTGCGCGCTCACGCCGAGCTCGGCACCGACCGTCTCGAAAGCGGTGTGCCGCTCGCCGAGCCGGGCGGCGCCACCCGCTCCGCCGAGCGGGCTCCACGGCAGGAACGCGAGCCCGAGCTCGGCGCAGAGCCGCAGCTCGGGCTCGCTGGAGCGGAACCGCGGCGAGTACTCGTTCTGCACACTGACCAACGCGTCACCGAGGGTCCGGTGGGCCAGCCGGATCTGCTCGGGGTCGGCGTTGGAGATGCCGACCATGCGCACCTTGCCGGAGTCGGCGATCTCCTTCATCGTGCCCATGACCTCGGCGTACGGCACCTTGGGGTCGGGCCGGTGGTGCTGGTAGAGGTCGACCTGGTCGACGCCGAGGTTGGCGAGGCTCTGGTCGACGGCCCAGCGCAGGTGGTCGGCGCTGCTGTCGACGTCCCAGCCGCCACTGTCGGTGCGGGTGTGGCCGCCCTTGGTGGCGACGAGCACCTGGCCGCGGGCACCGAGGCGGTCGAGGATGCCGGCGAGCAGCCGCTCGTTCTCGCCCATCGTCGCGGCGCCGAGCCCGGCCGGCCCGTACGCGATGGCCGTGTCGACCAGCGTCGCGCCACCGTCGAGGGCAGCCCTGACCGTGGCCTCGGCACGCTCGGGGTGCCCGTCGAGCTGCATCGCCCCGAACCCCACGGCGCCGACCTCGGTGTCCCCGACTCTTCTCGTCGTCATCCGGCCATCCTCACACGCGAGGCGCCCCCGGCTGGCCACAGACGACGAGGGTCCGGCCGTCGTGCTCGTCCGTGCCAACCGGCACCAGCCCGGCCTTGGCGAGCACCCGCAGCGATGCGGTGTTGTCCTCGTACGCATCGGCCGACACCGGCAGCCGTATCTCCCGGCCGACCGCGACCAGCTCCCGGGCCACCTCGGTCGCGAACCCGTGGCCGTGCACATCGGGGTGGAAGGCGTAGCCGATCCACAGTTCCGGACGGCCGCCGTCGTCGGCCTGCACCCGGAGCATGGCATCGCCTGCCAGACGGCCTCCGATGTCGACGGCGACGCCGCGAAGGAGCCGGCCGCCGATCGGTGGTGCGCCGGCGACCCGCTCGGCGATGCGCTGGGCGACCTCCGCCTTGGTCAACGACTCGTGCGTCAGATACCGGGTCACCTCGGGAAGCCGGCGGAACGACCACACGGCATCGGTGTCGTCGCGGGTGATCAGTCGCAGGACGCACCGCTCGGTGCGGCGCGGCCAGGCCACTGCCGTGGCGGGGTCGGGCAGGGCGACGGGTGACGTCATCCGGCAGGCCTCCTCGCGTCGTGGTCGACCATCCTTCCCCGGCCGTGTCGGTGGTGCGTGCGACCGTGCACGTCATGGATGCACGACGGATGACGCACCGCCTCGGCACCGCGCCGTCAGGACGTCTCGAGGTCGAAGCCCTCGTCCTTCCAGCCCTCGATGCCGCCGATCATCTTCTTGACCGGCCGGCCGAGCCGCGCGAGTCGCAGCGCGCCCCGGTCGGCGCCGTTGCAGTGCGGCCCGTTGCAGTAGGTGACGAACACCGTGTCGGGCGGGAACTCCGCGAGGTTGCGCTCGGTGATCCGGCCGTGCGGGAGGCTGCGCGCACCGGGGACGTGCCCCGCCGCGAAGCTTGCCGGGCCACGCACGTCGAGCAGCACGAACGACGGTGCGCCGGTGGCGAGCTCCTCGTGCACGTCCCAGCAGTCGGTCTCGAACCGCAGCAGCGCGGCGAAGTGTTCGACGGCGTCGACAGGGTCGGCCGGCGGGTACTCCGTAACAGGAGTCCGTGACGGAAGCGTGGCGGTCATCAGGTCTCCTCGGGTGGGACAGTGGCGGGACAATGGTCGGGCGCGCACCGCCGACCGGTCGACCCACCCGCGTGCCATCTCTCGTCGACATCCTGCCTCGGCCGCAACCGCCGCCAGGGCGTGCCACGTCGACCCGACAGGACCAGCGCCGGGTCAACCACAGGCGGTGGCGACCGCGAGCGCGGCACAGACCTCGCGCATGCGGTGCACACCGAGCCGGCCGAGCCGGGTGGTCAGTACTCGCACCGGCACGTCGGTCACGGCGTCGAGCTGGATGACGCACGCGCGCGGCACGGGGTCGTCACCGGGCTCGAGCGCGACCTCGCTGGGCAGCCCTCGCCTGCTGGTGCTGCATGCCGCGACGAGGCATCGACGACGCCCTCGAATCGCGGCATCCCGACTGAGCACGACGACCGGCCGTCGTCCTGCGTCGTCGAGGTCGGCCCACCAGACGTCGCCGCGCTCCGGCAGCTCCATCGTCAGCGGCGGCGAGCGGCGTCGAGGAACTCGCCCAGGTCGCCCCACTCGTCGACTGCGGTGTCAGTCGTCGCGCCGTAAGCCGTCGCGTAGGCGACGTCGACCTCCGCCTCGCGGTGGTCGCGGAGCAATGCCTCGAGCGCGGCCTCGAGCAGTGACGCATCCGTGCCGGTGCCGTGCACGCGGCGGGCGCCGGCCAGCAGTTCGGCGTCCACCGTCGTGCTCACTCTTACCCGTGCCATGCCACCAGCATGCCACGCGTGTAGCACGACAGCGACCGTGCTCGTCCTTGCGTGGCACCCGGAGTGGCGGTCGCGAGTCCGGCCGGACGAGCCCCGACCCGAGCATCAGCGCTCCCTCGTGCGCGATCACCGCCACGCCACCGCCACGCCACGGTCGCGACACGGCCGATGAGTCGGTGGCGGACGGGCAGTCTGTCCTGACACCACCACACCTCTCGCCGAACGGAGCGTGCGATGACCCCCGATCAGTCACCCGCCGAGGAGTACCGCGAGATCGCCGGCCGGTTCACCGCGCTCGTCGAGGGCGTGCGCGACGACGAGACCTGGTCCTCCCCCTCCCCGGTCGCGGGATGGACCGCCCGCGACATCGTGCGCCACCTCGTCGGCTGGTTCCCCGGCTTCCTCGAGTCGGGCACCGGCATCCGGCTGCCGGGTGGGCCACCGGTCGACGACGACCCGGCCGCCGCATGGCGCACCTTCTCGGATGCCGTCCAGGCCCTCCTCGACGACCCCGCCACCACCGAGGTGGTCTTCTCCCACGCACGCACCGGTGAGCTGCCGCTGCCCGTCGCGGTCTCGCGGTTCTTCACCGCCGACGTGTTCATGCACTCCTGGGACCTCGCCCGCGCCACCGGCCAGGACGACACCCTCGACCCCGTCCGCTGCGCGGCGATGCTCGCCGGCATGGAACCGGTGGAGGAGGCGATGCGGTCCAGCGGCCAGTACGGCCCGCGGGTCGAGGTGCCGGATGACGCCGATGTCCAGACCCGCTTCCTCGCCTTCATCGGCCGCCACGCCCGCCGCGCCGTCCGGCCGCACCGGACCTTCGTCAGCCGGGACGAGCGCGGGTCGGCCGACCCGAAGGTGCCGCAGATCGACCGAGCGCGGTCGATGGCCGATCTCGACGCCGTGGTCGACCAGGATCTACCCGACACCCTCTGACGCGGTTGGGGATGCGGCGCGTCTCGCCACCAGCCGCTCGGCTGGTGAGCTCTCAGGGATACCAATGCCGGTGGCCCTTCTCGCCCTCGCCCACCTAATCCCACAGCACACCTGCGCCCCGTGGAACAACACCGGTGTGCCGGAACGTCGACGATGTCGTAGGCCTGCGACTTCGGCTGTGGACGACGCCCAGCTGAGCCGACGAGCCGGTGTCAGGTGCGGTCGACGCCCCGCAGGACGCACACGATGTCCTTGGGTGCCTCGAACTTCGCCGACGCCGACCACTTCGCGCTCTTTCCGGGCGCCACCTTCAGCTTCTGGGTGCCGCGAGCGAGCACCGTCGACTTCGAGTTCGTGAAGCTGACCACGATGGTGTAGGCCGCCTCCTTTGTCGTCGAGTTGCGCACCGTGCCCGACGCGGCCCAGCCACCGTCGGTGGCCTTGCACCCCTGCTGGGTGACGTCCTTGCGGGCGGCCGGCTCGTTGACGATGTTCTCGGCCGGAGGCGTGACGCGCACGACCGGCGCCGAGGTGGACTGCGAGGGCTTCGGGCTGGCGTCCTGCTCGCCGCCGGAACAGGCGGTGGCGAGCAGCAGCAGGCTGGTGAGGGCGGTGGCGGTGCGGGCGACGGTGCTCATGACAGCTCCCTGACGTGGTGCGGAATGGGATGGACAGGCGGATGACGACGAGACGGTTGGTGTGTTGGGGCCGGGTGGTGTGCTGGGGCGGATGACGGTCACGATCGCGCCCCGTCCTGCCGGCGGCGGCGCGCGACGACGATGAGCCAGGCGCCGAGGAGCAGGGCGGAGGTGCCACCGCCGACGAGGACGCCCAGGCCGGCGGCACCGGTCGACGCGAGCGGGCCCGACCCGCCGACTGGCCCGTCGCCCGGCCGCGGAGTCGGTATCGAGGTCGGTGGCGGGGTCGGCGAGCCGCTCGGCGTCGCCGGTGGGGTGGCCGCGCTGACAACGACCTCCGCCGTGGCCTCCGCCGACGACACGATCGTGCCGACCGAGTCACCGGCCGAGGCGGTGGCGACGTTGCGGATCCGCTTGGCGGCGGCCTCGGCGGCGGTGATCGGCCGCTCGCGGTCGGTGCGGCAGGTGGTGCTCTCGCCCGGGGCCAGGGTGGTGTCGGCACAGGTGACCGGGCCGGCGGTCGGGTCGTCGACCTCGATGTCGCGCATCGTGACGGTGCCCTCGTTGGTGACCGTGAACGCCCACGCGATGATGTCACCGGCGGTGATGCGCCCGTCGCCGTTCGCGTCCCGCGTCGCGGGGCGCTTGACCAGGGCGAGCCGTCGGGTCTGGTCCACGGCGACCTCGGCGGTCGCCGGCGAGCTGGTGACCGCCGCTCCATCCGGGGCCTGACCACCGGCCGTCGCCGTGTTGGTGACCTCACCGGCATCCACATCTGATTCGGTGATGACGTACGGCGACATCGCCGTGCAGGCCAGCGAGGATGCCACGTCGAGGACCGGGACCGCACCCGACGTGGATCCCGGGCCGGTGCACTCCACGTCGGCGACCCGCGGGTCGTCGACGACGACGTCGCGGAGGGTGACGTTGCCGGTGTTCTCGACGACGAAGGTCCAGAGGATCTCGTCACCGGCGTCGGTGCGACCGTTGTCGTTCGTGTCGGTGACCGAGCCCGTCTTGGCGAGCGTCAGCGCCGGACGCCGCGGGATCTGCGTGGTCGTCGTGGCGGCGAACGAGGTGACCGGGCCGCCGACGCTCGGCCCGGATGCCGTGGCGACGTTGACCACCTCACCGGCGTCGACGTCGGCCTGGGCGATCGGGTACTCGGCGTCGGCCGCACAGGTCGTGGTCGCCCCGGGCGCCAGCGTGGTGGCGCCACAGGTCACCGCCCCGGCCAGCGGGTCGTCGACGACGATGTCGGAGACCGTCGCGGTGCCGGCGTTGGTCACCTCGAACGTCCAGCGGATGACGTCGCCGACCCCGACGGCGCCGTCACCGTCATCCGCGACCGTCGCGGTCTTGGTCAGGGTCAGCGCCGAGGTGCTGCCGATGACCGTCTCGGTCGACGACGGGTTCGAGACCACCGGCAGGTCGCCGCCACCGGTAAACGCGCGGACGGTGGCGGTGTTGGTGACCACGCCGTCGTCGACATCGGCCTGGGTGATGACGTACGGGGTGGTGGCGACGCAGGTCCAGGTCTCGTCCGGGACGATCACGACCGGGCCGGGAAACCGGAACTCGGTGATGCAGTCGAGCGGGCCCGCGAGCGGGTCGTCGACGACCCCTCGGTCGAGCGTCACGTTGCCGGTGTTGGTGACGAGGAACGTCCAGGTGATGGTGTCGCCGAGGCCCACCGCGCCGTCGCCGTCGACATCGGTGACCTCGGCCTGCTTGGTCAGGCTCAGCCCGAGACGCTGGTCGAGCGGGGTCTCGGTGGACGACGGCTCGGACCGGATCGGCGCTCCGCCCGGGCCGGTGCCGACGGCCGTGGCCACGTTGACGACCACCCCGGCATCCATGTCCCGAAGGCTGGGAGAGTAAGGCTCGTCGGCACGACAGGTCATCGACGTACCGGGTGCCAGCGTCGTCGATGGGCAGGTCACGGTGCCGACGGCCGGGTCCTCGACGGCGAGGCCGGTGATGGTCACCGTGCCGGTGTTGGTGACCTCGAAGGCGAAGTCGATGGTGTCCTCGGCGTCGATGGCGCCGTCGCCGTTCACGTCGTTCGGGGCGGCCGTCTTCGTCACCGCCAGCGACCGCGTCTGCGCCACCGGGGTGTCGGTCGAGGCAGGCGCCGAGAGCACGTCGGCACCGGCGGCCGTCGCCCGAGCGACCGCGGTGTTGCTCACCACACCACGGTCGACGTCGCTCTGCCCGATGACGAGCTCCTCGACGGTGCACGCGGTCGACGCGCCGGGCGCGAGTGTCGTCGTGCCGCAGGTGACGATGCCGGCGAACGGGTCGTCCACGGCCACGCCGGTCGCGGTCGTCACACCGGTGTTGGTCACCTCGAAGGTCCACCGGATGACGTCTCCCAGATCGGTGACGCCATCGCCGTCGTCCACGACGGTCGCCGTCTTGGTAAGGGTCAGAGCACCGTCGCGCGGGAACGGAGTCAGCGTGGACGCCACGTTCGAGGTCACCGAGCCTCCGTCGCGAGTGGGGCTGCTCGCGGTCGCGGTGTTCTCGACGGCACCGGCGTCGACGTCGGCCTGGGTGACCGTGTACGGCTGCTCGGCAAAGCAGTCGGATCGGGTCTCGCCGGGATCGAGCAGGAACGCCTCGTCGGGCCGGTCGGCTACACAGCTCACCCGGCCGGCGAGCGGGTCCTCGATGACGACCTCGTCGAGGGTCGTGGTGCCGGTGTTGGTGGCGGTGAAGGCCCACCGGATCTCGTCACCGGCATCCGGGCCGTTGCCGTCGAGGTCGTCGAGGTCGGCGGACTTGGTCAGCAGGATGGCGTCGAGCTGGTCGACCGGGGTCACGACGCTCGACGGGTCGGACTCTACCGGCTCACCGCCCGGCGTACGCCCTCCCGCCGTGGCGGTGTTTCGGATCTCACCGGCGTCGACGTCGCTCTGGGACACCGTGATCGACCCGGTGCACGTGGTGGAGGCACCGGCTGCCAACGTGGCCACCGGGCAGGAGATCGGGCCGAGCCGGGAGACCATCGGGTCGTCGATCGTCAGGCCGGTCACCGTCGCCGTGCCGGTGTTGGTCACCTCGAAGGTGTACGTGACCGTGTCGAGCAGCTCGAGCCGGCCGTCGCCACCGTCGTCCGGCGCCGCCCGCTTGACCAGGCCGAGGCCGGGCTCCTGGGTCACCGGGGTGTCGGTGGAGGCCGGTGCGGAGGAGAGCGGCTCCTCGACCGCGTCGATGACGTTCGCGACCGCGGTGTTGCTCAGCACTCCGGCGACGGCATCGTCACGGGTGATGGTGTAGGGCGCGTCGGCGGTGCAGGTGAAGCTCTCGCCCGGCAGCCACCGCACCTGGAACCACGGAAGGTCGTCCCGCTCGCAGCTGACCGGGCCGGCGAGCGGGTCGCTGATGGCGCCGCCGTAGACGGAGGTGTTGCCGGTGTTCGTCACGACGAAGCTCCACCGCACCTGGTCGCCGACACCGGTGCGCCCGTCGCCGTCGACGTCGGTCACGGCGGCCGACTTCGCGAGGGAGACCGACGTCACCGGGTCGACCGGGACGAACGCGAAGACACTGTCGAACAGCGGTCCCTGGGGCGAGCTCGCCCGTACTTCAGCGATGTTCGTCGCCCCGGTACCGTCCATGTCGTCGACGTCGACGGTGTACGGCGGCACGGTGCACACCATCGACGCACCACCGGCGAGGCTGGTGGACGGGCAGGTCGGCGGACCTGCCCCGATGTCGGTCACCGCGATGTCGGTGATGGTGGTCGTGCCGGGGTTGCGCACCGTGATGGTCCACGTGATGAGGTCGCCGAGCTCGGGGCCGTTGCCGTCGAGATCGGTGAGCACGCCGCTCTTCTGCACGTCGACGCCCGACGCCTGGTTCACCGGCGTGTTCGTGCTGGATGACGGTGACGTCACCGTGCCGCCCTGCGGGTCGCGCCCGGCCGCGACCGCGGTGTTGGCGACCACTCCGGCGTCGACGTCGGCCTGGGTGACCGTGTATGCCGCTGCGGTGCAGGTGGTCTGCGCGCCGGGGGCGAGGGTGGTGACCGAGCAGGTGACCGTGCCGGCGCGGGGGTCGCTCACGCCCACCGAGGTCAGCGTCACGGTTCCGGTGTTGCGCACCACGAAGGACCACGCGATGCGGTCGCCCTGGTCGGTGAACACGGTGCCGTTCACGTCGGTGACCGCGGCGGTCTTGGTCAGCGTCATCCCCCGCGTCTGGGTCACGGGAGTGGTGACCGACTGGCTCGGCGAGACGACCGGGAGGTTGAGGGGCGAGCGGGCTCGACCTTGAGCGGTGTTGGTGACGGCACCGGCGTCGACGTCGGCCTGGGTGATGACGTAGGGGTTGGTCGCGGTGCAGGTGGTCGAGGCGCCGAGGGCGAGGGTGGTCGCGGCGCAGGTGACGGCCCCGGCCTTCGGGTCGTTGATGGTCAGCGTGTTGAGGGTGACGTTGCCGATGTTGCGCACCGTGAAGGTGTAGGTGATGCGGTCGCCCCGGTCGGTGACGCCGTTGCCGTTCACGTCGGTGACGGTGGCGTTCTTCGTCAGCACCATCGCCGGGCCCTGGTCCAGCGGTGTCGTGACACTCGACGGCGCCGACGTCACCGTGGCGCCGCCGGGGCCGGTGCCCCGCGCTGTCGCGGTGTTGGTCACCGAGCCGGCCTCGAGGTCGGCCTGGACGATCTGGTAGGGCGCTGCGGTGCAGGTGGTCTGGGCGCCCGGGGCGAGTGTGGTCACCGGGCAGGTCACCGTCCCGGCGCGGGGGTCGGTGATCGCCACCGCGGTGATCGTGGTGGTGCCGGTGTTCCGCACGTCGAACGACCACTGGATGCGGTCGGCGACGTTGAACAGGCCGTCACTGTTGACATCCACCCGGGTCGCCGACTTCGTCAACGACAGCGACGACGCCTGCGTGACCGGGGTCGTCGACGACGCCGACGGCGAGGTCACGGTCGCCCCCGCCGGATCCCGGCCGCTCGCGGTGGCGGTGTTCACCACCTGACCGGCATCCACATCGGCCTGGGTGATCGCGTATGCCGCTGCGGTGCAGGTCGTCGACGCACCCGGCGCCAAGGATGACGCGGCGCAGCTGACGCTGCCGGCGAGCGGGTCGTTCACCGCCACCGACGACACCGTCGTCGTCCCCGAGTTCGTCATCGTGAAGGTCCAGCGGATCGTGTCGCCGAGATCGGTGCCGTTGCCGTCGAGATCGGTCACCGCTGCGGTCTTGGTGAGCGCCAGCCCGTCGACCTGCGCGACCGGGGTCTCGGCGGTCGAGGTGTTGGAGGCGACCGGGGCGCCGCCCGGGGCACGCCCGCTGGAGGTCGCCGTGTTGCTCACCACGCCGGCATCCACGTCGGCCTGGGTGATCGTGTATGCGGCTGCGGCGCAGGTGGTCTGCGCGCCGGGGGCGAGCGTCGTGGTCGGGCACGTGACCGTGCCGGCCCGCGGGTCGCTCACCGCCACCGAGGTCAGCGTCACCGTGCCGGTGTTGCGCACCACGAACGACCAGGCGATGCGGTCGCCGAGGTCGGTGGCTCCGTTGCCGTTCACGTCGGTGACCGCGGCCGTCTTGGTCAGCGTCAGGCTCGGGTTCGACGGGATCGGTGTCGACGCACCGGAGGTGTCCGAGACACGGGTGCCGTTGGGGGCGACCCCGGTGACGCTGGCCAGGTTGGTCACCGCCCCGGCGTCGACGTCGGCCTGGGTCAGGGTGTAGCTGGCCGAGGAACAGGTCATCTGCGCCGAGCCACCACCGGGCAGTGTGGTGGCCGGGCAGGTGATCGGCGACCCGGACAGCTTGGGGTCGGTGAGGGCGATCGCCGTGAGGTCGACGTTGCCCGTGTTCCGCACGGTGAACGAATAGGTGATGGTGTCGCCCACGTCCGGGCCGTTGCCGTCGAGGTCCTGGACCGGCCCGGCTGACTTGACGAGGAAGAGGTTGGGCGACGGCGGGAGCGCCGGCGTGACGCATCCCGTGTTGTCGGTCGCCGGGCCGGCCTCCTGCCCCGCAGGCAGGTCGGCCCGGTTGTGGACCGCGGTGCCGGGGCCGCCGCAGCCGAAGATCGGGGTCTGGTCGGCGTAGAAGTAGTCGATGACCACGGAGTAGGTGTGGGTGGCGCCGGCGGCAATCGTGGTGTTCGCGGCGCCGATGGTGAACGGCCCGGCGCCGGTGGCCGATCCGGTGGCCTGCCCGGACCAGGATGCGCCGAGCACCGGGAGGTTGGCCGCGAAGGACGGGGTGTCGGTGATCGGCCCGTAGCTACCGGCCACCGGGCCGCTGTTCGTCACCTGGACGACGTACCCGGCCCGGTACGTCCCGTCGCGGGCCGGTCCGTTGGTCACGGTCGCCACCTTGGTGAGGTTGAGCGACGGCCGGACGACGGTGGTCGTGGTCGACGACGGCGCGGAGGCGACGGCATCTCC
>JBOFBK010000288.1:0-2359 GCA_051645525.1 Dermatophilaceae bacterium | reverse complement strand
ATATTGGAATGGGTTATATGGATAAAACTGTAAAAAGTTTAAAAGTTGATTCGATAGAGCCAAGTGTAAAAAATGTTGCAGATAAGAAATATCCAATAGCAAGAGAAATTTACTGGTACTCGAGGGCACCGGCCGCTCGGGCCGGGCGTCCGTGATCTCCAGCCGGTGCCGTTCGCGCCTGTCGTTCACCTCGTCGGTGCCACGATCGTCCACGTCGTCGGGGCCGCCCGCTCCCTGCCGTCCTCACGAAGGAGTGAGCCGCAGATGACCACCACCACCACCACTCTCGCGCCGGTGCTGTCGATGACCGGCATCTCGAAGCGCTTCGGCGCCGTCCAGGCGCTCAAGGACATCGACTTCCACGTCGAGACCGGCGAGGTCGTCGCACTGGTCGGCGACAACGGTGCCGGCAAGTCCACCCTCGTCAAGGCCATCGCCGGGGTGTACGCGCCCGACGAGGGCCAGGTGGTCTTCGACGGCGCACCGGTCACGATCACCTCGCCGTCGGAGGCACAGCGGCTCGGCATCGCCACGGTGTTCCAGGACCTCGCGCTCTGCGACAACCTCGACGTCGTCGGCAACCTCTTCCTCGGCAACGAGGTCGTACGCGCCGCCGCGCTCGACGAGGTGACCATGGAGAAGGAGTCGTGGCGCCTGCTCCGCGAGCTCAGCGCCAAGATCCCGAGCGTGCGCATCCCGGTCGCCAGTCTCTCCGGTGGTCAGCGCCAGACCGTGGCCATCGCCCGCAGCCTGCTCGGCAAGCCCAAGGTCGTCATGCTCGACGAGCCCACCGCCGCACTCGGCGTGGCCCAGACCGCCGAGGTGCTCAACCTCGTGGAACGGCTGCGCGAGAACGGGCTCGGCGTCATCCTCATCAGTCACAACATGTCCGACGTCATGGCCGTCGCCGACCGGGTGGCGGTGCTCCGGCTCGGCCGCAACAACGGCGAGTTCCGCGTGGCCGACACCAGCGTGCAGGAGATCATCGCCGCCATCACCGGGGCCACCACCAACGCCGTCACCGCCCGCGCCGCGCGCCGTCCGAAGGAGCAGTCGTGAGCCAGTCACCGGAGACCGCCGCCACCGTCGCCGACCCCACCGCGGCCGCAGTGCCCGCCGACCTGCAGGACGAGCGGCTCATCGCCAGTCAGGGTCTCGGAGGATGGCTCTCCGCCACGCTGAGCCGGCTGCGGTCGGGCGACCTCGGCTCGCTGCCGGTGGTGGTGGGGCTGGTGCTGATCTGGGGAGTCTTCTACGCGCTCAACCCGGCGTTCCTGTCCTCCCGCAACCTGGTCAACCTGACGATCCAGATGGTGCCGGTCGGCGTCATCGCCATCGGCATCGTGCTCGTGCTGCTGCTCGGCGAGATCGACCTGTCGGTGGGCTCCATGTCCGGCCTGTCGGCTGCGGTGCTCGCGGTGATGTTCGTGAACAACGGAGTCGGCATCTGGGTGTCGCTGCTCGCCGCGCTCGGTGTGGGAGCACTCTCGGGTCTGCTCTACGGCCTGCTGTTCAACCGGTTCGGGGTGCCGAGCTTCGTCATCACCCTGGCCGGTCTGCTCGCCCTGCTCGGCCTGCAGCTGCGGGTGCTCGGCACCGACGGCACCATCAACATCCCGTTCGAGTCCTCGCTGGTGCGGTTCGCGTCGCAGCAGTTCCTCCCCGACGCCGTCTCCTTCGCCCTTGCCGTGGCGCTTCCTGCGCTCTACCTGCTCACTCGGCTGCGCGTCAACGCGCGCCGGTCTCAGGCCGGGCTGTCGACCATCCCGGTGCTCATGCTCGCCATCCGGGCCGGCGGCCTGGCTGCGCTGCTTCTCGTCGCCGTCACCGTGCTCGGCCGCGACCGCGGCGTCTCGGTCATGGTGCTGACCTTCCTCGGGCTCGTCGTCCTCATGGACCTCGCCATCCGGCGCACCACCTGGGGCCGGTCGGTGCTCGCCATCGGCGGCAACGTCGAGGCCGCCCGCCGGGCCGGCATCAACGTCCGCAGGGTCTACCTCTCCGTCTTCACGCTCTGCTCGACGTTCGCCGCGCTCGGCGGCATCCTCGCTGCGGCCCGGCTCGCGTCGGCCAACCAGAGCAGCGGCGGCGCCGACACCAACCTCAACGCCATCGCCGCCGCGGTCATCGGCGGCACGTCGCTCTTCGGCGGGCGCGGCTCGGCGTACTCGGCGCTGCTCGGCATCCTCGTCATCTGGTCGATCTCCAACGGGCTGGACCTGCTCTCCGTCGAGGCCAACGTCAAGTTCATCGTCACCGGAGCCGTGCTGCTGCTCGCCGTCGTCATCGACAGCCTCAGTCGCCGCAGCCGCGCCGCTGCCGGGCGCGCCTGACCGTCGTCCGGATGACGCTCGAGTGC
>JBOFBK010000287.1:0-7613 GCA_051645525.1 Dermatophilaceae bacterium | reverse complement strand
CGACCTGGACCACACCACACCCTGGCCGGGCGGGTCGACCTCACCGGGCAACCTGGTCTCGCTGTGCCGGCGGCACCACCGGATGAAGCAACACGGCCGCTGGTGCTACACCCTCCACGACAACGGCGACATCACCTGGGTCAGCACCACCGGTACAGTGCGCCGCACTCACCCCGCGCACCGCGTCACCCCCGCGCTCAGTCCGCGACCCGAATCGACACCCGACGCCCCAGGTGTACCCGAACCAGCTTGTGCGGCAGGGAGGTCCAATGATGCCGTGGCCGATGCCGACCCACTGCCTGATGCGGCCGATGCCGACCCACTGACTGATGCGGCCGATGCCGACCCACTGCCTGATGCTGCCGCGGTATCGACTCGTGCCGCCGAACCATCACCAGCACTCGACCTGCCGCCGTTCTGATCAGTGCGGTCCGGGCTGGCAGGGGTGTCACCTGCCAGGTGTCATGTCCATGACGCATGTGTCGCTGTCGTCAACCACGGCCGCGGACCGGTCGGCCCGTGCGCACGCGTTCGCGACTCCGACCGGTGTGGCTAGCCCTGCCGAGTCGCACCGGCAGCGATGCGGGCCAGCCGCATCCGGTGCACGGCGTCGGTGTTGCCGCAGCGCGGGCTGCAGTAGCGGCGCCGCCCGGCCCGGCTGACGTCGACGAACACCGTGCCGCAACCGGGCCGCGCGCACACGCCCAGGCGCTGCCCGGCGGACTCGACCGAGAAGATGGCGAGCCCGCCCGAAGTGACGGCGCGGACACGGCCGAGTACGTCATCCTCGTCGGCGGTGAAGTGCAGGTGCGGCCGTGCCGCGCCGTGCGTGGTGATGGAGACGCCGGCGGTGCCGTCGGCGAGCAGCGCGTTGACCGCGCGGCACCGACCCTCGACGTCGGAAGCCTCGAAGACCGTGCGCAGCCGGCCGGCCCACCGCCGCAGCGCCGCCACGGTGCTCGCCGACACCGCGGGCCGGCGGATCGCGTTCGCGCGGAGCAGCGACTCCACACCGGCCGTGGTCCACCGGGCCTCCCCGAGATGGTTCACGAGCGCGGCCGACAGGTGGACCCCGGTCACGTTGTCATGGTTGAACTGCACAGAAGCAGCGCAGCACGGTGGCCGGGTGAGCGTGGTCCTCGATGCCGTCGTGCCGGTCGTGGTCGGCGCCTGGCGGGCCGTGGGTGCCGACGGCCCCCGGGTGACCTCGCTGCTCCAGGGGCAGCATCCGGCTCAACACGTACATCGGCCTACTCCTGGCGTCGGCGCTCTACGGCGACGACGGGGTGGCCGCCTTCGCGCTCGCGTCGGCGATCATGGTGCCGCTGGTCAACCTCGTCTCGGTGGTGGCGCTGGCCAGGTAGGGCCACGGCGAGCCCGGACGGCCGCGGCCCCAGCTGTGGCGCAAGCTGCTGACCAACCCGTTCCTCCAGGGGGTGCCGGTGCGAGACGCCCTCGACATCGGCGTCGTGACGGTCGTCAAGCTCGCGGTGCTGCCTCGTGCCGCGGCCGGCATCGCCGCAACACTCGGCGCCACCGGTGCCGTGCTCGGGGCCGTGGTCGTCGTCTGCGCGCTGCCGGCCGCGCCGAGCGCCTTCGTGCTGGCCGGCCGGATGGGCGGCGACACGCGGCTGATGGCGTCGATCACCGGCATCCAGACCGTGCTGGCGATCGTCACCGTGCCGCTCGTCTTCCGCGTCACGGTCGGCCTCTAGCCCGGATGCCGTGAGCCTCCCGTCCCGCTGGTGGAGCCCGGACGCCGCGCCCCGCCCGACGCGCTGCCCCGGGACTTCACGGCCCGCCGCGTGGCGGCATCCGACGCGGGTCGTCGACCGATGGTCGCAGGGGCTTCCAGCCCGCCGACGATGAAAGCGAGCAGTCCATCGCGGACAGTGGCGTCCAGGTCGATACCGCGCTGGCGCCGGAGCACGGCCGTGGTGCCGCCCATCAGCCCGACGACGGCCAGCTGCCGCACCCGCAGCTCCGCGTCGGAGAGGTCGGGCAGGTGTCGCCGCAGCCGGGCGGTGAGCAGGCCGTCGACCTCGGCGAAGGCAGCGTCGAAGACCGCCCGGACGGCCGGGTCGGGATCGGCGAGCTGCTGTTCGACGACCCGCCACGGCAGGTGCTCGTCCCGGTCGGGCGGCCCGAGGCCGTGGCCGACCCAGGCGCGCACCAGGTCGGGAAGGGGGGCGTCCTCGGCCAGCGCCATGACCGCGTCCCGCCGGTCGCGCGTCGTCGCCTCGAGCGACTCCCGGATGACGCGCGAGACCAGTGCGTCCTTGGAGCCGAAGTGGTAGCCGACCGCGGCGACGTTGGCGCCGGCGGCCTCGGTGATGTCGCGCAGCGACACGCGGCTCGCTCCATGCTCCGCGAGAAGACCGGCGGTGGCGGAGAGCAGCCGTTCTGGCGTCGTCGTCATCGTCGGCCATGCTAGGGTCAAACACATGCTTGAAACAACTGATGCAACGGCACCTGGCCCCGTTGCTGAGCCGTCCTCCAGCAGCGGTGGACGCTTCGCACGCACGATCGGCGCGATCGCCCGGGCCTGCGCTCGCCGACGGTGGGTCACGGTGGCAGCGGTGCTGTTCGTCATCGTCGCCGGCGGTGGGCTCGCGGGGTCGAGCGGCGCGGGGTTCACCGACGACTTCGCGATCCCGGGCGCCGATAGCCAGGCCGCGACCGACCTGCTCGAGGAGCGGTTCCCCAGCCAGGCCGGCGAGATCACCCAGGTGGTGGTCGCGGCATCCGCCGACGGTGCGCTCGCCGAGGGCGGAGCCTCCGCACCGCTGGTCCGCGAAGCGTTCACGGCACTGTCCGAGGTCGAGTCGGTGCAGTCGGTGACGCCGCCGCAGACCTCACCCGACGGCCGCATCGCCTTTGTCGGGGTGCAGCACGACGAGCCGGCCGGAGATCTGCCGGCCGGGGTCTACGACGACCTCCGTGCGGCGATGGAGCCGGCCACCGACGACGGCCTCGAAGTCTCCTACCGCGGGAATCTCGTTGGCCTGCAGGGCCCTCGGGCGGTGCCGATCGGCGAGGTCATCGGCATCATCGGGGCGATCGTCATCCTCAGCCTGCTGTTCCGGTCGATCACGGCGATGGCGGTCAGCCTCATCGCCGCCCTGGTGAGCGTGGTCGTCGGCACGGTCATCCTGACCGGAGTCTCGGCGTTCGTGTCGATCCCGAGCGTGGCGCCGACGCTGGTGGTCATGCTCGGGCTCGGTGCCGGCATCGACTACGCGCTCTTCATGGTGGCGCGGTTCCGCGACCGGCTGCGTCGAGGCGAGGATCCCGTGACCGCTGCCGGCCACGCCGCCGGGTCGACCGGAGTCGCCGTGCTCGCCGCGGGTGCGATCGTCGTCATCTCGATCTCGGCGCTGTTCGTCACCGGCATCCCGCTCATCGCCCGGATGGGGTTCGCCGCCGGTCTGGTCGTCGCCATCTGCGCGATCGGTGCGGTGACCCTGGTGCCGGCACTGCTCGCGATCGTCGGCCGCCGGGTGCTGCCCAAGGCCGAGCGCCGCACCACGGAGGCGCACGCCGCACCCGAGCGCGAAGGACGGCGTGCTCGGGCGCTCGCCGAGGCCGTCTCGCGCCGCCCGGTGCTCGGCACGGTGGTGACGAGCGTGGTGCTGCTCGCGATGGCCGCCCCGTCACTCGGTCTCAGCCTCGGCAACCCGGATGACGGCACCCGTCCCGACGACGACACCCGAAAGATTGCCTACGACCGTCTCGCCGAGGGTTTCGGGCCGGGCGTGAACGGGTCGCTGCTCGTCGCCGTCGACCTCCCGGGCGACGCGGCCGAGGACGAGCGGGTGCTCGCCGCCATCACCGATCGCGCCGGGCAACTGGACGATGTGGTCAACGTGGCTCCGCCGCAGACGAACTCGGCCGGAAATGCCGCTGTCATCACCGTGGTCCCGGAGAGCCGGCCGCAGGACGAGGCGACATCCGACCTCGTCGACACCCTGCGGGACGACATCGTGCCTGCCGCCACCGCCGGCACCGGCGCCCAGGCACACGTCGGCGGGGTCACGGCCGCCTTCGACGACCTCGCCCAGGCGGTCGCCGACCGGTTGCTGTTGCTCATCGGCGTGGTGGTCGGGCTGTCGCTGGTGCTGCTCACCATCCTGTTCCGGTCGATCTGGCTGCCGCTGGTGAGCTCGGTGTTCAACCTGCTGTCGATCGGCGCCGCCTACGGTGTGGTGACCCTCGCCTTCCAGACCGAGACCGGGGCGCGGCTGCTCGGCGTGAGCGAGCAGCCGATCATCTCGTTCGTGCCGATGCTGATGTTCGCGATCCTGTTCGGCCTGAGCATGGACTACAACGTGTTCCTACTCTCGCGCGTCCGCGAGCTCTGGCTCTCCGGGCACGGGGCCGTCGAGTCGGTGACTCGCGGCATCGGTGCCACTGCCGGCATCATCAGCGCGGCCGGGGCGATCATGACCCTCGTGTTCACGGGCTTCATCCTCGAGGAGCAAAGCGAGATCCGGATGATCGGGCTCGGGCTCGCGACAGCCGTGTTGGTCGACGTGACCCTGGTGCGGATGGTGCTCTCGCCGGCGGTGCTGCGGCTCCTCGGCGAGCGGGCCTGGTGGTTCCCGCGCTGGCTGCGCTGGCTTCCGCGACTCGACCTCGAGCACTGAGCCTCGCCACGGTGATGCCGGTGCCGGCGAGGGAGTGCTCGCCGAGCCGCCTCGCCTGGCGCTCGGTGTCATCGCGGATGCCGGTGCCGGCGTCGGTGCGCGGCATCGCCGCCGGATGTCGACGCCGTGACCTACCGGGGCGGGGACCGCCGGCCCGGCCGCGTGGCGTCGGAGTGCCGGAACGCTGCTCGGTGCGCTGCCGGGGTGGTGCCTCGGCGCAATGCGAACTGCCGGCGCAGCCCGTCCGCCGTGCCCATGCCGGCGCGTGCCGCGACGGCGTCGATGCCGAGGTCGGTGCGCTCCAACAGCTCCTCGGCGAGCGAGAGCCGTTGCTCGACGATCCAGCGGTGCGGGGTAGTGCCGGTCGACGCCCGGAACCACCGGGCGAACGTGCGCGGTGCCACCGCGACCCGTCGCGCCAGGCCGTCGACGCGGAGATCGTCGGCAAGGTGGTCGTGCATCCACTCCAGGAGGTCGGAGATGTCGGCTCCGGTCGGTCCGGGATGCAGACCGGCGGCGTGGTCGACGAACTGGGCCTGCCCGCCGGCCCGATGTGCGGCGGTGACCATCCGGCGCGCGAGCGCGTTGGCCACCGCTGCTCCGTGGTCGCGGCGCACGAGGTGCAGGCATGCGTCGATGCCGGCGGCGGCGCCGGCGCTGGTGACGACGGGCCCGTCCTCGACATAGAGCACGTCGCGCTCGACGCGGAGGCGAGGGTAGGCCCGGGCGAGCCGGTCGACGAACTGCCAGTGGGTGGTGGCCGTGCGCCCGTCGAGCAGGCCGGCCTGCGCGGCCGGGAACACCCCGGAACAGATGGTCAACAGGTCCGCCCCGCGATCGACAGCCCTGCGCAGCGCCTCGAGCACCGGCGGCGCCACCGGATCGTCGAGGGTGGGCCACGCCGGGACCACGACCAGATCCGCCCGCGTCAGTGCCTCGAGGTCGTGCGGCACGAGGACGTCGAAGCCGGAGGTTGATGGCACCGGTCCTGGTCGGGCTCCGCAGAGCAGGAACTCGTGGACCGGGAGGCCGTCGTCGCTGCGGTCGAGCCCGAAGACCTGCGCCGCGATGCCGAGCTCGAACATCGCTATCCGCTCGCCGGTCAGCGCCACGACGCATCGAGCCGGGCGCGCGGCATCCGCTCGTTCGGTCACCGGACAAGCGTGGCAGAAAAGTCGTGCCACACGACGGTTCTGCCAGTTACCAGACGGGACAGCCGCGGCCAGGATCGACAGCATGACGCATCTGGAGCATCCGACCGTGGAGCACTTCGAGGGGAGCGACCTCGCGAGCGACCGATGGCTGCCGTACTACCTTCCCCATTGGGCGACTCGGGCCGGTACCCGCGCGACGTACGACGTCGCCGGGTCGGTCCTCACGCTGACCATCCCGACGGCCCAGGGCCTCTGGTGTCCGGATCGGCACACCCCCGCCTTGCGCTGCTCGGCCGTCGCCTCCGGGCTGTACGCCGGCCCGCTCGGATCCACGGTCGGGCAGCAGACCTTCGCCGACGGCCTGACCGTCAGCGAGGAACAGGACACGTTCCAGGGTTGGCTGCTCGCCGGCGGCCGGGTGACAGTGCGCGCCCGCGCCGACCTGTCCCCGCGGTCAATGGCGTCCGTGTGGATGACGGGCTTCGAGGACGAGCCGGAACGGTCTGGCGAGGTGTGCGTCTTCGAGGTGTTCGGCGACACCGTCACCGCGACGTCGGCCGGCGTCGGCGCCGGCATCCACCGGTTCCGCGACCCAGCGCTGCGCGAGGACTTCGACGTGACCCCTACCGCCGTGGATCTGCGCGAGTGGCACGACTATGCCGTCACGCTGACCCCCGACGGCTGTACCTGGTCCGTCGACGGACATCCGCTGCGCAGCTCCGGCCAACGCCCGACCTACCCACTCCAGCTCTTCGTCGGGGTGTTCGACTTTCCCGGCCGGGACGACGGCAACCATGGCACTCACGAGCCGACCCTCAAGATCGACTCCATCGAGCACGACCCCGATCCGGCGGTCGCGTGAGCCCTTCGAGACGGCAGGCCCGGAGTCCGGCCGGCGGGCACCTCGACCCGAACGTCGCGGTGCGCGGGCAGCGGGGTCAGATGCGCGCGACGAACGCCAGTGCCCGCTCGACGACCTGGGCGGTCGCTGCGTCGTCGTAGGAGGGCAGCGAGGAGTCGGTGAAGAGGTGCACGTCTCCCGGGTACACGAAGAGCTCGCCGCTGTCCGCCTTGGCCACCAGCTCTCGGGCGGCGTCGAGGTCGCCCTCGAGTCCGAAGAACGGGTCGTGCTCCATCCCGTGCACCTGGACGGGAACCTCTGCGGGCCAGCCGGTCCCGAACGCGGATGCCGGCAGGCACGCCTCGAGGAGCAGCGCACCTCGTGCGCCGGGCCGGGTCTGGGCGAGCCGCTGGGCCTGGACGACACCGAGCGAGATGCCGGCGTAGACCAGCTCCGCCGGTAGGTCGGCGACAGCCTGGTCGGCCCACCGGGTGGCGGCGCCGTCGCCGAGTGCCGTGACCGCGGAGAAGCCGTCGTCGACCGAGCCGTAGGTCGCGCCGCCGAACAGGTCGGGGGAGTGCACCGTGTGGCCGGCCGCGCGCAGCTCGTCGGCGAGCCGGCGTACGCCGCCGGTCAGGCCCTGGACGTGATGGAACAGCAGGATCTCAGCCACATGTCTCCAATGATCGGGAAAAATGGATCGTTCGGTCACCGTAGTCTCATTCTCGATGACCCGCCAGCCTCGGCCAGGTTCCGCATCCGCGACCGGCGCCGCACAGACCGAGACCTCCTCCGCTGGCGCGTCCCCGATCGGTGCGTCGTCCAGCGATGCGTCCTCGGTCGGCGCGCCGCCCGGGTACGACCTCGCCCGGCGCCTGGTGCTGACCCGCGCCGACCAGGTCAAGGCGCTCGCGCACCCGGTGCGGACCGTCATCCTCGGTCTGCTCGCCGAACGGGAGGCGTCGGTCGCCG
>JBOFBK010000286.1:0-4983 GCA_051645525.1 Dermatophilaceae bacterium | reverse complement strand
CGGGTGCCACGAGCGACGACGAGGAGCTGCCGTCCGACCGGTTCCTCGACCGCGAGATCTCGTGGCTGCAGTTCAACGAGCGGGTGCTCCAGCTCGCGGCCGACGACTCCGTGCCGCTGCTCGAACGGGCCCGCTACCTGGCGATCTTCGCCTCGAATCTCGACGAGTTCTTCATGGTGCGCGTCGCCGGCCTGAAGCGCCGGATCGCCACCGGCATCGCGGTGCGGTCGGCGTCTCGTCTGGAGCCTCGCGAGGTGCTCGAGCAGATCTCGGTCGTTGCCCACGAGCTGATGGCGCTGCACGCCCGCGTGTACGGCGAGCAGGTGCGGCCCACGCTCGAGGCCGAGGGGGTGAGCATCGTGCGGTGGGACGAGCTCGCCGACCCCGAGCGCGAGCGTCTGGCCAGGGTGTTCACCGACCGGCTGTTCCCGGTGCTCACCCCGCTGGCGGTCGACCCGGCACACCCGTTCCCCTACATCTCGGGGCTGTCGCTCAACCTCGCCGTCATCCTGGTCAACCCGCGCACCGGCAAGGAGCACTTCGCCCGCATCAAGGTGCCGCCGCTGCTGCCCCGGCTGCTGCGGGTCGAGCCCGGGCCGGACGAGTCGCCCCTCGCCGACCTGTACGACACCCGGTTCGTGCCGCTCGAGGACGTCATCGCGGCCCACCTGCACGCGCTGTTCCCGGGGATGGAGGTGCGCGAGCACTTCACCTTCCGGGTCACCCGCAACGAGGACCTCGAGGTCGAGGAGGACGACGCCGAGAACCTGCTCACCGCGCTGGAGCGCGAGCTGACCCGGCGGCGGTTCGGCCCGCCGGTGCGGCTCGAGGTCGAGGACGCCATGGACGACCACGTGCTCGACCTCATCGTGCGCGAGCTCGGCGTCGCGGCATCCGAGGTGTACCGGCTGCCGGCACCGCTCGACCTGCGCGCGCTCGACCTCATCGCCGACCTCGAGCGCTCCGACCTGCACTTCGAGTCGTTCGTGCCCCGCACCAACGCCGACCTCGCCCCCACGGAGAGCGCCAACGCCCGCGACATCCTCGCCGCCATCCGCAAGCAGGACGTGCTGCTGCAGCACCCGTACGACTCGTTCTCGACGTCGGTGCAGCTGCTGCTCGAGCAGGCCGCGGCCGACCCGCGGGTGCTCGCCATCAAGCAGACCCTCTACCGCACCAGTGGCGACAGCCCGGTCATCGACGCCCTGATCGATGCCGCCGAGGCCGGCAAGCAGGTGCTCGCCGTGGTCGAGATCAAGGCGCGCTTCGACGAGGAGAACAACATCTCCTGGGCGCGCAAGCTCGAGCGGGCGGGGGTGCACGTCGTCTACGGCATCGTGGGCCTGAAGACGCACGCCAAGCTCAGCCTCGTCATCCGGCAGGAGGCCGAGGGGCTGAAGCGCTACTGCCACGTGGGCACCGGCAACTACAACCCCAAGACGGCTCGCCTCTACGAGGACCTCGGCCTGCTCACCGACGACCCCCAGGTGGGCGAGGACCTCTCCCGCCTGTTCAACCAGCTCTCCGGCATCGCGCCGCGCAGCAGGTTCCGCCGGCTGCTGGTCGCGCCACGGTCGGTGCGGTCGGGGTTGATCGGGCACATCAAGAACGAGATCGCGCACGAGCGCGCCGAACCCGGCTCGGGACACATCGCGCTCAAGGTCAACTCGATCGTCGACGAACAGCTCATCGACACGCTCTACCGGGCCTCGCAGGCGGGGGTGCGCGTGCAGCTGTGGGTCAGGGGTATCTGCGCGGTGCGGCCGGGGGTGCCGGGGCTGTCCGAGACGATCGAGGTGCGCAGTGTGCTCGGCCGGTTCCTGGAGCACTCACGGGTGTTCTGGTTCGGTGGCGGCGGCGAGCCCGTGGTCTACATCGGCAGCGCCGACCTCATGCACCGCAACCTCGACCGCCGGGTGGAGGCCCTGGTGCGGCTCACCGACCCGCGTCACGTCGACGACCTCCGCTCGCTGCTCGCGCGCGGCATGGACGACCAGTACGCGCACTGGCGCCTCGGCTCCGACGGCCGCTGGACCCGTGCGCACGTGGCCGACGACGGCACGCCGCTGGCCGACCTGCAGACCGCGCTGATCGAGATGCACGCCAAACGCCGCCGCAAGGCCCGGCGGCGTTGAGCGACAGCGTCTCTCGGATGAAGACCCGCCTCCTTCCGCGCCCGCCGCGCCCGCTCCATCCGCCGCACCGCCCGCGCTCGCTCCATCCGCCGCACCCGCCGTGCTCGCTGCACCCGCCGCGCCGGCCGCGCTCGCTGCACCCACCACACTCGCCGCGCTCGCTGCATCCGCCGCGCTCGGTCCATCCGCTGTTCGCGCGTCGTCGGCGGACGTGACGTGGTGAGCATCCTCGCCGCCGGCACCGTGCCGTGGCGGGTGCGCGGCGGCGCGCTGGAGGTCGCGCTCGTGCACCGGCCGCGGTACGACGACTGGGCCTGGCCCAAGGGCAAGCTCGAGCCGGGCGAGGCGTGGGCAGCCGCCGCGGCACGCGAGACCGCCGAGGAGACCGGCCACACGGTGCGTCTGGGGCCTCCGTTGCCCGAGGCGCGCTACCCGGTGGTCGGCCGCAGCGGCAGCCCGCACGACAAGGTGGTGCGGTACTGGTGCGCCGAGGTCGTCGGCGGTGCGAGCGGGCTCGACCACGAGGTCGACGAGGTGGCCTGGCTCGGCGTGGCCGCCGCCCACGACCGGCTCGACTACCCGCGCGACCGCGACCAGCTGCTCGCCGTCGTGCGCTTGCACGAGGCCGGGCGGCTCGCCACCTGGCCGCTGGTGCTCGTGCGGCACGCCCACGCGGTGGCTCGTGGTGCGTGGCCCCGCGACGACGACCTCCGCCCGCTCGACCACCCCGGCCGCCAGCGCGCGAAGGCTCTGGCGCCACTCCTCGCCGCGTACGGCGTCTCCCGGCTGGTCAGCTCACCGGCCGAGCGGTGCCTGGCCACCCTCGCGCCGTACGCCACGTCATCCGGATGCCGGGTCCGCACCCGGGCGGGCCTGTCCGAGGCCGGATCGCTTGCCGATCCGGACGCGCCGGGACGGCACCTGCTGCGGCTGATCGACGGCGGCGAGCCGGCCGCGCTGTGCACGCACGGGCCGGTGCTGCCCGCGCTGTTCGACGCGCTCGACCCGCACGTGGTCGGGCTCGCGCCGGCCGACATCGAGCACACGGATGCCGCCCGCCGGGCTCGGCTGGTCAAGGGCGAGGCGCTGGTGTGTCACGTGTCGGGCCGGGGTGCCGACGCCCGAGTCGTCGCCGTCGAGCGCCACCTCCCCGGCGGATGATCGCCAACTCGATATAGCACTTGCTATACTCGTGGCATGTCGAGAACCCTTGCAGAGGTGGCGCGCCACGCCGACGAGGTGACGGCACAAGCCAGGGCCGATCTGGTCGGCGCGGTCCGCAGGGCTGCGGCACAAGGCATGACGCAGACCCAGATCGCCCGGCAGATCAGGCGCAGCCAACCGGAGGTCTCGCGGCTGCTGCGGTTCCACGGCACCTCACCGTCGGCTCGCACCCTGCGCCGACACGCCGACCAGATCCGACGGATCATCGCCGAGGCCGGTGGAACCGACGTCCGGGTCTTCGGCTCGACGGCGACGGGACAGGACCGGCCCGACTCCGACGTGGACCTGCTGTTCGTCATGAAGCAACCACTGAGCCTGATGCAGCTGGGTCGGCTCGAGAAGCGGCTCACGGACCTGCTTGGCACCTCGGTCGACCTGGTGACTGAGTCAGCGCTCCGACCCGACCTCCGCGAGAGGGTCCTGTCCGAGGCGGTCGCGCTGTGAGTCGGTCGACGTCCGAGCTGCTGCGCGAGGCACTCGTCCACTTGAAGCGGGGCTGGGTGCATGGTGCATGCTAGAATGCCCCTATGAGCAAGGTAATTCAGGTTCGCGACGTCCCGGACGATGTCCACGACCGGTTGACTGCGCGAGCTCGGAGTGCCGGTCTCTCACTGAACCAGTTCGTTCTACGGGAGTACGAGCGCATCGCCCGACAGCCGACCAACGCCGAGATCCTGCGTCGTCTCGCTGAGCTGCCGGGTGACCGGCCGACCGAACAGCAGATCGTGGACTCGATTCGGGAGTACCGGGACCGCGACGAGTGATCGTCGTCGACGCCTCCATCCTGGCGAGTGCGCTCGTTGTCGACGGCCGGGCGGCACGACGGATCGCCCAGGAGGAGTTACACGCTCCTTATCTCGTCGATGCCGAGGTGGCCCACACTTTCCGAGGTCGACATCTCGGAGGCCATCTCACTCAGGCCGTAGCCGATGCAGCCATCAGCGCACTCGGTCAGTTCCACGTGATCCGGCATCCTCATCTCCCGCTCCTGGCCCGCGCCTGGGCACTGCGGCACAACCTCACCATTTATGACGCGCTTTACGTCGCGCTGGCCGAGGGACTCGACGCGGTTTTAGTCACCGCCGACGCCCGAATCGCCGGCTGCCCCGGTCTGCGAACCTCCGTCGAGGTTCTCCCGCCTGCCTGAGCGGGGCCCGCTCGACGGCACGATCGGGCGGCGTGCCCACGGTCGGCGGCCGTCACTGCTGTTGCTGAACTCCTGAGACCTTGACCTCCAGCCGGCTGACGGCAGAGCGGGCGTCATCCGGACAGGGCGGGCAGGCGTCATCCGGCCGGCGGGAAACTCAGCCGAAGCGGCCCGAGATGTAGTCCTCGGTGGCCTTGATGCTCGGGTTGCTGAAGATCTTCTGGGTGGTGTCCATCTCGACGAGCTCGCCCGGCATCCCGGTGGCCTCGAGGTTGAAGAAGCCGGTGCGGTCGGACACCCGGGCGGCCTGCTGCATGTTGTGGGTGACGATGACGACCGTGTACTCGTCCTTGAGCTCGTTGATGAGGTCCTCGATGGCCAGGGTCGAGATGGGGTCGAGCGCGGAGCACGGCTCGTCCATGAGGATCACCTCGGGCTGCACCGCGATGGCGCGCGCGATGCACAGCCGCTGCTGCT
>JBOFBK010000285.1:0-3791 GCA_051645525.1 Dermatophilaceae bacterium | reverse complement strand
GGATCTGGACGCCACCGACGCATCCCGACGCCATGGCGTCCGAACGGCAGGGACGGGCCCCGAACGGCAGGGGGCCAGCCACGCCCCGAGGCGTCAGAAGGCGGACTCCGGGACGGTCATGAGCAAGTCGTCGGTGGCCTCGGTGATCGCACGCTCGGCGGTGAGGCGGGGCAGCACCTCGCGGGCGAAGAACTGCGCTGCGGCGACCTTGCCGCGGTAGAAGTCCGCGTCGGCACCATCGGCTCCGGCGTCGAGCGCGTCGAGGGCCACCGCGGCCTGCCGCAGCAGCAGCCACCCGACCACGAGGTCACCGGCCGCGAGCAGCAGCCGGGTGGTGTTCTGCCCGACCTGGTAGACGTTCGTGACGTCGCCGCCCTGGCGCGGGTCGCTCTTCATCAGGCCGCCGACCAGATGGCCGACGATGCCCTGCACGTCCTCGAGCCCCTGGCCGAGCAGCTCGCGGTCGCGGTCGAGACGGCCGTCGTGGGTGCCGAGGTCCTTGGCGAACTCCTGGATCTGGGTCGAGAGGTGGGTGAGGGCCTGCCCCTGGTCGCGCACGATCTTGCGGAAGAAGAAGTCCAGGCCCTGGATGGCGGTCGTGCCCTCGTAGAGGGTGTCGATCTTCGCGTCGCGCACGTACTGCTCGACCGGGTAGTCCTGGAGGAAGCCGGAGCCGCCGAAGGTCTGTAGCGACTCGGTGCCGAGCAGTACCCACGCCCGCTCCGACCCCAGGCCCTTGACGATGGGTAGGAGGAGGTCGTTGACCCGGCTGGCGGTCTCGGCCGGCGAGCCGAGCTCGAACTGCGTGCTGTCCAGGGCTTTTCGGGGGGGCACGGGGGCAGCGCCCCCGTGGGACGTGTGCCGGGCCTGGTCGACGACATCCTGCTGGCTCGCGGTGTACAGGACCAGCGCCCGCAAGCCCTCGGCGTACGACTTCTGCAGCATCAACGACCGCCGCACGTCGGGGTGGTGGGTGATGGTGACCCGGGGCGCGGCCTTGTCGGTCATCTGGGTGAGGTCGGCGCCCTGGACCCGCTGCTTGGCGTAGTCAAGCGCGTTCAAGTACCCGGTCGAGAGGGTGGCGATCGCCTTGGTGCCCACCATCATCCGGGCGTTCTCGATGACGTGGAACATCTGTGCGATGCCGTCGTGGGCCTCGCCGAGCAGGGTGCCGACGGCAGGTGCGTCTCCGCCGAAGGTGAGCTCGCACGTCGGGGAGACCTTGAGCCCCATCTTCTTCTCGACGTTCGTCACGTACACGCCGTTGCGCTCCCCGAGCTCCCCGGTCTCGAGGTCGACGTGGTACTTCGGCAGGATGAAGAGCGAGAGCCCCTTGGTGCCGGGGCCGGCGCCCTCGGGCCGGGCCAGCACCAGGTGCACGACGTTGTCGACGAGGTCGGACTCGGCGCTGGTGATGAAGCGCTTCACGCCGGTGATGGTCCAGGTGCCGTCGTCGTTCGGCACCGCCTTGGCCCGGCCGGCGCCGACATCGGACCCGGCGTCGGGCTCGGTGAGCACCATGGTGCAGTGCCATCCCTTGTCGACGATCCAGCGGGCCATGGCTTTCTGGTCGTCGGTGCCGAGCTCGTAGAGCAGCTTCGCGAAGGAGTACGACGCCGCGAACATCGCCAGCGCCGGGTTGGCGCCGAGCAGCAGTTCGTTGACCGCGCTGCGCAGCGTGGGCGGCACGACGGTGCCGCCGAGCTCGGCCGGCACGTCGATGGCCCAGAAGCCACTCTCGCGGTAGGCCTCGAAGGACGCCTTGAACGAGTCGGGCATGGTGACCGTCTGGGTGGCGGGGTCGTACACCGGGGGGTTGCGGTCGCTGTCGGCGAAGGAGTCGGCGAGCTCGTGCTCGGCGAGGCGGGCGACCTCCTTGAGCATCTCGCGGGCGGTGTCGGCGTCGACATCGGCGTACGGGCCCGTGCCGAGGACGTCGCCGCGGCGGAGCACCTCGAAGAGCATGAACTCGATGTCGCGCAGGTTGCTCCGGTAGTGGCCCATGACGTGTTCCTCCTCGAACGAGTGAGCGCTTGCTCACCAGCATGCTACCCGCGGGTAACAGAAGCAAGGAGGGATCGGTGCCGAACGTGGCCGGATGACGAGCCAGCCGTACCCGACGACCGGGTCAATCCCGCCTGCTCGCAGGGTTCGTGCGGAGTCCGAACGTTGTATCGCCATGACGTGGCGGGATGCTCCGGAGTCCGCGGGGGTGGGCGCGGGCGAGCTGGACAGCGGGCGGGGTCAGGGCAGGAGGGGTGCTCGCACGAAGCGGAAGCGCAGCCGGGCGCCGGGGGCCGCCTGGGCCAGGAGGGGCAGGTCCGCGATGACCACGGTCGCGATCACCGGGTAGCCGCCGGTGACCGGGTGGTCGTGCAGGAACAGCACGGGCCGGCCGCTGGTCGGAACCTGCACCGAGCCGGCCACCGTGCCTTCGCTGGGGAGCTCCGCCCCAGCGCGTTCCGCGACGCGCTCCAGCGGCTCGCCCTCGAGGTGGATGCCGACGCGATCGGCGCGCGTGCTGACGGCCCAGACGCCGGTGAGTGCCTCGCAGGAGCCCTCGGTGAACCAGTCGTCGCGCGGGCCGCGGACGGCGCGCAGCACGAGCAGGTCGCCGGTCCGTGCCGGCAGCGGCGCCTGGTCGAGTGGCGGCACTTCGCGCGCCGGCGGCGGACCGACCGCGACCGTGTCGCCCGCCGCGAGGGCGGCACCCAGCCCGCTGAGGAGGTCGATGCTCGTCGAGCCGAGCATCTCGGGCGACCGCAGCCCGCCGCGGACGGCGAGCCACGTGCGCAGCCCGACCCGCGGCGCGAGCACCGTGACCGTCGCACCGTCGGGCACGCGCACCGCCACTCCCGTGCCGTGGCGGCGCTGCCCGTCCGGGCCGTCGACCACGAGCGTGGCCGGTGCGCCCGTGGCAGCGACGACGACGGCCCCCTCGGCGCGCAGCTCCAGCCCACCGAGAGTGGTCTCCAGACCGGCGAGGTGCTCGTCGTTGCCGACCAGGCGGTTGGCCAGCCGCAGGGCGCCCGGGTCCAGGGCGCCCGACTCCGGCACCCCCCATGCGGCGTGACCGGGCCGGCCGAGGTCCTGCACGAGGGTGAGAGGCCCGGTCCGGCGTACGAGGAGGCGGCTCGTCATCCGGCCTCCTCGAAGTGCACCACGGTGCCGGGGGAGAGCAGCGCCGGGGGGTCGCGTAGCGCGTCCCAGGTGACGACCTCCGTGCGGCCGATCAGCTGCCAGCCGCCGGGGGAGGCGCGCGGGTAGACGCCGGTGAACTCGCCGGCGAGGCCGACCGCCCCGGAGGGCACCCGGGTGCGCGGCTCGGGACGCCGCGGGACCGCCAGGGGCGCGCTGCCGTCGTCGGCGACGAGATAGCCGAACCCGGGCGCGAACCCGGTGAAGGCGACCCGCCACGTGGTGCCGACGTGACGACGGATGACGTCAGCCGCCGTGGTGCCGAGGTGCGTCGCGACCTCGGCGAGGTCGGCGCCGTCGTAGCGAACCCCCACCGTGACCTCACGTGCCGGGTCGGGCACTCCCTCGGGCAGGCCCAGCCCGTTCACGATCGCGGCCGCGCGTTCGAGCGCGGCCTGGTCGGTGCACCGGAGGAGGAGGGTGCGCGCACCCGGGACGATGTCGATGACCCCCATGAGCGAACCGTCGTCCACCGCACCGACCACGGCGGCGTGCAGCCGGAGCAGGTGCGCGAGGTCGCCGACCTCGACCAGGGCGGCGGCGTCACCGCACGCGCGCCAGGTGCCCGGCGGGTCGAGCCGGTGAGTGCGCGT
>JBOFBK010000284.1:0-5892 GCA_051645525.1 Dermatophilaceae bacterium | reverse complement strand
GTCGACGCGGGAGATGCCGTCGGCCTCGGCCGCCACCCGGGCCGAGGAGACCCCGTCGACGGCAGCGACCGCCTGCGCGACGTCCTCGCCGTCGCCTCGGGTCACGACCACGACCGGGTCGGCCGAGCCGCCGGGGAAGGACTGCGCGAGCCGCTCCGCCGCGGCGATGGCCTCCGGCTTCTGCAGGAACTGGTCGGACGCCTCGAGCCCGGTGCGGATCTGCGAGATGCCGCCGGCGGCGACGGCCAGGAGCAGCACGGTGACCGTGGCGAAGCCCGCGGGACGACGGGCCACCGCGTCGCCGACCCGGCGCCACAGCGACCGCCCGTCGGCGAGCCCGACCTGGCCGACACGCGGGACCTTCGGCCAGAACACCCACCGCCCGAACACGACGAGGGCCGCCGGCAGGACCAGGAGCGCGAAGGCGGCGGCCACCACCACACCGACCGCGCACGCGAGCCCGAGACCTCGCGTCGCCGGGAACAGCGAGAGCAGCAGCGTCATCAGTCCGAGGAAGACCGTGACGGCGCTGGCGAGGACGGCCTCGGTGGTGCGTCGCACCGCGAGCGCCATGGCGGCCCTGCGGTCGTCGGTGACGCGCAGCTCGTCCCGGTATCTCGAGATCAGCAGCAGCGCGTAGTCGGTTCCCGCGCCGAAGACGAGCACCGAGAGGATGCCGACGGTCGACTCGTCCCACCGCACGTCGACCAGGTCGAGGACGCGCGTCGCGACGGTGGCCGCGAGCTGGTCGGCCACGCCCACCACGGTGAGCGGCACGAGCCACAGCACAGGGCTGCGGTAGGTGATGATGAGCAGCACGGCCACCACCGCGGCGGTGGCGCCGAGCAGCCGGGTGTTGGCCCCGTCGAACACGGCCGCGAGGTCGGCCTGGACTCCGGCCGGTCCGGTGACCTGGGCGGTCAGGCCGTCGGGGAGGCCGGCTCGTGCCTCGGACCGGAGCTCGCCCACCGCCTCGCCGGTGCCCGTGGCGCTGCTGCCGTCGACGGGCACGACGACGACCACGGCCGTGCCGTCCTCGCTGACGGCGGGCGGCTGGCCGGTGGCCCCGGGCAGCGCGCCGGCGCGCTCGCGCACGAGGGCGAGGTCGTCATCCGAGAGCCGCTGGCCGTCGCGGCTGAACAGGACCACCGCACTGGACCCGTCGGCCTCGGGAAGCCGGTCCAGCAGCTCGGCGGCGGCCCGGCTGTCGGTGCCGGCCGGCAGCGAGGCCGCGCCGGTGGCGGGTTGCTCCGCCTGGCCCACGACGGCGATGACGGCGACCGCGGCGAGCAGGGCGGACAGGGCGAGCAGCCCCGCTACCCATCGGCGGGTGATGGTGGTGGCGACGCGGTGCACAGGATCCTCCGACCCTCTAAAGTGGATAGCGAAATGAGTAAGCTTCTTGCTAAGTAGGTGAGCGACATTACTCGACCACGTCCGTCGGAGACAACCCGGACGCAGCTCCGCGAGGTGGTGCCCGAGTGGCGGTCCTCCCCTGCCCTGGAGGCGCTCGACGAGCTCGTGCAGGTCGCCGGGCAGATGCCCCACGACGTGGCCCGGCGGGCCGGGCTCTCGACCACCGAGCTGCACTCGCTGCGGCACCTGTCCGACGCCGAGATGGGGCCGGTCGAGCTGGCCCGGGCGCTCGGGGTGACCTCGGCGGCGTCATCCGGGATCGTGGACCGGCTCGAGACCCACGGGCATGTGGAGCGCCGGCCACACCCCGACGACCGCCGGCGCACGGTCGTGGCGCTCACCGACTCCGGGCGCACCGAGCTGTTCCGGCAGCTCGCTCCGATGTTCACGGCGCTCGCCGAGCTGGACGCCGATCTCGACGACGACGACCGGGCACTCGTCGAGCGCTACCTGCGCGGCGCGACGGCCGCGATGCGCGCGGTGATGTGAACCCGCGAGCCGCGCTCGTCCGCGACATTCAGACTCACGGCAGACCGCTCGATCGGACCGAGCGGCCGACCCGACCGGCGCCTGGCGCTACAGGGCGATGACGGTCGGAGCGCCGAGCACGAACCAGACCGCGAGCGGGATGTCGAATACGGTGCACCCGAACGCGCTCATCGGCGCGCTGCGCACCAGGGGATGCCCGATGCGATGGTGCGCGATGTCGACGACGCTGTGGACGAGCCACGCGACACCCAGCGCCGGGTACGCAACGAGGCCGATGACGCCACATGACGCCATGACGGCGGCGAGGTACCACTCGACGCGCCCGAACCCGCCGCCGACGTAGACGAATGCCGCCAGCGTGACCACGGCTGCCATGGAGTACTGACGCCATGGCTCGTCGACCAGGCCGACCCCGACGATGAACGCGACGCTCCCCAGAAGATTGGCGGCGCCGTGCAGGAGGTAGGTCCTGCGGTCGACACGTGGACGGCGCACACGGGCCACGCGCCCCGCTGCAGTCATGCCAGCCCCGACGTGTTCGGTCGGTCGGTCGGACCACCACCCCCGGCCTTCGGATCGGACCGCTTCAGCGTTGTCGAGCCACGCTCGAGGACGACGTCGAACTCGACATCGACCATGTCACCCACGATCCAATGGGGCATGCTCGCCACACCGACAGCGCGTCGCGAGACTGACGTCACCACGGTGAACCGCCATGTCTTCTCCCGCTTCGTGCCGCGTGGGGTCGCGGTGACCGCCAACGTGACCGGCGCGGACACCGTGCCCACGGTGAGGTTCCCGTCCACCGTCCACGATCCGTCGGCGATGGCGACGACCGCTGTCGACTCATAGCGAGCGGTCGGGTTACGGGCCGTATCGAGGAAGCCAGAACCTCGCACGTGACGATCTCGCTGGGCGTTGCCCGACTCGAATCGATCGAGGTCGATGCGTGCGCTCACCGCGAGCGGCTCGCCGGATTCGCCGGCGACCATCGTGGCCTCCGTGATCGGTGCCGTCGCCGTGACCCGCGTGAACAACCAGTTGGTCACCGTCAAGGTCACGATCGCGTCGTGTCCGGTCAGGGTCCAGCGGGATCGGTTCGTATTCAGGTAGTAGGCATTACTCATAGTCGACGACTATACGACGATACGCGGCATTCAGATAGGCTTGACTACCTATGAAGTCGACATCGACGCGGTCGTCCGCTCGCGGCAGACCACGTGACCCTGCACTCGACGACGCGATCCTTCGCGTCGTCTACGAGCGGCTCACGTCGCAGGGCTACGACCGGCTCCGGGTGGACGAGGTCGCAGCGACAGCGGGTGTGAGCCTGACGACGATCTACCGGCGCTGGCGTACCAAGGGCGACCTGGTCGCGGCATCACTGGCTCGGGCTTCCACGCTGGCTTCTCCGCCTGACGATGACGCGGGACTTCGCGGGTTCCTGGAGCGCTCGTCCGCGCTGGTCCGACTCAATCCGGAGTTCCTTCCCGGCATCGTCGTCGCCATCCGCGAGCAACCACAGCTGGCCGACGCGCTGAGGGATGGGCTCCGCCGACCCGACCACGACCAGGTTGCCGACCTGCTTCGCTCCCGGATCGGTCCAGGGGTCGACGACGAGATGGTCCGACTCCTCGTCGACGTCGGACCAGCCGTCGTCTTCATGCGCGCGTTGCTCGAGAACGAGCCACCCACCACCGCAACACTCGATCGCATCGAACGGCTCATCGAGTTCGCCATCGACGCGCTGACGCCGGATCCGGACGCGTCTGATCGTCCGAGATAACGACAGACGACGACGGGCGGAACGGCCTCAGGCGCCGTCACGGCTGATGTGGAAACGCTCGAGGCTGGCGTCGCCGAAGGCGAGGTCGGCCCACCGTCCGCGGTAGTGCAGCACCGCGAGGCCGCAGGTCGGGAAGCCCTCGCCAAGCGCGCGGTGGCCGGCGGCACTGCCCTCACCGTCGGCGAGCAGCTCGGTGAGCGCAGGGATGCCGGGCGCGTGCCCGACGACCATGACGACATCGGCGTCGTCGTCGGCCTCGCGGACGACGTCGAGCAGACGGTGCGGGGACGCCTCGTAGATGCGGCGGTCGAGGTGCACGTCGGTCTCAGGGCAGCCACCGGCCCAGATCTCCTCGGCGGTCTGCTGGGTGCGCTCGGACGTCGAGCAGAGCACCTCGTCGACGCCGAACCCCTGCTCGTGCAGCCACACCCCGGCGGCCCGGGCGTCACGCCGGCCATGCACGGTCAGCTCGCGCTCGTGGTCACCCGCACCGCCGCCCTGCTCGGCCTTGGCGTGCCGCAGGAGGATCAGCGTGCGGTCACGGGCGGCGCGCGTCATCCCCCGATCATGCACCCCGTCCGGCCCGTCCGTCACCGCCTCGGTGGAGATCCGTCGCGCGGGTGCTGGAAAGCGGTCGGGCGCTAGGGTCGAGCCGACACCCGCCGACCGGGAAGGGGGACCGCATGTCCGCGGACGGCGGCATCCTCGGCACGACGCACACCGCCTCGCTTCCGACGCGGGTCTTCCTCGCCCGTCACGGCGAGGCCGAGTACGAGACCACACCGACCACGGATGACGGCGGCACGCTCACCGCGGTGGGCCGGCGACAGGCCCGAGACCTCGGCCTGGAACTGCGGCACGAGCGCATCACCCAGGTGTGGACCAGCCCCCTGGCCGGCGCGGTGCAGACCGCGGAGCTCGCGGCGGGCGTCCTCGACGTGGATGTGGTCGTGCGAGAAGGCCTGCGGGAGTATGGAGTCGGCGCCATCGCCGGTACCGGGGCCGACGAGGCCACGGCGCTCCGCCCGGTGTTCGCGGCCTGGCTGGCCGGTGACGACGCCGCGCGGATCGACGGCGGGGAACGCATCGCCGACATCGTCGCCCGGGTGCGCGGCGTGCTCGAGGAGCTGGCCCCGGCGCACCTCGGGGAGTCAGTCCTCGTGGTGAGCCATGGCGGCGCGATCCAGCTGACCGTGCCCGAGCTGGTGGGGATGCCGCGCGCCGCGGCCCGCGACCTCGTGCTCCCGGGCGGTGGTCACCTCCTCCTCGAGGCGAAGACCGACCGATGGAGCCTGGTCATCCCGGGGGGATGACGGGGACGCGCACGGCGGCCGCGGCGAGTGGCGCGGCCGCCGTGTCGTCTCGTGCGTGGTCGATCAGGACAGCTCGACGAAGGTGAGCTGGTCGGTGACCGACACGGCGGCGGTTCCGCCGCCGAGCTGTACCGGCGTCGACTTCATCGTGCCGTCCTCGCCGAGCGCGTGCGCCGTAGCACTCGTGACCGTGCTCGGGAGGGTCACGGTGACCGCCTGGTCGGGCACGTCCTTCTCGACGCGCGTGATCGGGTCGAAGCTCGGCTTGCCCAGCCACAGCGCCAGGTAGAACGTGCCGTCGCGCTTCTGCAGGAGGACCTGCTGCACGCCATCCGTCTGGCCGGCGAGGGAGTACTCGAGCTGGGCCGGGCTGAACGCGGCACCCGGGTCCGAGAGCAGCGTCGTCATGGCCGTGACGGCGTTGGCCACGGGCTTGGCGGAGCCGTCGTTGCGGATCATCCCGTAGTTCTGCTCGCCCTTGCTCTTGTCGGTGCCCTCGTCCCACAGCTGGTAGCAGTAGGTCCGCGGGATGCCGTGGGCGAACGAGAACAGGTACTGGCGCGGGATGTAGCGACCGGACACGATCTCGGGGATGGAGTTCGCGTCGGTGCTGTTCTGGTAGCACGTCTCGGTGGACACCGGCTGGGTCGAGCCCGGCTTCATCGCGCCGGCGACCCGGCGGACGGCGTAGTCGAGGCTGCCGTAGCCGTCGCCGCCCCACCCCGTGGTCTCCGGCTCGCGCGTGCTGAGGTAGTTGTGGATGTTCGCGCGGTCCATGGAGTCGGCGACCACGCTGCCGTGCGCCTCGGCCGCCTCGGTCGACGTCACCGGTGAGCCGAGCACCTCGACGTCCTTGGTGGCCGGGTCGCCCTTGATGGTCGAGTACAG
>JBOFBK010000283.1:0-6993 GCA_051645525.1 Dermatophilaceae bacterium | reverse complement strand
ACTAGGAGCGTGATACCTGACATTGACGCGCGAGAATCTCGTTGTCCTCGATCTAGGGCCGTAAGAAGAGCATGCCCTGATCCAAGAGTGATCGTCCAAGCCCCACCACTCCGTGCCTCTTGATGCGCGATTCTTGCGAGAATAGACCCACCTTGAGAGTGCCCAACCCGGACCGCTCTATCGGCTGATACGGCACCCAGTCGGTACGTAACATATTCTAGTATTTTGCTACGCAAATCCCGGTCGAAAGACCACGCCATCGAGTGGCCTAGATGGCGGTAGACTTGCTGACTGGCGACGACTAGTAGAAAGCCCAAAAAAGCAAACGGCAAGCTAAGGAGGGTAATTGCCAGACTGAGAGAAGCAAACGAAGCTAGGTCGATCGTCTCTCGAGTTGCTCTCGCTGTCATCGTTGCATTTCTGGTGGGACCCAGACTTTCTCGGAAACCCCGCTCGGCGTTGACGATGGAAAGTCGACGAATTCGTCGAGTCCAGCCGGCAGTAATGTATGCGAGCAAAGTTTGGAGCGTCGCTCGAGTGGTCCACCGAGCGACGTCTCCTCGGCTTGGAAGGTCTGTAAATTCGCCCCATCCAATCGGATCAAGAATCACTTCGATCTTCTCGGCGTCAGCGATAAGATGACTATGGTGCTTAGATGGAGAACACTTGCCTGCGGCGCAGGCTGGAATTTTGCGCCAGTCGCGACGAGACCCGTTCAGCAGCCAGTGTTCGATGCGGTGAACGCTTCCTGCGGCCCATTCCTTCTCAAACTCGACCCCTATGCCGTGAACTACGGGAACATGCACTGTGGTTGGTCGGTTATGCGTGTTGATCTGGTCCTGATCGTTAGCGGCCACTGACCTGCGATTCGTACTTCTCCGCCCCTTCGCCATGTTGTCAATGTAGAGATGCGTGGCCCGTCTGTCTCGCCGGATGCGCCATCGCGTGAAGCCTGACCGGTGTGGCAGGGAGGCTGGTTCGAGTAGGTCCGTGGCCTTGGTCGCTCGTCGCATGGTGTAGACCGCGGAGCCCGACGGGTACGGAGCGTCATCCACACCTGGTCGTGCTGGAACACCGGAGGGGCCGTCACGCGTCTACTGTAGTAACAGCAGCGGTGAGCCTCACCGCCATGACACGCACGGAGGATCGATGGCCAACAACCCGGCCTTCAACCGGCTCGAGAAGGACGCCCAGTCGGGGTACGCCGGTTTCCGCACCGACCCGGTCGGCGCCACCGGCCCGGCGACCACGGGCTACGCCACCCAGGGCGTGATGACGCCCCAGCAGCTCCAGGACATGTACGACCGGCCGCCCGCCGGCCCGGTACAGACCGACCGGGTCACCATGGACGACGTCATCATGAAGACGACCGCGCTGTTCGGGATCGTCGTGGTGTTCGCCGCTGTCGGGTGGGTGCTCACGGCCCAGGTCCCGGCGATCGGTGCCCCCGTCGTCTTCGGCGGCATGATCGCCACCCTGGTCCTCGGGCTGGTCATCGCGTTCAAGAAGACGCTGAGCGTCCCCCTCATCCTCATCTACGCCGTGATCGAAGGCGTCTTCGTCGGCGGGGTCAGCCAGTTCTACGCCGCGGCCTTCGACCCGCCCGGAACCCCGGCATTCCAGGGCATCGTCGCCCAGGCTGTGCTGGCCACGCTCGCCACCTTCGGCGGCATGCTGCTCGCCTACCGCACCGGCCTGATCAAGGTGACCGCGAAGTTCCGCAAGATCATGACCATGGCGATCATCGGGTACGCCCTGTTCGCTGTCGTCAACTTCATCTACGCCATGGTCACCAGTACGCCGTTCGGCATCGGTGGCACCGGCGCCTTGGGCATCGGCATCTCGGTCTTTGCGGTCGGCCTGGCCGCGTTCACCCTCGCGCTCGACTTCGACTCGATCGAGTGGGCGATTCGTACCGGCGCGCCGCAGAAGTACTCGTGGCTCCTCGCCCACGGGCTGATCGTCACCCTCGTGTGGCTGTACCTCGAGATCCTGCGGCTCCTGGCGCGGCTGCGCTCGGAGTGACGCACCACCGCACCACCGGTTCCGCCGGGTCGGGTCCTCCCGGCTCGGCGGAGCCGTCTGCGGCGTCATCCGGGCCCACTCCGGCGCTGCGTCCCGCGCGCGCTCCTGCCGCCCTCGACATCGTCACGCCTGCTAGCTCCGACGTGGTGGCGCCGGAGGCGCGGCGCGAGCTCGACCGCATCCGCCGCCGCTGGGCCGAGCTCCCCGTCATGAAGGCGGCGGATGCCGCGCCGCTCGTTCGCGCGATCGTCACCGATCTCGCGGCACGCACCGCGGCGGACGGCACCGCCCCTCCTGCTGACCTCGGCCCGGCCGTCCTCGCCGACCAGCTGACCGTCCTGGTGTGGGACGCCTACGCGCTCGGGCGCGCGGACGGCATCCTCGAGCGTCTGACCACGCTCCGACAGGCGCTCCCCTGAGTGGTTCGCCAGCGCGCCGATGCGACCGGACGTACCCGGTGGTCGGTCAGGGCGACCACGGCGACGCGGCGGACGCAGCGTGGGAGAAGAAGGCGGACGAGTACCGGCGTACCCGAACAGGCCGGTGACCACCGGCCCGGGCCGTCGGCGATGATCGTCGTCGCGGACACCTCCGGCCTGCTCGCCGCCATGGACCGCGATCATCCGCATGGCGCGGCAGCGCGTCAGGTGCTGCGCGACGCCGGCTCGGTGGTGGTGCCGCCGGCGATCCTCGGCGAGCTGGACCATGTCGGGCGCCGGGTGTTCGGAGCGCGCGCCGCGTCTCGCGCCATCGACCACATCGCGTCCTGGGCGGCACGGGGACGAGTCCTGCTCTCCGACCTGCCGCCGGAGGATCTCGCCACCGCTCAGCGCGTCCGCAGCCGGCACCGTGCGCTCGATCTCGATCTGGCCGACGCGGTCGTCGTGGTGGCGGCGGCCAGGTTTCTCACCGATGCCGTGCTGACCTTCGACCGCCGCCACTTCCGGGCGATCCGGCCGCTCACGCCGCACGAATGCTTCCACCTCCTACGGGATGACCGATGACGCACGACTAGTGACCGATGACGCACGACCGGTGACCGATCACGTACGACCGGTGACCGACGACATTCGGCCCGGCCGACCCAGTCGCCGAACCTCGTCAGTGCGGGACGTCCTCCGATCCGACACCAGCGCCAGGACGAGCGCTGCTCCCGCGCAGCGCCTCTGCGGTTGCGGCCGATCTCGGGTGGTGATCTCCTGGGGAGGTAGTTCCGGGCGTCGCTGCCATCTCCGCGGGAGGCGCCGAGGGCAGCTCGAGGGGATGTCGAGGGACGTCTGTTCCGGTGACGGACCCCTCGAGAGGATGCCGATGCGTACGTCCGAGCAGCTGCTAGAGACATCGAGTCCCGGCGAGCGTGCGCCGAACGCGCCGCCGCGCTATCCATGGGAACTGGTACGGGACGACAACGGCGACATCGTCTTCGAGCAGGAGTTTCGGACGATCTCGCGATATCTCGTGGAGGAGGGCCGCGCCGCGATGGAGGACCGTCCGCTGCCGGTGGCCCAGCTTCGTCGGTCGGCGCAGCCGGTACCGGTGACGAACGCCTACCATGCCTCCGCGCTCCGGTTCCGGCACGGCATGAACCACGATCGATGCGGCACCGGCACGAGCGATGCTGCGGTGCGCGAGGTGCTGCCCGTCCAAGTGCGCGAGCTCATGGGCCGTCCCGCCCCGGCGGTCCATCGTGCCGGCCGAGCGACGATCGGACGATCGCTCGACACCTGCTCTCCAGCACTTCGGGAACTGTTGCTGCACCGGGACGACAGCGAGGCTCGCGAGTGGTTGGTCGCCACCCAGGCCAGTTGTCGAGCTGCGGCGGAACGCGAGCTCTTCCCGCTCATGACGCAAAACGGGTACGAACCTTTCGAGCACTCCGAGCTGACCCCTCTGGTACAGAACGCGTTCAATCAGATCGTCGCCCTGCAGAACGCCCCCGCTCAGTACTTCGGATACATCCAGCGGGTGGAGGAACGGGCCATCGCCGTCATCCGACATCACCACCTCCATCGGGATCGCGCTGTCAGCGACTCCGATGCGCTGGTCGTCGCGGTCGCGGATCTGCGGTACGGCACCGGCGTCGACACCACGGTCGCCGATCTGGTGAGACACGGCCTCATCGAGGACATGGCGACCGGCGTCACCATCGACTACATGCAAGAGGTCAGGCGGGCGGCGCGGCCGTTCCTCACGATGGAGTTCAGGGACACGGGCCACAGCGGTCTGGCGCACCTCCTGCAGGACATCGTCAACTTCCTCCACGTGGCCGACCACCTCGAGCTGTTCGACGGGATGCCGCCCGAGGGACTGCAGCAGGTGACGGGCCAGGTCGACTCCGCGCACGTCGATGCGCTCTCGGAGATGTACCTGGACCACTTCGCCAACCCGGCGAGCCCCAACTTCTGGCATGCGCTCATGCGATACACCTGCCTTGAGTGGGCATGACCCGGTCTGTTGTGGAGGGGCAGGATTCGGTCGGTTCGGTTCGTCGTCGGCCCGCCTGGTCCTCTGCTGGCGGCGTCGTTCCGGCGCTCGTGTCACTGGCGCTGTTCGGCTGGATGACCGGCTGTCTGTCCGCCGGGCTGGCCACCACCGCGGAGCGGATGCCGTCCACCGCGACCCTGATCGGTGTGCACATGTCCTGCTACGCCGTGGGCCTCATCGTTGGGGGTCTCGCGGCGCCTCGACTCCCACGGCGGGTCGGCCAGGCGGCTGGTGTCGTGCTGGTAGCCGGGGTGGCTGTCCTGATGGGGGCCCATGACCCCGTGGTGTCGCTCGTCGGAGCGAGCTCGCTGGGATGTGCCGGCGGTGTGGTGCTCGCTGCCGCCCAGTACACCCTGCACCACCGATGGCCCGAGGCGGCCAGGCGGCTGTTGCTGATCGGTGCGATCGCCGCGTCGGGAACGGCCGCGGTCGCATCCGGCGTCCTCGGCATTGTCCCGTCGGCGTGGACGCCGGTGACCGCTGCGGTGCCGGCGCTCGCGATGGGTCTGGTAGCCCGCTTCGACCTGCCCACCGGGGCATCAGGCCGCGGCCGGTGGCCTCGCCGCAGGTGGTGCTCCCTCCGCCGGAGCGGTCCGGTCCCGCGCGCCAGCCGCCATGTCGTCGCCGGGCTGACGTTCATTGCCTGCGCGGTGGGCCTCGAACACACCCTGGTGAGTCAGCTCGGACCCATGCTCCAAGGGTCGGAATCGCGGACCTCCGTGGTGTCCTTCGTGCCGTCGGCGCTTTTCGTCGGGCTGATGGCCGGCAGGCTCGTCGCCTTGGGGCTGGAACGCACTGTCAGTCGCACACTGCTGACCGCCTCCCTGGGGGTAACTGCGGCGGGCCTGACCGCCCTTCTCGTCGTCCACGGTTCCGGGGCGCTGGTGATCGCCGCGGTGGTCACTGGTGCCGGGCTCGGTTCGCTGTATCCACTTGCCGTCGACGCGACGCTCGGTGCGGCGACCGATCCGGCGAGCACGAGCGCGACAGTGAGTGTGGTGGTCGGCGCGGCGCTGGTCCTCACCCCGGTGGCGATCGGGGCCGTGACCGACCTCGGCGGTGCGCGGTACGGTCTCGTGGCGCTCCTCGTGCTGTGCGGCGTCGCCGTTCTCGCGTGCCGCGCGATGCTCGGCATCCGACCGACCGATCCCGTGCGTTCGGCTCCTGAGGGATGACGGACCGCTCGGTTCTCGTCGCACGTCGGTCAGGAGAGGCGTTCGACGACGACCGCCATGCCCTGGCCGCCGCCGACGCACATCGTCTCCAGCCCGATCGAGCCGTCGCGGGTCTCCAGGCCGTTCAGCAGCGTCGTCATGATCCGGGTGCCGGTGGACCCGAACGGGTGGCCGAGCGCGATGGCACCGCCGTGCACGTTGAGCTTGTCCAGGTCCATGCCGAGGTCGTCGGCGCTCGGCAGCACCTGGGCGGCGAACGCCTCGTTGATCTCGTAGAGGTCGACGTCGTCGATGCTCATACCCGCCCGGGCCAGCGCCTGCCGCGACGCCTCGACCGGCCCCAGGCCCATGATCTCCGGGGACAACGCGGACACGCCGGTGGCGACGATCCGGGCCAGCGGCTCGATGCCGAGCTCGCGCGCGCGGACGTCGCTCATCACCACCACCCCGGACGCGCCGTCGTTGAGCGGGCAGCAGTTGCCGGCGGTGACCGTGCCCTGCTCGCGAAACACCGGCTGCAGCGCGGAGACCGCCTCCATGGTCACCCCGGCGCGCGGCCCGTCATCGGAGTCGACGACCGAGCCGTCGGCGAGCGTGACGGGCAGGATCTCGCGCGCGAAGAAGCCGTCGGCGTTGGCCTTCTCGGCCCGGTTCTGGCTGGTCACGCCCCACTCGTCCTGGCGCTCGCGGGTGACCCCACGCAGCGTCGCCACGTTCTCCGCGGTCTGGCCCATCGCGACGTACACGTCCGGGAGCCCGGCGCCATCGCGCGGGTCGGCCCACACTGCGTTGCTGGCGGCCAGCTCGGCGGTGCGCGCGGCGGCATCCGCGAACAGCGGGTTCTGCACGTCCTCGTCACTGCCACCCGCACCGGCGAAGCTCGTGTACTGGCTGACACACTCGACGCCGCCCACGACGAACGCGTCGCCCTCGCCGGCTTTGATCGCGTGGAAGGCCATCCGCAGCGTCTGGGTCGAGCTGGCACAGAACCGGTTCACCGTGGCGGCGGGCAGATGGTCGAGCCCGCCCAGCACGGCGATGACCCGCGCCAGGTTCGAGCCGTGCCGCCCGCTGGGCTCCGCGCAGCCCCAGTAGAGGTCGTCGATCGTGGCCGGGTCGAGCGCTGGCACCTTCTCGAGCAGGCCGGCCAGCACCTGCACCGAGAGGTCGTCGGGCCGCACCTCGCGCAGCGACCCCTTGAACGCCCGCCCGATCGGCGTGCGGGCGGTGGCGACGATGACGGCCTCGGTCATATGGTCCTCCTCAGGTGGGGCGGGCGCGCAGTCGGATGACGGCTGCGCACCACGGC
>JBOFBK010000282.1:0-7510 GCA_051645525.1 Dermatophilaceae bacterium | reverse complement strand
GGCGAGTCGCTTCGCCGAGCGCGTCAGCAACGTGTCCGTGCGGCGGGCGTCATCCGAGAGCACCACCCGCTCCATCGCCGCACCGCAGAGCTCGGCGACCCTCGTGGCCGCCACTCGCAGGTGGTCGGGAATGTCCCGTCCGCCGCTGAACAGCACGAAGAACACCCCACGTGCTCGGCCGTCGACCATGAGAGGGATCGCTCCGCCGACCGGCCAGCCCATCGTGCGGACCAGGTCGACGAACCGCGGGAACCGCGCCCAGTCGTCGGCCGAGTCCAGCCAGACCGGTGCTCGTGCGGCGTATGCCGCCGCGATCGGGACCGCGTCGTCGACGGCGACATGAAGGTCGCCGTCGTCGCTGCCGAGGGCGACACGCCGCGCCACCCGGGTCAGGGTGCGCTCGTCCTGCGGCCAGTAGACGCCGGTGTCGACAGCGCCCATCCGGCCGGTCGCGTGCTCCAGGACGGCGTCGGCCACCTCACCGAAGGAGCGTGCGCCGGCCAGGACCAGGGCGAGGTCGAGCAGAGCACGGTCCTGCCGGCGCTCGGACTCCTCGAGGCTGGTGTCGGTGGAGACCACCAGCAGCGCCACCACCTCATCTCCATCACGCACCGGTGTCAGGCGGACGTCCACGGCGCGGAGCGCACCGTCGAGTTCATCGACGTAGGACGTGCGCACCTCTTCGCCAGCGAACACCCGCTCGTAGAGCGGCTGGAGGAACGCCCAGGCCGGTACCTCCAGTAAACGTCTGGCGCGCCCTGTCGCGGCCCTCCCGGTTCTCACCGTACTGACCTGCGCTGATAGCTCATCCACAGCGGCTGGTCCCGCCCACCCAGCTCGTTCAGACGACTCTCACGTCGAGGCCGGGCAGACCGACGAACCCTCGGTCCTGCGTGTACAACGGGAGGTCCTCGACGACCGCCGTGGCAGCGATGAGCGAGTCCACCGGGCCGATTCGCGGGCCGGCGGTCCGTCGGGATGCCGCGCGCAGAGTGGCGCACGCAACCGCCACCCGCTCGTCGACCTCGATCGCCTGGTACGCGGCCCGCACCCGCTCATACGTGACCTGACGCCGGTCCGCGAGATCGTCGTCGCCGCGGCCTCGTGCCATGAGGACGCCCAGGCGTAGCTCTTCCAGCGTCATCACCGAGATAGCCGCGGAGTCGGGAAGTCTTTCGAGCGGCCGGCCCGTCTCGGTGGCGACGAACACGCTCGTGTCGAGCAGTCCCCTCACTCGTCCTCCGGGTCGACGTCCGCCTCGCGCAGCTCGTCCAGCAGCGCTCGGTCGGCGAGCGCACCGTCGACGAGACGCTCGAACTCGGAGCGAGAGACGAACCGCTGCCGGCCGGCGACGGGTCGCAACTCGGCCACCGGCTCGCCCCGGACGGTCACCGTGAAGCTCTCGCCTGCGGCCACCCGAGCGAGGATCGCGGACGAGTCGTTGCGCAGCTCACGCTGAGCGATGACGACAGAACCCATGACCACATCGTAGCAACACGATGCTACGGACACCCGCCGCGGGAGGTCGGCGTCGACGGACCGGTTCGAGCCCACCACTCCGCGGGACTCTTACGCCCGAGTGCGGCCGTCGACCGACGCCCACCGGCCCTCGGCGTGCCGTCGAGCGCGAACCAGCGTGAACCGCGCTACGCGACCGGCGGCGCACGACCCTAGATTGGTCACCCATGGAGGCCACCACCGCGACCACCCCGGCCACCCCGCCGGGCGCCATCCGCGAGCGCGGGCTCTGGCGCCGCACCTGGCTGGTGGTCGGCGTCATCCTGCTCACCCTGTTCACCGGGTTCGTGCTGTGGCGCGGCAGCGGCACCGTCTACTACGTCGTGATGGCGTGGTTCCTCGCGCTCGCGATGGAGCCGGCGGTCACCCGGCTCACCCGGTGGATGCCGCGCGCCGCGGCGACCGCGGTGGTGCTGCTCGGCTCGCTCGCCGCGGTGGTCGGGTTCCTCGCCGCGTTCGGCGGCCTGCTGGTGAGCCAGCTGACCGAGCTCGTGCAGGCCACGCCCGACATCGCCGACTCCGCCCTTGCCAGGGTCAACGAGCTCACCGGCTCGTCGTACACGTACGAGGAGCTGCTGGAGCAGGGCGGCATCACCCCGGGCGACATCGCCGGTTACGCCGACGACTTCGCGTTCGGGGTGCTCGGGGTACTCGTCACCGTGCTGTCGGGCGCGTTCGGGGTGTTCGTGCTGCTCTTCTTCGCGTTCTACACCTCCGCCGGTATGCCCGCGCTGCGGCAGTGGATCGCCAGCCGGATGCAGCCGTCCCTCCAGGTGCCGTTCCTCGCCGCCTGGGACCTCACCCGCATCAAGGTCGGCGGCTACATCGCGGCCCGCATCGTGCTGGCGTCGATCAACGCGGTGCTGAGCGGTGTGGTGTTCGCCGCGATCGGGCTGCCGTTCTGGCTGCCGCTGGCGCTGTGGACCGGCATCATCGCCCAGTTCATCCCGAACATCGGCACCTATGTCTCGATCGCGCTGCCGGTCGTGGTCGGGCTCACCTCGGGCGACCCGCTGCTCGGGCTGTGGGTGCTGGTGTGGGGCATCGCCTACCAGCAGGTCGAGAACCTCTTCGTCGAGCCGCGTATCTCGGCACGTGCGGTCAACCTGCATCCGGCGGTGTCGTTCGGGGCGGCCCTGCTCGGCACCCAACTGTTCGGCCTGTCCGGCGCGCTGCTCGGCGTGCCGGTGGCGGCCACCGTGATGGCGATGCTCGAGATCTACAAGCGCCGGTACGAGCTCACCGACGACGTCGAGGAGCGGGTCGTCGCCCTCGTCACCCGGGAGGCGACGCACCGTTCGCACCAGGCCGGCGCGGATGCCGGCGGCGACCGTACGCCGGTGGCGCCCACCGACGCGGATGCCGGCGGCGACCGTACGCCGGTGGCGCCCACCGACGCGGATGCCGGCGGCGACCGTACGCCGGTGGCGCCCACCGACGCGGATGCCGCAGAGGGCCGTACGTCGGTGACGCATGCCCCCGCGGATGCCGAGGGCAGCCGGGTGGCGGATGCCGACGACGGCCGGGTGCCGGTGACCGACGCCACGCGGACGGACGGCTCGGCGACAGCGACCGAGGGCGCCCTCGACATGCCGGTCGAGCCGGGACCCGGCGCCCGCTCGACGTCGTGATCGCGGGATGGCGCCGGGTCACCGGCACGCTGGCGCTCGTGGCTGCGGGTGTCCTCGTGCCGGTCTGCCTGGTGGCGTGGTGGGTGGTCGGCACGGTGGCCGACACCGACGACTTCGTGGCCCAGGTCGCCCCGGTCGTCTCGACCCCTGAGGTGGGCGACCTGGTGGCCGAGCGTGCGGCATCCCGGGTCGACAACCCGCTGCTCGCCGACCTGGTCGGGCCACTCACGCGTACCGTCCTGAACTCGCCGGCCTTCGCGCCCACGGTGCGCAGCACCATCGCCGACAGCCACCGCGAGCTGCGCGCCGGGCTCGAGAGCGGCACCTCGGCGGCCGTGACCCGGGAAGGCGAGCTCGTCGTCATCCGGATCGGTCCGCTCGCCGACGCGCTGCGTGAGCGGCTGGAGACCGAGGGGGTGCCGGCGGGGGTCTTCCCGGCCGACCTCGACGCCACCGTGCCGCTCACGACGACGCAGCGGTTCGAGCGGGCCGGCGCCGCGTACCGGGGAGCCGAGCTGGCCGCGCGGTGGGCCCCGGCGGCGTTGGCGGTTCTCGTCGTCGTGGGTGCGCTGCTGTTGGGCAGTCTCGCGGCGGCGGCGGCGCGGTTCGGCCTGGTGGGGCTGCTCGGGTCGGTCGTGGTGGCGGCCGGTACCGGGCCGGCGGTGTCCGCGGTGGCAGCTCAGGTGGCTGACGGGCGGACCCGCGCCGCTGCCGAGGTGGTGCTCGCCGCGCTCGCCGGCCCGCTGGTGACCTCGACTCTCGTCGCGTCGGGCGTGCTTGCCGTACTCGTCGTGGCGGGCGCTGTGGTGGGCCGCCGCCGCGCGGGCTGATCGGCGTCGTCCTGGCTGAAATCAGACGAATCACCCGGTGTAGTCGGCGAGTCAACGGAGCTTGGCCGATACGTATTCGATCATATGTTTGATATACTGCGGGCGTGGACACAGCGCAGCTGAGCAGTCGGATCGCCGCACTGCGGGTGGAGGCGGCTGCCGTGGGTGGGGCGTTGATGAGCAGTGGCTCGAGGCTCGACCCGGCCGAGGCGTTCGAGCTGGCCGGTGAGTTGCAGGCCGTTGTCAACGCGGCAGAAGGGGCACAGGCGGTCGCGGCAGGGTGGGGTGCGCGAGTCGAAGAGCGGCTGACCTCGGCCGGTCCGGTACAACGGACACACCCGGTGGGTTTCGTCGACCAGATGTCGGGAGCCGAGGTGGCGCTTGCGGCCGGCGTCACCGAGGGAGTGGGGTGGCGGAAGGTGCGGTTGGGTGCCGGGCTGGGCGAGCGGTTCCTCCTGGTGCGTGAGTTGCTGGTCGCCGGCAAGGTGTCGGCCGGTGCTGCGCATCGGCTGCTCGACGGCTGCGCCGGGTTGGATGTCGATGCGTGCCGACAGGTCGACGAGCAGCTGGCGCCGATGCTGGCCGATGTGGATCCATCGGCGGTGGCCCGGGTGGTTCGTCGGGTCGCCAACCGGGTCGCGGCCGACCAGATAGCGGCCCGGGTCGCGGCGAGGAAGCGGACCCGGTGCGTGGAGGTGGCTGCGGGTGAGGACGGGCTCACCTCGTGGTGGGCGGTGTTGCCGACCGCGACCGCTGCGGCGGCGTGGTCCGCGGTGGAGCAGGTTGCGGCCGACTACCGTGCCGGCGACGAGACGCTCTCCGTGGGGGAGTCCCGCGCGGACGCATTCGGTGACCTGCTGCTGCGCGACGTGCGTGTCTCGGCGTCGGTCACGCTGGGCGTGCCGGTCGTGTCCGGTGATCACCGGCCGGGCCCAGGTCAGGGCTCCACGGCTGGTTCGGAGGTGAGCTCGCGCTCGCCCGCCGCACGTCCCGATCGTCCCGGTTGGTCGCGACAGCAGGTGGATGTCGGCGACGACGAGGTGCTCGTCGACCACGTGACCGGCGAGACGACCCGGGTCGGCGACCTCTCGCCGGTGGAGCGTGAACAGCTGTCCTGGGTCGACGTTCCCGATGCCCGCCATCCTTGCGGCGGCGAGCCGGCATCGGCGTCGGTCGACCCGCGGTACCGGGTGCTTTCACCACTCGACGGCGGGCGCAGCGTCTCGGGGGCCGAGCTGCCAGGGCTGGGCTGGGTCGACTCCGGCACGGTCGCGGCCCTCCTGGCGACTGTGCCGGTGGAGGTCGGCCGGGCGGTGCTCGACGCCGACACCGGAACGCTCGTCTCGCTCACCACGGACGCCTACACCCCGTCCAGGGCGATGCGGGAGTACGTGCAGACCCGTGACGGCATCTGCCGGATGTGGGGCTGTTTTCGGAAGGCCGAAAGCGCCGACCTCGATCACGTCCGACCGTGGCCGGCCGGTATGACCAGCCCGCAGAACCTTGCCGCTCTGTGCCGCCGGCACCACCGGATGAAGCAGCGGGGCCGGTGGCGGTACGGCCTCCGCTCTGACGGCACCGTGGACTGGGTCTCCGAGGCTGGGAAGCGGCGGGTCACCGAACCCGTCCATCGCGTCATCCCTGTGCCGGAGAACCCGGGCGATGGCCTGGCTCTGGATATGTCGCCTCGTCCGGCCACCCCGCCGGTCCGAGCAGCCAACGACGAGCTACCCCCGTTCTGACCAGAGCGGACGACTCTGGAACCGAGTTGCGACACCACGCGGTGGCACAGTGAGTACAGCCGACCGGCCTGCGGACGATCGGCACCGCTGTCAGGAGCCACCGATGTCGTCGACGATTGGAGTCGGTCGCGTCAGAAGGCACCGCGCTCGACAGCGAGATGCCCTCGGTCGTCGAACGCGACCAGACCATGCCGGCACTCATCGCCCCACCCTCGCGAAACGCCGGAGCGAGCACGTGCACGGGTCCTACTCGCGCGTCGGGGTCGGGAGATGACAGGCTCGTCGATGTGGCGGCACCTGCCGCACGGATCGTTACCCGGGAGGATGCCCGAATGTTCCAGCGGCTGGCCGTCGTCAACCGTGGGGAGTCCGCGATGCGCCTCATCCACGCCGTGCGCGACCTGAACGCTGCCGCGGTCGACGGGCACCGCATCGAGGTCGTCGCGCTGCACACCGAGGCTGAGCGGTCCGCGATGTTCGTGCGCGAGGCCGACGACGCCTACGACCTCGGCCCGGCGGCGAACCGGCCCTACCTCGACCACGCCGTCCTGGAGCGGGCGCTGCTCGAGATCGGGGCCGACGCCGCCTGGGTGGGCTGGGGCTTCGTCGCCGAGGACCCCGCGTTCGCCGAGCTCTGCGGCCGCCTCGGCGTCACGTTCGTCGGGCCCAGCCCCGAGGCGATGCGCAGGCTCGGCGACAAGATCGGCTCCAAGCTCATCGCCGAGGAGGTCGGGGTTCCGGTGGCGCCGTGGAGCAGGGGCGGTGTCGACACCCTCGACGACGCGGTCGCCGCCGCGGGCCGCATCGGCTACCCGCTGATGCTCAAGGCCACCGCGGGCGGCGGCGGGCGCGGCATCCGCCGGGTCGACTCCGACGCCGACCTCGCCGACGCGTACACCCGCACCCGCGAGGAGGCCGAGCGCGCCTTCGGCTCCGGGGTGGTCTTCCTCGAGAAGCTGGTCACCGGCGCGCGGCACGTCGAGGTGCAGGTGATCGCCGACGGGCAGGGCACCGCGTGGGCGATCGGGGTGCGCGACTGCTCGGTGCAGCGGCGCAACCAGAAGGTCATCGAGGAGTCGGCGTCGCCGACGCTCGACCCGGTTCAGGCCCAGGAGCTGAAGGATGCCGCCGAGCGGCTCGCGCTCGCCGTGGGCTACGCCGGCGCAGGCACCGTCGAGTTCCTCTACCACCCGGGGGAGCGGTTCTTCGCGTTCCTCGAGGTGAACACCCGGCTCCAGGTCGAGCACCCGATCACCGAGGTGGTCACCCGCACCGACCTGGTGCGGCTCCAGCTGCACGTGGCCGCCGGCGGGCGCCTGACGGGCGAGCGGCCCGCCGAGCTCGGCCACGCTGTCGAGGCGCGCCTGAATGCCGAGGACCCCGACCGCGACTTCGCACCAGCCCCCGGCCGGATCGCCCATCTGGAGCTGCCGGCCGGCCCCGGAATCCGCGTCGACACCGGTGTGGCAGAGGGTGACTCGATCCCCGCCGACTTCGACTCGATGATCGCCAAGATCATCGCCTACGGCCGCGACCGCGACGAGGCGCTGGCCCGGCTCCGTCGGGCGATGCGCGAGACGGTCGTCGTCATCGAGGGCGGTGCCACGAACAAGTCCTTCATCCTCGACCTGCTCGACCAGCCCGAGGTCGTCGGCGGCACCGCCGACACCGGCTGGATCGACCGGGTCCGCGGCGAGGGTCGCCTGGTCGCCCACGCGCACAGCGGCGTCGCCCTGGTCGCCGCCGGCATCGAGGCCTACGAGGAGGCCGAGGCGATCGAGCGCACCCG
>JBOFBK010000281.1:0-1066 GCA_051645525.1 Dermatophilaceae bacterium | reverse complement strand
GATGACGTGACACGCAGGTGTCGCCGACGGCTGGGTCTGCGTGTCGCGTCATCTCGACGGATCGTTCGGCCGGCCGGCACCTCACCGGGCCGCGGAGTCGATACTCGCTCACCGAACGGTCGGCACCCAGTAGCGCCGCTTGCCCTGACGCACGTCCTCGAGCACCCCGCCGTTCGCCTCGATGACACGCACCGACCCGTGGTTGTCCTCGTCGCAGGTGAGCAGGGCCGGGTCGACGCCCAGCGCGGCCGCCTCGGGCAGCACCAGCCGCAGCGCCTCGGTCGCGATGCCCCGCCGTCGGGCTGCCGGGCGCACCGAGTACCCGACATGGCCGCCCAGCTCGAGCAGGAACGGCGTGAGCCGGTGCCGCACCGAGATCGACCCGAGGTACACAGCCGGCTCGGCCTCGTCGACCAGCCAGAAGAACGTGCACGGCACGTGACCGGTGGGCCGCGGCGAGTCCCCGCGCTCGCGGTCTCGCCGCCACTGCACGAACCGCACGAAACCCTCCGCGGTCTCGAGCTGCTCGCGGGTGAACTCCACGCCGGGGTAGCCGCCCGGGTCCGCGTCCTCGACCCACGTCCCGTCGCCGTCGCGGTGCGCCTCACCGGCCGCGACGAACTCGTCGTGCGCGTCGAGGTAGCTGCGCTGCATCCGGGCGTCGGGGCGGAGGAGGCGGACCGTCATCCGGCCACCGTAGGGGCCCAGTCGGTCGGTGGCCACCGAATTACGCTCTCAGGGAAAGAAGTACGTCGTCGAGCATCGCCGAGGTGAGTCGCCCGGTGAACGTGTTGTGCGGGCTCACGTGGTACGACCCGACGACGCGGATGACGCGCGCCTCCTCGCGCGAGCGCGCGGCCGTCATCCGGACGGCGACCTCGGCGGCGTGCCCGAACCGCGGGCGTGGTGTGGGCACCTCCCCGCCGCGGTCGCGGGCCGCGCCGAGGGCAGCGTCCCAGGCGAGTCCGCCGAGGCACAGCACGGCTCGCAGCCGGGGCGCGGCGAGCTCGAGGTCGCGGCGCAGCCAGGCCGCGCAGCTCGCCCGCTCCTCCGCGGTGGGCTGGTT
>JBOFBK010000280.1:0-3302 GCA_051645525.1 Dermatophilaceae bacterium | reverse complement strand
CTCGACGAGCCGGCGCGAGATCGACAGCCGCCCCGAGAGCAGCACCGACCCATCGGCGAGGGCCGCGGCGAGATCGTCGCGGCTGAACCAGCGGGCTTCCTCGATCTCCCCGTCCGTCATCCGCAGGTCGGTGCCGACGGCGCGAGCGGTGAAGCCGAGCATCAGTGACGACGGGACCGGCCACGGCTGGTCGCCGAGATAGGTGACGTCGGTGACCTCGACACCCACCTCCTCGCCCACCTCCCGGGCCACGGCAGCCGCGAGGGTCTCGCCCGGCTCGACGAACCCGGCGAGCACCGACATACCACCGGCGCGGAAGCCGCGGCCACGAGCGAGGAGCAACCGGTCGGCGTCGTCGACGACCGCCACGATCACCGCCATGTCGGTGCGCGGGTAGTGCTCGGTGTCGTCGGCCGGGCAGCGACGGATCCAGCCGGCGAGGTCAGCTGTGGTGGCCGACCCGCACCGCGGGCAGTGGCCGTGGCTCCGGTGCCAGTTGGCGAGGGCAAGGGTCGTGGCGAACGCCGCGGCGTCGAGGTCGGGCAGGTCGGCGCCGACCCGGCGTAGCGAGCGCCAGGCGGGGTCGTCGCACTCGGGCGGCCGCGCGTCGTCGACCACGCCGACGTGGGCGCGGTCGCCTGCGTCGCCGAGGTAGCAGGCCAGGTGGCGGGCGTCATCCGGCCTGGGCGCGGTGAACACGACCCGCGGGCCGGATGCCGCGTCGCGCACCTCGACGCGGTCGCCGCGCAGGCGCAGCACGGCGGTGGCCGGGTCGGCCAGCAGCCGGTCGACGAGCGTGGGGTCGCTACGCAGCTCGGCGCGCCGGTCGAGGGGGGCGCCGCTCAGGGCCAGGCCTGGCAGCACCGGAGGGCCGGAGGGAACGGTCGAGGAGCCGGGAGGCACGCGGCCCAGCGTAGGGTCCGGGGCGAGCGCCGGTGCACGGCCTACCGTGGACGGGTGGACCGCACCCCCGCCTTCCTCGCCGCCCTGGCGAGCGCGGCGGTGCCCGGGCTCGACCCGATCAGTGTCGAGGCGCTGCCCGGGCCCGCGGACCGGAGCTTCGACATCGCGTTCGTCCAGGACACCGAGCTGCGCCGCTGGGTGGTGCGGGCGCCGCGCACCGCGGTGGCGGGCGCCGAGATGGATCGGTCGACGCCGCTGCTGGCGCTGCTGGCCCGGCGGCTGCCGTTCGCCGTGCCGGCGCCCCGCGGCTTCGTGGCCCTGGCCGAGGGTGGGCGAGCCGCGGTGTATCCATACCTGCCGGGACATCAGCTCGACGTCGGGGCGCTGCCGGCCGGTCCTGGTCTGGCCGGCGAGGTCGGGCGCGCCCTCGCCGCGCTCCACGACATCGACCCCGCCGTGGTCGAGGAGGCCGGGCTGCCCGGTTACGACGCCGACGCCTACCGCACCCGCCGGCTCGCCGAGCTCGACCGGGCTGCGGCGACCGGACAGGTGCCCGCCGGGCTGCTCGGTCGCTGGGAAGCCGCGCTCGAGGACGTCACGCTGTGGCGTTTCGCGCCGGTGCCGACGCACGGCTCGCTCACCGGCGACCGGGTGCTGGCGGTGTTCGCCGACGACGCCGACGCCGCCACCGGGCGGGTGCATGCCGTCACCGGGTGGGACCATGCCCAGCTCGCCGACCCGGCCGACGACTTCGCCGCGCTGGTCGACGAGGCCGAGCCGGCGGCGGTCGAGACGGTGCTCGAGGCCTATGCCTACGCCCGGGCCGAGCGGCCCGACCCGCACCTGCTCGTGCGTGCCCGCCTCGCCGCGGAGCTCGGCGCGGTGACCCGGCTGCTGGTCGCGCTGGGCCGCGACGACGCCGATGCGGCGAGAACGATCACGGCCCGGCTGCATCGGCTGGACCAGACGGTGGATGCCGCCGAGCCCGGCAGTGCGGAGCAGCGCCGGACCTCGCTGACACCGGTGGACGTGCGTACGCGGCGCAGCTCGCGGCTGCCGCCCGAACCGGCCGATGGCATCGAGGGCACCGGCGTACGTCAGGGCGAGGGCACCACCTCCCGCCGGGGCGAGAGCGCCGCCTCCTCATGGGGCGACGACGCGGGCTCCGGTCAGGGCGAGGGCACCACCTCCCGCCGGGGCGACGACGCAGGTTAGGCTCCGAGCGACGACCCCGCGGACTCGCGTCGAGACACCGCGGGCTCGGATCGAGAGGTCGAGACCGGCCCGGGTGTCATCCGGCCGGGAGACTCGCCCACAGCCGGCTGAGCGCGGTCTCGTCGGGGGGCAGGTCGGGCCACACCGTGCGGCCGGCGGCGACGTGCACGAAGGCGCCCCGCACCCGCATCGGGTCGACGCCGCGGGCTCGCGCCCAGGCGAGCCGGTAGGCGGCGAGCTGAAGCGCGCGGGCCACGGCCCGCGCCCCGGTGGGCTCGGCACCGGTCTTCCAGTCGACCACCACCCAGCCCCGATCGTCGTCGGGGTCGCGGAACACGGCGTCGACCCGGCCCCGTACGGCAACCCCGCTGATGACCGTCTCGACCGCGGTCTCGACCTCGACCGGCGTCATCGCCGCCCACGGGGTCGCGAGGAACCCGGCCGTCAGCTCGTCGAGGCCACCGGCCGGGTCATCGGTGTCGGCGGCCCCGGGGAGCGCGTCGATGTCGAGGATGGCCGCACTGGAGAAGTGCTGCTCGACCCAGGCGTGGAACGCGGTTCCGCGCCGGGCCGCACGGGCCGGCTGCTGCGGCACCGGCCGCCGCAGGTCGAGCGTGAACCGCTCGCGGTCCTCGGCGAGCGCCACCACGGCCGAGGTCGACAGGTGCGATGGCAGCAGCACCGGCTCCTCCCGTCCCGGACGCCGGGCCGAGCGCTCACCGAGCAGCACGGCGACCTCGGCGTCCCATCGTGCGACCGCCCCGGACGGGTGATCCGCCTCGCCCGGCAGGACGGATGCCATGCCGCCCGGCGAGGTGGAGGCCGCGACGTCCGGCAGGAGGGATGCCGTGCCGCCGGGCGAGGCGGATGCAGCCACGCCGTGCGAGATCGCGCCGGCCGGGCCGAGCAACCGCGCCCGGCGCTCGAGGTGGTCGGTGGTCGGCCAGGTGACGTGCACCGGCTCGGCCGTGCGCGGGTTCGGCGGTGGCGGGTCGGCCGGTGGCGGGAGCTCGGCCCACGGCCCGGACGCCACCGGGACCGGCCCGTCGCGGACCTCCTCGAGGAACCGCGAGGTGAGCCGGGGCGTCGACGGCGTGCCCCAGACGTGTGCGGTGAGCAGCAGGTCGGTGCGGGCCCGAGTGAGGGCGACATAGGCGAGCCGGCGTTCCTCGGCGACACCGTGC
>JBOFBK010000279.1:0-2926 GCA_051645525.1 Dermatophilaceae bacterium | reverse complement strand
CGCGCCGCACCTCGCGAGGTGCGGCGCGTCATCCGCGTGGGTCTCCGGCGAAACGGGTCAGAAGGTGCGGACGCGGTCGCCGTCGAGCCTGGCCTGCTGGTCGGCGGTCAGCTCGAGGTCGACGCCCTCGAGCACCTCGTCGAGCTGGGCGACCGAGGAGGCGCCCACGAGCGGAATCGCCGGCACCCGGGCGCCGAGCAGCCAGGCGATGACGACCTGGTTGCGGGTGGCGCCGGTCTCGCGCGCCACGTCGTCGAGCACCTCGAGCCGCGCATCGACGCCAGGGTGGTCGAAGCCGGCGGGCCGCTGGACGTCGTCGCGCGTGTAGGCGCCCTTGAGGAGGGGCGAGTAGGCGACGAGCGCGAGCTCCGGGGACGCGTCGAGCCAGCTCAGCAGCTGGCCGTCGGCGGCCCCGACGGTGCCCTCGGGGGAGTTCAGACCCGGCGGGTCGGTGCGCGGGCGCAGGTAGGTGTGCTGGTACTGGACCACGTCGAACGCCGCGCGCCTGGCGGTGTGGGCCCGCCAGCGCTCGAGCTCCCACACCCAGTAGTTGCTCGCGCCGAGCAGTCCGACGGTGCCGTCCTCGACGAGCGCGGCCAGGCCGTCGGCCTGCTCGGCGACCGGCGTCCGGGGGTCGCGCAGGTGGGCGTAGTAGACGTCGATCCGGTCGATGCCGAGACGCTCGCGGCTGCGGTCCGCCTGCTCGCGGACGACGGTGGGGGAGAGGCCCTCGAGGTTCCGGAAGTCGCGCGCGGGCGCCAGCGGGCGGGCGCCGACCTTGGTCGCGACGACCACCCGGTCGCGCACGCCGCGGTCGGCCAGCCAGCGGCCGAGCACGGCCTCGCTCTCCCCGCCTTGGGTGCCGTTCGCCCAGAACGCGTAGTTGTTCGAGGTGTCGACGAACGTGCCGCCGGCCTCGAGGAACCGATCGAGGATGCCGAACGCGGTCGTCTCGTCGGTGCGGGTGCCGAACCACATCGCGCCGAGGGCGAGCGCGCTCACCTCGCGGGTGCGGGCGGGGTCGGTGCCGATGGTGCGGTACTTCATCGCGTCTCCTTCGTGGGGTCGATGGAACGACCTCATCGCTTCGAGCGCGCACGAAGTCAAGCGACGGATCCACGGGAGGCCGACACGGTACGTCGTCACCTCACCGCGAGCCACTCCTCGCGGAGGATCGCGTAGGTGTAGCCGTCGACCCAGCCGAGCTCGGCGTGCCACGAGTCCTGCACCCCGTGCTGCTCGCGGCGCATGCCGAGCTTCTCCATGACCCGCCAGGACGCCACGTTGTCGGCGAAGCAGGCGGCGGTGACGCGATGCAGGCCGAGGTCCTCGAACGCGACCGCGAGCAGCGCCCCGGCGACCTGCGTCGCGTAGCCCCGGCCCGCGTAGTCGAGGTCGACGAGGTAGCCGAGAAGCCCTTCGGCGCCGACCTGTCGGGTCTCGCCGTCCTGGCCCATCGCGTCGACCACCTCCAGCGAGCCCGACGCCACCACCCGGCCGTCGAGCAGCGCCACGACCGAGTGGTCTCGTGGGTCGTCGGCGCCGGTAAGCCAGACCGACCGGAACCGCTGCGGGTCGACAGTCGTGCGCATGAGCCAGTGACCGACCTCGGGGCGGTTACGCCAGCGCAGCAGGTCGTCGACATCGGCCGAGGTGGGCGGGCGGAGCACCAGGTCGGTCGTGTGTCGTGGCCACTCGGGCCCCACCACGCGGCTGCCGGAAGACTCGGATTCGGGGTCGGTCACGACGGCGATACAACCAGACCGTGATCGCCGTGCTCCACGGATTTCGCTCGGGCCGGTAGGCCGAGAGCGCAACGGTCGACGGGACGTCGACGCGTGGCCGTCGGGAGCTGGTCCTGGCTCGATCTCGCCGGCTCGGGCCGTGCCGGCGCCGGCCAGACCCGCACCTACTCGGTGCCGAGCACCAGGTCGAAGTGGCGAAGCGACATGGGCCCCTCGAGGAGGTCCGCCTCACCGGGGAAGGTCACCGGCTCGCTCTCCCACGACGCACCGGCGTACCCGATCAGTGCCGCCTCGTCTCGCCACTGACTCAGATACGCGACCCGGCGCGGGTCGGAACGATCGACGAGGATCTGATGGGCCTCGAGACCTTCGTGCTCATCCGGGAACGTCGCGACCATAGCTCGCAGCCTTTCCATGAACTCCTCGAAGCGCCCCTCCCTGACCTGGACCTCAGAAACGCGAAGCACAGACATCCGTTGACCTTCCTCCTCGTACTGTCGACGGCTCGCCCGGTCATCCTGTCGGTGTCACTCGCCCCGTCCGGAGAAGACCCGTCGTCAGCCCTGTCGCAGCCCCCAACGCTGACGCTCGCCGGCTGCTACGTCAAGATGTGGTCGCTTCCGACGACGGAATCGCGCGCTGGCCGGACCGGGCACGGTAGAGGTGGTGCGAGAAGGTCTGTTCCGAGAGGGGGGCCGGCTGCCCCTGCGTGACGACCTTCGATGAGCCAGACCACGGGCCTGAGCTCCGGCGCCCGGAGGCCGGAAGGATCTGCGGAACTCAGGCCGATCCGCCGTAGATCCTCCCGTGCCCGTTGGTACCGTTGCGCCGTGTCTCCACGTCGTGCCGCGTTCGTCGAGCTCGACCCGGCGCTCGTGCGTCGCGCCCGCAGCCTTGCCCGTCGGGCCGGCCGACCGGTCGTCGACCTCGCCCGCGCCCACACCACCGTTTCGGTCGAACGCGCGACCCTGCGCCTCGCCGGGCTCACCGGCGCCGACCACGAGGACCTGCCGTGGGTGAACCACCTCGTCGACGCGGTCCGCGGACAGGTCGGCCTCGAGCACGGCGTCACGACTCCCGTCTGGGACGCGCTGCGCCGCGGTGAGGCCCCCGACCTGATGACCCTGGCCCAGAAGGCGAGCGCGGGGGCCGTGACCTTCCGCCTCCCGGAGGGGCGCGAG
>JBOFBK010000278.1:0-2408 GCA_051645525.1 Dermatophilaceae bacterium | reverse complement strand
GCCTGCTGCCGGGTGCGGCCGGTGACGACCAGCTTGGCGATCATCGAGTCGAACGCGACGGCGACGGTGTCCCCCTCGACGATGCCGGCGTCCCACCGCACCCCGGGGCCGGACGGCACGACCATGCGGGTCACCGTGCCCGGGGCGGGGAGGAAGCCGCGCCCGGCGTCCTCGCCGTTGATGCGGAACTCGATGGAGTGCGCGTGCGGCGGCGGGTCGTCGTAGCCGAGCGGCTCCCCGGCGGCGATGCGCAGCTGCTCGCGCACGAGGTCCAGGCCGGTGACCTCCTCCGAGACCGGGTGCTCGACCTGCAGCCGCGTGTTGACCTCGAGGAAGGAGATGTCGCCGGCCGGACCGACGAGGAACTCGCAGGTGCCCGCGCCGACGTAGCCGGCCGCCCGGAGGATCTCCTTCGAGGCCCGGACGATCTCGGCGTGCTGGCCTGAAGTGAGGAACGGCGCCGGTGCCTCCTCGACCAGCTTCTGGTTGCGCCGCTGGAGGGAGCAGTCGCGCGTGGAGACGACCACGACCCCGCCGTGCTCGTCGGCGAGACACTGGGTCTCGACGTGCCGGGGGTGGTCGAGGAAACGCTCCACGAAGCACTCGCCGCGGCCGAACGCGGCGACCCCCTCGCGCACCGCGGAGTCGAACAGCTCGGGGATCTCCTCGAGAGTGCGGGCGACCTTCAGGCCCCGTCCGCCGCCGCCGTACGCCGCCTTGATCGCCACGGGGAGCCCGTGCTCCCGGGCGAACGCGACGACGTCGTCGGGCCCGTCGACCGGGTCCGAGGTGCCTGGCACGAGCGGCGCCCGTGCGGCGAGCGCGATGTGCCGTGCCTTGACCTTGTCGCCGAGTGAGTCGATGGCCGCAGGGCCGGGGCCGATCCAGACCAGCCCGGCGTCGATGACCTTCTGGGCGAACCCGCCGTTCTCCGCGAGGAAGCCGTAGCCGGGGTGCACGGCATCCGCGCCCGCCCGCTGGGCGACCTCGACGAGGCGGTCCTGGAGCAGGTAGGAGTCGGCCGGGGTGGACCCGCCCAGCGCGTAGGCCTCGTCGGCCACCCGCACATGCAGGGCGTCGCGGTCGGGGTCGGCGTACACCGCGACCGAACCGATACCGGAGTCGCGGCAGGCCCGGGCGATGCGGACCGCGATCTCGCCGCGGTTGGCGATGAGGACCTTGCGGATCGGGCGGATCGGCATGTGCCGGACTCTATCGGTAGGTGCGCGAGCGTCATCCGACCAAGGTGCGCGCCCGCCGGTGCGCGCGGGAGCCCGCACGATCCGCGTCGGCGGGCCAACCGAGGCGACGCCACTGCGAAAGGATGGGTGGGTGCCTCCATCCGACGTCTTCGCCGTGCTGGCGCTCGCAGTGGTCGTCGGCGCGGTGGTGCAGGGCGGGGTCGGGTTAGGGCTCGGGCTGGTGTCCGCGCCGGTCGCCGTGCTCGTGGCGCCCGAGCTGATGCCCGGGCTGGTCATCTGGCTCTCCACCGCGTACCCGCTGCTGACCCTGGCCCGCGAGTGGCGCGAGGTCGACTGGGGCGGGCTCGGCTGGTCGTTCATCGGACGAGTGCCGGCGACGGTGGCCGGTGGCTGGATCACCTCGGTGGTCTCGGTGGCGGCGCTCGGGCTGCTCGTCGGGGTGGTGGTGCTGGTCGCCGTGGTGCTCACCGTGCGCCTGGTCCGGGTGCCGATCCGTCCCTCGACGCTTGCGGCGGCCGGCGTGGTCAGTGGTGTCACCGGCACGACCACGTCGATCGGCGGCCCGCCGCTTGCGGTGCTGTATCAGCACGAGGCACCGGATCGGATCCGGGGGACGCTCGGGGCCTACTTCGTCGCGGGCGGAGCACTGTCGCTGGTCGTTCTCGGCGTCTTCGGCGAGCTCGACGTCCGACAGCTCACCACCGCCCTCGCCCTCTCGCCGTTCCTGCTGCTCGGGCTCCTCCTGTCCGGCTGGGTCCGCCGGAACCTGCCTGCCGACCGGGTGCGTGCGGCGGTGCTCGTCGTGTGTGCGGCATCCGCCGCCGTCCTCGTCGTGCGCAGCCTCGTGTAAGGCTCGGACCCTCGCTCGGGTGGTAGCGCCTGGTACCTGGCGGTAGGTGCGATGATGCCGGGGGCGACGGGGGGACAACGCCCTGAGTTACTGACCAAGGCCGCCCGGCGGTGGTTCCGACGGGAGAGCCGAGGTGCACGACACCCCGGACCAGGCGCAGGACCGAGCCACCGGCGAACGCAGCGACCCTCTTGCCCTGCCCACCATGGCCGAGGGGGTGGTCGAGGTCGACGGCCAGCTCGTCACCACCTACGAGTCGACCGCTCAGACGTACTCCGATGACGGCACCACCTGGGACTGGTTCTCCGGCGCCTCGGACGACGACGACCTCTGGGCCAACCCCCGTCTCACGATGA
>JBOFBK010000277.1:0-23647 GCA_051645525.1 Dermatophilaceae bacterium | reverse complement strand
CGCGCACCTTCATCCGGTTGTGCGCCGGCCAGATCCGCGACGACCGGCCGGTGCCCGAGGGTGCGGACCCGGTGGAGTACTACCTCGACGTGCTCGCCGACAAGACCGGCGTGCTCATCGCCACCGCCGCACGCTACGGCGCGATGTTCGGCGGCTGCCCCCCTGACGTGGTCGCGACGATGCGCCGCTTCGGCGAGCTGCTGGGCGTGGCGTTCCAGCTCGCCGACGACCTGATCGACATCTCGTCCGAGGCCGACGACACCGGCAAGACCCCCGGCACCGACCTGCGCGAGGGCAAGCGCACGCTGCCCGTCATCCATGTCCTCGCCGGCACCGACCCCGCCGACGCCCGGCTGCGGCACCTGCTGACCAGCGACCTCGAGGATGACGACCGCCTCACCGAGGCGCTGCGCCTGCTCCGCGCCCATCCGGCGATGGAGCGGGCTCGCGAGCACACGCATCGGGTGGCGCACGAGGCGAAGGCGGTGCTCGGCGCGCTGGCGCCGGGCGACGCGCGCGACGCCCTGCACGCCCTGGCCACCGGAGTCGTCACCCGCACCGGGTGACCCGCGGTACCGGCAGGCGACGGGGCGCTGGGAGCAACGTCGTCGTGGTTCCGTCCCGGTTCGCTGCCTGCTCGCTGCCGCTGCTCGCCGCCTTGACCCTGAGCGTCCGGGCGTCCCCGATGCCGGTCAGTCGTCGCCCGGTATGACATGACGGACGGTCGGAACCCGCCGGAGTGCGCGGTCGAACAACGTGACCGAGGCGACGCCGGTGCTCTCGGCGCAGGCCACGAGGCACGCCTCGGCGACGTCGAGGCGATGCACCTCGTACACCTCGACGGCTCGCAGCAGGAGCGTCTCGTCGACGACGACGATCGGTGGGAACGCCAGGATGGCGCGAATCAGCTCGGCCACCCGCGGACGCGGCACCTCGTAGAAGGACTCCAGCACGTCGATGGTCTCGGCCACGATGAGGTCCGCCAACAGCAGCTGCTCGCCCGAAGCCAGCAGCGCGGTGGCACGTCGTGCCTGGGCCGGCGGGTCCCCGGTCAGGTGGCGGATGATGATGTTGGTGTCGACGAACGACGTCACCGCCGATTCTTCGCCTGCCGCTGGTCCGCGCTCGGGTTCGCCGCGCGACGCGAGCGGGTGATCCGGGTGGCGCTCAGCACCTCATCCAGCCAGCTCCGCGGCGGGCGGCCGGTACGCTCACCGACCCGGCCAGCTCCAGCAGGTCAGGGCTACGAGCCAGCGTCGCCCGTGCTCCGTCGAGCCGGGACACCACGTGGTCGCCGAGCCCGATGCCCAATGCTTCGCCCACCTGCTTCGGGATGGTGATCTGCCCCTTGCTCGACACCGTCGCTGCCACATCCACGACAATGCTCCTTACTTGGCCGACCAAGTAGGGATACCTGGACGCCGTCGCCTCGCCGACGTCATCCCACGATGCGCAGCACGGCCCATTCCCATCGCCGGACCTCGATGCCCGGCGGCACGCCCTGGCCCGGCGGGCTGGTGGGCTGCCGGTGCGGGTCGCGTCGAAGGCGGTGGCCCGGGTGCCCGAAGCGGCTGGCCCGGCGCATGACGAAGAGTGCCGAGTGCCACGTCGTGGTGGCTCCCGGCACCCCTCGTCAGCGTCGCGCCCGGTTCAGCCGGTGCGCAGCAGCCCCAGGAGGTCACCCACCAGCGCCGGGGTCTGGTCCTCCTGGATGAAGTGGTCGGCGTCGTAGTCGCGATGCGGCATGCCTCGAGCCCCCGGGACCTCGTCGCGGAAGAACGACTTCACCGGCGGCTCGAAGACGGTGTCCACTGTGGACCACAGCACCAGCAGGGGCTTGGTCCACGACCGCAGCACCGCCTTGGCGGCCTCGTTCGCCGCCGCCTGCTCGCTGCCGGTTTCCGGTGCCTGGAGCGGCATCTCGCGAGCTGCGGCCTTGAGCTCCTCGGTGGGCCACGGTGCCTCGTAGGCCGCGACCTCGGCGTCGGCGAGGTCTCGGACGGTGCCCCCCTCGACGACCTCGCCGAGGTTCGGTAGCACCTGTGAGTTCTGCTGCCACTGCCGGAACGCCGGGGTGTAGTCCTCACTGCGGCTGGGCAGCCCAGTATTGGAGATCGCGACCCGCGCGAACCGGTGCGGCTGCTCGGTCAGCACCCGCAGCTGGATCAGGCCGCCCCAGTCCTGCGCGTAGAGCGTGACGTCGCGCAGTCCGAGCTGGCGCACCAGCCGGCCGGCCCAGGTCACCTGGTTCGCGTAGGTGATGTCGGAGCGGTCCAGCTTGTCGCTGCGCCCGAAACCGATGAGGTCCGGCGCGATCACCCGGTAGCCCCGAGCCACCAGTGGCGGGATCCAGTGCCGGTACATGTAGCTCCAGGCCGGGTTGCCGTGCGCCAGCAGCACCACCGGCCCGTCGGGTCGCCCCTCGTCGAGGTAGTGCATCCGCAGACCGCGTGGATCGACCACCGCGTACCGCGGGCGGAACGGATAGTCGGCGAGCCCGGTGAACTGGCTCTCCGGCGTCCGCCGGATCGGGCCCCGCACCATGGTGCCGCCGGCCGCGCCGGGTGTGGCCGTGGTGCGTCCGGTATCGGTGGCCGCGGTCGCCGGTCCGGTGGTGGTCCACCCGATCAGCGCGGTGCCCACCGCTCCGGTGATGACCTCTCTGCGTCGCACGTCGTTCTCTCCTCGTCTCGGATCACTGGCTGAACCGCCGACCATCACCGCCGGGCCTGTGAGATCGCGAAGGACAACATGAGGATCACCTGAGGACTTCGTGTGCCTGAGCATGTCGGCTGGCCGGCCCGATCGGTGTCACACTGGGGTGGTGGACCATCTGGACCGGGTGACACGCGGGCTGCCGGCGCCACTCGTCGCGGTCGACCTCGACGCGTTCGACGCCAACGCCGAGGACCTGGTCCGGCGGGCCGGCGGGCTGCCGGTGCGGGTCGCGTCGAAGTCGGTGCGCTGCCGCGCGCTGCTCGACCGGGTCCTGGCCCGGCCGGGTCTTGCCGGCGTCATGGCCTACGCGCTGCCCGAGGCGGTGTGGCTGGCCGGTTCGGGTGTGCGCGACGTGTTCGTGGCGTACCCCTCGGTCGACGTCGACGCGCTGCGGGAGGTCGCCGGCTCCGCCGACCTCCGCCGCGAAGTCACGGTGACCGTCGACTCCGTGGAGCACGTACGCTTCATCCGAGAAGCGTTGGGGGAGAACGCGGCCGGGCTGGGGGTTGCGCTGGATGTCGATGCGTCGCTGCGGGTCGGGCGGCTGCACCTCGGCGTCCGGCGCTCACCGACCCGCACGCCCGAGCAGGCGGTGGCGGCGGTGCGGGCTGCACTCGACGCCGGGCTCGACGTACGCGGCGTGATGTTCTACGACGCGCAGGTGGCCGGGCTGCCCGACACCGGCCCGCTCGTGCGGCTGGTCAAGCGGCGCTCGCTCGCCGACCTGCACGAGCGGCGAGCGGCCGTGGTCGACGCGGTGCGACGCGAGAGCGACCTCCGCTTCGTCAACGCCGGGGGTACCGGGAGCCTGCACGAGTTCGGCACCGACGACGTGGTCACCGAGCTCGCCGCCGGCTCCGGGCTCTACGGGCCGACCCTGTTCGACGGCTATGCCGGGTTCCGTCCGCGGCCCGCGATGGCGTTCGCGCTCCCGGTGGTGCGCCGGCCCGCGCCCGGGGTGGTCACCGCGTTCGGCGGTGGCTACGTCGCCAGCGGGAAGCCCGGGTGGTCACGCGTGCCGTCGCCGGTGCGACGCGGGTGGTCGCTGTTGCGTGGCGAGGCTGCCGGCGAGGTGCAGACCCCGCTCCGCGGTCCGGATGCCGACCGCGTCGCCCTCGGCGACCGGGTCTGGGTGCGCGGTGCCAAGGCCGGCGAGCTGCTGGAGCGCTTCGACGTCGTCCACCTCGTGCGGGGCGAGACGCTCGTCGGCTCGGTGCCGACCTACCGCGGCGAAGGACGGAACTGGGGATGATCGAGCGAGGAGACGTCCGGATGACGGCCCGCCCACTCTCGCCGGCCTGGCGCAACTGGGCGGGCACCGTCGTGGCGACACCCTCGGTGGTGACGGACACGTCATCCGTCGCCGGTGTGGTGGCGGCGGTCCGTGGCGCGGCGGCGCGTGGTCTGCAGGTGCGGGTGGCCGGGTCGGGCCACTCGTTCAGCCCGCTCGTCGAGACCGACGGGCTGCTGCTCCGGGTGGGCGGGCTGCGCGGCGTGGTGGCAGTCGACCGCGCCTCGCGGCGCGTGCGGGTGCGCGCGGGCACCCCACTGCACGAGCTGAACCCGGCGCTGCAGGCGCTCGGGCTCGCGCTGCCGAACCTCGGCGACATCGACCGGCAGACGATCAGCGGCGCGCTCGCCACGGGGACGCACGGCAGCGGCATCCGGTACCGCGGCATCGCCGACGCGGTGTGCGGGATGACGCTCGTGCTCGCCGACGGGTCGGTGCTGCGGTGCTCGGCGGATGACGAGCCGGAGGTGTTCGCGGCCGCGCGGGTGGGGCTCGGGGCGCTGGGGGTGGTGGTCGAGGTCGAGCTGCAGTGCGTGCCGGCGTTCCGGCTGTGGGCGCGGGAGTCGGGGGAGTCGTTCGCGGGGTTCCTCGAGCGGGTCGACGAGGAGGTCGAGGCGCACGAACACGTGGACGTGCACTGGTTCCCGCACACCGACCGCGCGCTGGTGAAGCGCAACGACCGGCTGAGCCCGGGTGACACGGCACCGAAACCGTTGTCGCCGTGGCGTTCACGGCTAGATGACGAGGTGCTGTCGAACGGCGCCTTCGAGGTGCTCAACCGGGTGGGTGCCCGGTGGCCGGGTGCGGTGCGCACGGTCGTGAACCCGGTGGCGGCATCCGCGCTCGGCCCGCGCGAGTACGCCGACGACTCGTGGCGGGTGTTCTGCTCGTCGCGGCGGGTGCGTTTCGTCGAGAGCGAGTACGCGCTGCCCCGCGCTGCGCTGCTGCCGGTGCTGGATGAGCTGCGGGCCTGGTTCGCGCGCACCGGAGAGGGCGTGGCGTTCCCCGTGGAGGTGCGCTGGTCGTCATCGGACGACGTCTGGCTCGGTACTGCGTACCAGCGGGAGAGCGCCTACGTGGCGGTGCATCAGTACCACCGCGCCGACCCGAGGCCGCTGTTCGCGGCGTTGGAGGCGATCGTCGGCGAGCACGACGGCCGGCCGCACTGGGGCAAGGTGCACACCCTGGGTGCCGACCGGCTGCGTCCGCTGTACCCCAGGTTCGACGCCTTCCGCGCCGTGCGCGACCGCCTCGACCCGAGGCGTGTGTTCACCAACGCCCACCTCCGCCACGTCCTCGGCGACTGAGCTCGACAACGACGAACCCGTGGGGCCCCGATCATCCGGTCGGGGCCCCACGGCGCTCTGACCCGTCGTCGTCGACGGGGTTGGGCCGTCAGCCGATCTTGACTCCCCGGGTCAGGAGGTTGAGGCCCGTAGCAGCGTCCCAGGTGTTCTGATTGGCCGTCCGGATGGAGTACTCCGGTCGGTTACCGAGGTCGCCTGCCGGGTCGGGCAGGCCGAGGAGCAGGTCGTACGTGCCGGCGGGGGTTCCGGCCGGCACGGTGGGCGCGGCGTCGACAACGATTTCGCCCGCCTCGGTGTACCACTTGCGCGGATCGAGGGTGTCGCTGCCTTCTTGCAGGATGTCCATCGGGAACCTGTCTCCGGTGGACTGGTTTCGCAGCACCAGCTGGAGACCGCGCGGGTTGAACGGAGCGGCGTAGCCGGTGTTCTTGACCGTGAAGCTCGCCGACAGCGTCTGGCCGGGCGCTGCGGTGCCCTGGACGGTCGAGGTCGTCAGCTCCAACCGGTACCCGAGCCGCTTGGTGATGGTGTCCAGGCACCCCTCGCTCTTCCACCGTTCCACCGCCGAGTTCGTGCCCGAGTACGGGTTCATGAAGGACCAGTGGAACCGGTCCAGCTCAGCCTGGGCGGTCTGGCAGTCGTCGCGCGCGGTCGTCAGGCCGACGTTGTGCGAGCACGCCTCACCGCCGACGACAGTGAACTGGGAGACGTCCTCCAGGTACTGCTTGTTCGCCTCGGTGTCGTCTTTCGGAGTGTAGGTCCCCGCGTCGACCTGGTCGGCGAGGAAGCACATGTTGCCCAGTCCGGTGCGCGACTCGACCGAACCGTTGTACGCGGTCTCGGCGCTCACCTTTGCCGGAGTCAGCTCCTTGAGGTGGCGGACGTAACGGACCTGGAACATCCGGCTGGCCGGCACGGCGTCGAGCAGCGCGTCGTACGCGGCCTGCTCTTGGACGGGGTCGCTGTTGATCGGGTTGCTGTGCCACTCACCCCACGGCCCGAGGAACCCGGACTGGAACGTGGCGATCACGTCGGCGTACTCGGCGAAGATCGGCTTCAGCTGCTCCAGGTGGCTCTTGATGTCGTTGACCGAGATGTTCGACAGGTCGCACTTGGCCCCGTTGAGCGGGAAGCAGTACGAGAAGATCGGTACCACCTTGACGCCCGCCGCCCGCGCGTTGCCCCAGCCGGTACGGATCTCGTTCAGCCGCGCCTCGGAGATCGGGCCGTCGCGGAACTCGTTCAGCCCGATCTGGGTACGGGACAGCGTGTATCCGTTCGCCCGGACCTTGGTGAAGTTGGTGCCGGCCTTGTGCTGAGGGTCGTTCGAGATCCACCGGACGTCCTCGAAACCTCGCTCGGGGTTGAGGATGTCGCCGCTGTCTGCGGTGTAGGTGGTGGTGATCGGGTCGGCGACCGCAGCCAGCGGGGCGACGGACACCGTTCCGGTGATCGGCTCGCCCGGATCGGGCACGGCGTACGCCTGCGATGCCGTCGAGCCTGCCAGTACCGCCGTCAGGGTCAGGGTCGCGACCGCGTTCTTGCCTATCGTCATCGGGTCTCCGTCATCTCGGGCCGACCCGGCAAGCGTGCGTGCGTGTGGCGTCGGCGGCTGTGGACATCGGCAAGATAGTGACGCCGCTAGTTATCAACAAGGCGCCGCGACAACGCAGGACGGCCCAGACGCACTCGCTGGATCGGCGGTCTCGTGGCGACGCCGGGAGCCCGCCGGGAAGCTCTAGGAGGCGAAGCGGCGGGCGGTGTGGGTGGCGCGCAGGGAGTCGGCGGTGAGAATGACGAGCGCCAGCCAGACGATGCCGAACCCGACCCAGAGCCGGCCGCTCACCGACTCGCCCAGCACGAGCACCCCGACCAGCAGCTGCAGTACCGGGGTGACGAACTGGATGAGGCCCACGGTCACCAGCGGGATGCGCCGCGCTGCCGCAGCGAAGAGCAGCAGCGGCACCGCGGTGACCACCCCGGCGAGCACGAGCAGCGCGGTGTGCAGCGGCCCTTCCGAGCCGAACGTCGTCTCCCCACGGGCACCGAGCACGAGCAGCACGCCCACGGCGACCGGGGCCAGCGCCATGGTCTCGGCGGCGAGCGAGTGCATCGCGTCCAGGCTCGCGCCTACCTTCTTCTTCACCAGCCCGTACAGGGCGAACGAGACCGCAAGGCTGAGCGGGATCCACGGCACGACCCCGCCTCCGGCCGCGAGGTACACCGATGCCGCAGCGCCCACCGCGACCGCCACCCACTGCATCCGTCGCAGCCGCTCGCGCAGCACTACCACGCCGATCTCGCTCACGGCGGCAGGGTTCGGGTGTGGTGCAGAGTGACCGCGTGTGATGGCGGGGAACTCGGCGCACGACGGGGGTACTTCTGCGTCACACGCCGACAACCCCGCCACCGACAGTCGCCCGCGCACCGATACGCGTCATCCGGCCACCTGGGCCAGGCGCGTCACCCGACCGTCCAGGCGTCGCGACCGCGGAGCAGGTCGGCGAGGTCGTCGTCGGATGCCGGACCGCCCGCCGCGGTGACCGCGCCGTCGACCTGGGCGCGCACGAGGTCGTCGTACACCGGGCGCGACACCTGCCGGAAGATGCCCATCGGCACGTGCGTCATCTCGGGGCTGTCCAGCCGGGAGAGCTGGAACGCCTGGCCCGGGTCGTCGAGGGTGGGGTCGTGCTCGACCACCGCGCCCGACTCGCCGGTGGCCGCCTCCGCCTCGGCGATGAACTTCATCGTGCCAGAACCCTTGCGCACCAGCACTTTCCGGTCGCTCTCGGGGCCCACGGTGATGGCCTCGCCGGCCCGCAGCCGCACGATGCGCGCCTCCTGCTGCGAGCGATCCTTGAGCACCTCGAACGCACCGTCGTTGAAGATCGGGCAGTTCTGGTAGATCTCGACCAGCGCGGTGCCACGGTGCTCGGCGGCGGCGCGCAGCACCGCGGTGAGTTCGGCGCGGTCGCTGTCCATGGCGCGAGCCACGAAGGTCGCCTCCGCGCCGAGCGCCAGCGACACCGGGTTGAACGGGGTGTCGACCGAGCCGAGCGGCGTGGACTTGGTCACCTGGCCGACCTGAGACGTGGGCGAGTACTGGCCCTTGGTGAGCCCGTAGATCTGGTTGTTGAACAGCAGGATGGTGAGGTTGACGTTGCGCCGGATCGCGTGGATGAGGTGGTTGCCACCGATCGAGAGGGCGTCGCCGTCGCCGGTGACCACCCACACCGACAGGTCGGGGCGCGAGGTGGCCAGCCCGGTGGCGATAGCCGGCGCGCGGCCGTGGATGGAGTGCAGGCCGTAGGTGTCGAGGTAGTAGGGAAAGCGCGAGGAGCACCCGATGCCCGACACGAAGACGATGTTCTCGCGCCTCAGGCCGAGCTCGGGCAGGAACGACTGCACCGCCGCGAGGATGACGTAGTCGCCGCACCCGGGGCACCAGCGCACCTCCTGGTCGGAGGTGAAGTCGCGCTTGGCCTGCGTGGGCGCGTCGTCGGGCAGGTGCGGGACGTGCTGGAGGCCGCTGACCGGCATCCCCAGCTCTACGGCGGTCACGAGAGCTCCTCGAGGGTGGTGGAGATGACGTCGGCGAGACCGACCGTGGTGAACGGCAGGCCGCGCACCGAGGTGTGCGAGCGGATGTCGACGAGGTAGCGGCCGCGCAGCAGCAGCGCGAGCTGGCCGAGGTTCATCTCGGGCAGCAGCACCCGGTCGTAGCGGCGCAGCACCTCGCCGAGGTTGGCGGGGAACGGGTTGAGGTGACGCAGATGGGCCCGGGCGACCGGGTGCCCGGCGCCCTGCACGACCCGGGTGGCGGCGGCGATCGGCCCGAAGGTCGACCCCCAGCCCAGCACCAGCACCCGTGCCGCCCCGCTCGGGTCGTCGACCTCGAGGTCGGGCACCTCGACGCCGTCGATCTTCGCCTGGCGCAGGTGCGTCATCCGCTCGTGGTTGTCGGGGTCGTACGAGATGTTGCCGGTGACGTCGGCCTTCTCGATGCCGCCGATGCGGTGCTCGAGGCCGGCCGTGCCGGGTACCGCCCAGGGGCGGGCCAGCGTGGCCGGGTCACGCAGGTAGGGGTGGAACACCGGCTCGCCCCCGTCGTCGGTGTCGTTGGGCGCGTCCGCGAAGCGCACGGTGAGGTCGGGCAGGTCGGCCACCGGCGGCACCGCCCACGGCTCGGACCCGTTGGCGAGGTAGCCGTCGGAGAGCAGCAGCACCGGGGTGCGGTAGGTGGTGGCGATGCGCACGGCATCCATGGCGGCGGCGAAGCAGTCGGCAGGGGTGCACGGTGCGATGACCGCCACCGGCGACTCGCCATTGCGGCCGTAGAGCGCCTGCAGCAGGTCGGCCTGCTCAGTCTTGGTGGGCAGGCCGGTCGAGGGCCCGCCGCGCTGCACGTCGATGACCAGCAGCGGCAGCTCGAGCGACACCGCGAGCCCGATGGTCTCGGCCTTCAGTGCCAGGCCCGGGCCCGAGGTGCTGGTGACGCCGATCGAGCCGCCGTAGCTGGCGCCGAGGGCGATGCCCACCCCGGCGATCTCGTCCTCGGCCTGGATCGTGGTGACGCCGTGCCGCTTGAGCGCCGAGAGCGCGTGCAGGATGTCGGATGCCGGGGTGATGGGGTAGGAGCCGAGCACCAGTGGGCGGCCCGCGCGGTGTGCGGCGGCGACCAGGCCGAGGGCGAGCGCGGTGTTGCCGGTGACGTTGCGGTAGGTGCCTAGCGGGGTCGGGGCCGGGCCGACGACGTACGAGCTGGCGAAGTCCTCGGTGGTCTCGCCGTAGTTCCAGCCGGCGGTGAGTGCGGTGAGGTTGGCCTGGAGGATGTCGGGCCGGGCGCCGAACTTCTTCGTGAGGAACTGCTCGGTGCCGGTCGTGGGCCGGGTGTACATCCACGACAGCAGGCCGAGGGCGAACATGTTCTTCGCCCGTTCCTTCTCCTTGCGGCTGAGCCCCTCGAACGGCGCCAGGGCCTCGACGGTGATGCTGGTGAGCGCCACGGGGTGCACGTGGTACGACTCCAGCGTGCCGTCGTCGAGTGGGCTGACCGCATATCCGACCTTGGCGAGGTTGCGCTTGGTGAACTCGTCGGTGTTGACGATGATCGTGGCGCCGCGAGGAAGGTCGGCGAGGTTGGCCTTGAGCGCGGCCGGGTTCATCGCGACGAGCACGTCAGGGGCGTCACCGGGGGTGAGCACGTCGTGGTCGGCGAAGTGCAGCTGGAAGCTGCTCACTCCCGGCAGGGTGCCCTGCGGGGCGCGGATCTCGGCCGGGAAGTTCGGCAGCGTGGAGAGGTCGTTGCCGAGTGCTGCGGTCTCGGAGGTGAACCGGTCGCCGGTGAGCTGCATCCCGTCGCCGGAGTCACCGGCGAAGCGGATGACGACACGATCGAGGGTCTGGACGGTGTTGCTGCTCACGAGTCACCTTGGGCGAGGGAGTAGGCCATGCTGCGCACGGTGGTCGCCGCGACAGGCAGCACCAACCATGCTACGTCGGCGGGCTCGGGGCGGATGCAGCGCGTCCTCGGTTCGAGACGGCCTCCGGTCACGCCGGCTCGAGCCCGTAGGCGCCCAAGATCGCTTCGGTCAGCTGCGCCTCCTGGTCGGCGAGCAGGTAGCCGATCCGGCCGAGGACGTCGCTCGTGCGGATCGTCGTGACCAGGTCGCAGTTGACGACGCAGTCGTGGTCGAGACCGTTGCGTCGGCCCACGGGCAGCTCGGTACTCAGGCCGCGGACGCGGGAGACGATCGGGGCGACCGTCACCTGGTTCAGCGAGGCGATCACGATGCCGCGGGTCAGCAGCACGGCGGGGCGGACCTTGTCGAGGCGCACCCAGTGAATGGGTCGCATCAACGGTCGTGCTCGGAGAGGTCGACCGGGTGGCTGCTCGTGGACGCCGCGATGGCGTCGGCCTCGGGGTCGGTGCTCGCCCCGTAGATGTCGGCGTCCGCTTCGGCTCGGCGGCGGCGCTGCTCGCGCTGCAGGGCCCGCGCGACCGCATCGGCGCGACTACGCACTCGGCCCTGTCCCACCTCCGAATCGACGAATGCCACGAGCTCGTCAGGTAGCCGTACGGTGATCTGAATAGTCATCCCATCACCATACCGCGACGGGATGGCGACCCGGATTCGTCCACCTACCTCCAAGATCGCAAGCCGCTCGCTCCGGCAGCGTTCCAAGCCGTCATCCCGAGATCCCCGGAGAGGATCGATGCGGCGCACTTGACGACAGCCACGAGCAGGTTCGAGGGTTGCCGGCGCCGTAACGGAAGGGTGCGAGGACGATGACGGTCGCCGACGGTGGATCTGACAGAACATGGAACGGTCCACGCGCTCTGCCCGCTCGCGTCCGCGAGCCGGCGTGGGTGCAGGACCTGGCCGTGACGTCGACAACGATGGCATTTTCGGTTGCCGTCTACTTCATGGTCGATGCGACGGCGGCGGAGCGCGCCGCTGGTGTCGCGCTCATCGTGGTGCAGTGCATCCCGTTGATGTGGCGCCGCACCGCGGCGGCGCGAGCGACCGCGGTCATGGCCGTGCCGACCGTGGCGTACTACATCCTGGAGCTGCCGCTCGGCCGGATCGATCTGGCGCCCCTTGTCGCGATCTACTCGATCGCCGCATACGAGACCCGAAGAGTCGTCGTCGTCGCGGCTCTGGCGGTGATGGGGTTCGTCGGTTTCGTCAACGTGTACTACGAAGAGCTCCCCACGGATCGGGTCATCAATGCGTGGGTTCTCGTCGTCGGCCTGCTGGTTCTGGGGTGGTCGGTATCCGCCCGCGCCCACTCGTTGCGGCTGGCTGCACTTGAGCGGGCGCGAGCGGCTTCGGCAGCCGAGCGCGCGCATGCCGCCGAGCAGCGTGCCGACCTCCTGCAGCGTTTCCACGACATCGCCGGGCACGGCCTCGCCGTCGTGTCGGTGCAGGCTGCGGCTGCCGGCGAACTGGTCGAGCGCGACCCCGAAGCGGCTCGAGATGCCCTCGACGTGGTGGGCGCGGCAGCGCGTTCGGCGCTGGGCCGCATTCGCTCCCTCGTCGACTCCGTTGCCGGGCCGGAGGACCTCGACGTGCGGCTGGCCGCGCTCTCGGCGGACGGCCCGGGTCTGCGCGTCGCCTACCGGGTGGACGGATCGCCACGCCGACTACCCGACCGAAGCACTGCCCTCCTCGTCGCGACCGTCCGTGAGGGCCTGACCAATGCGATCGTCCACGCGCACGCCTCGACGGCGGAGGTCGTGCTCAGCGACCACCGGGATGAGGTCGAGGTGGCCGTGACGACCTCCGTGATCCCGCCGCTGCCGCCAGCACTCGACCCGGGACGGGCGCGATCTGTGGGGCTGTTCACCGGCACCGGCATCAGCAGCCTGCAGCGCGACGTTCGAGCATGCGGCGGCTCGGTGGAGTCCGGGGCAGACGACTCCGGCAGATGGGTCCTGCGCACCGTCCTCGCGAACGATGTGCAGCGCCCCTGCCGCGACGTTCACCATCAGAGCGCTCGGCAATGCTGATCCGGGTTCTCCTCGCCGACGACGAGCGGGCGTTCCGATCCGGGCTGCGGACGGTCCTCGACGGCGACCCGACGATCCGAGTGGTGGCCGAGGCTGGTGACGAGCCTGGCGCTGTGGAGGCTGCACGGCGTACCGAGCCCGACATCGTGCTCATGGACGTCGAGATGCCGGGGCGCGACGGGCGACGTGACGGCGGGGTGGGAGCGACCCGCTCCATCCTGGCGTCTGGCGCGCTCGCAGCGGCCGGACCGGTGCCGCGGATCGTCGCTCTGACCACCTTCGCCGTGGGTGACTACCTTGAGCGAATGCTGGCGAGCGGAGCCTGCGGCTACCTCCTCAAGGACACCAATCCTTGCGGTCTGCCGGGGCTCGTCCGGGCGATCCACCGCGGTGACGGCGCGCTGGCGCCCTGGGCCGCTGGACAGGTGATCGACCGGCTCCGGGTCGGGCTGTCCGGACCGCCACGCCCCGAACCACTGCGTCAAGACGCGGGAACGCCGACGCTCAGCCCCCGGGAGGCGGAGGTGCTGGCACTCGTCGCCGACGGCGCGGACACGCGGGAGATCGGACGGTCGTTGCACGTCACCGAGGAGACGGTGCGCACACATCTCAGGCGGGTCTTCCACAAGCTCGACGTCCATACCCGCGCCGAGGCGGTGGCCACCGCGTACCGGCTCGGTCTGATGCGCGAGTACCGCTGAGCCGGTGCGCCTCGGCGGGCCACGAGGGGCCAGGCAACACGACGCCAGACGACGTCGCTGCGGTGGCGTGTCCTCCGGGCGGGGGATACCGGCTTCGGGCGTTGGTGCCTACCGTCGGCGCACATGACGGACAGTCTTCCGCCGCCCTCGCCCGGTTCAGACCAGCAGGCCGACGGCGTGCCACATGCTCGACGAGGGCTGGCGGTCTTCGCAGCGTTCCTTCTCCCGCTGTCCGTGGCGGGGTACTGGCTGTACATCGCAGCCGACAACCCGTTCCTCATTCTCTTCACCCCGGCGCTCGCCAGCGTCGCCGCCCGTCTGCTGCTCCGTGAAGGGTTCGCAGATGTGTCATTCCGTTGGGGTGGGAGCCGGGGCACTCGTGCCGTCCTGGTCGCAGTCGCCGCCGTCTACGCCGTGCAGGTGCTCAGCGCCGGTCCGGCATGGCTGGCGGGTCTGGTTCCCTTCGAGCCGCCGGATGCCGGCTTCGGGGCGACGTTGCTGCAGACCGCGACCGTCGGCACCGTCGTGTACCTGCTGTTCGTCACGGGTGAGGAGATCGGCTGGCGAGGCTTCATGCTCACCCGGCTCATCGACAGCGGCGTACCGCGACCGCTGCTCGTCCATGGCGTCATCTGGGCCGGCTGGCACCTGCCGATCATCCTCACCGGCTCGTACGAGCCGACAGGAACCACGAACATCGCCCGAGCGGCCATCGGCTTCATGGTCGTGGCGACGGCCTTGTCCTACGTTCTCGCCTGGCTTCGCCTCGACAGCGGGGTGATCTGGCCCGGTGTCGTCGCGCACGCCGTCGCGAACTCGGTCGGCCAGGACCTCGTCATCGCTTCCGCTCCCGGTGAGGACGCACGCCTGTGGATCGGCGAGGCAGGCATCGTGACCGGTGCGGCGGTGATCCTCGTCGCCGTCGCCCTATGGCGGCGGCTCCCTCCACCGTCCTTGCTCCGCCGGCCCGGTGTGGCGATCGACCTCCGGCCGATGTCGTCCTAGCAGCGCGCACTCGGGTTGACGACATGGGGGTGACTCTGGCTGTCGCTGCGGTGATGGTGGTCCGGGGTGCTACTCGTCGCGGCGGCTGCGGTGGCCCGGCGTCTCTTCACCGTGTATCTGGTCCCGTGAGCGCTCGTCGCCTGGGCTGCCGATCCTGGAGTTGTCTCGCTCGTGGAGGTCGTCGGCATCGTGCTCGTTGGGTTGCGTACACGCCGCCCGGCGCAGCCATGGCCGAGTGGCGCCGGTTCGAGGGTTACCGGTCCTGTGCGGCGCCACGATCCCCGTTCGGTCCCTGCACGCGGACCGCGGTTCGGTCACGTGGATACGGAGGGCCCCCTTCAACCACGTCGTGCTCTTCGCCTACCAGGCGCGTCCCGCCCGAGCGACCTCTCCGGGGGCTTCCACTTCCATGGAACTCCGTTCGGCTCTACCGCTCATCCTGGTGACGAGAATCTCAGTGGGTGAAAATTCCCATGGCGATCTCACGCTCTCGCGATACATGATGGAAAGCCGGAGTTAGTTCTGCCGGAGCTCTGCGATGTTCGAGCAGGTCAAGTCATCGTGGGTTTCGGCTGTTATGTCCTACTATCAAGATAGTCTGAAGGATGTCGTGAGTTTTCGGTGCACTTTTCTAGGGAAAGATTCTGGAGGTAGACGTCCATGCCGAGGTATTTGGATCGCCGGATAGGGCACGTGAAATTCACCGGGGCGGCTCTCGCCACGCTGGGAGCAATCCTTATCGGCGGCATAGCTACTGCCCCACCGGCTTCTGCCACCATGGTTGGGGGCTACTATCTGTGCCACAACGCTGCGTACGGAAGTGGTGGCTACTACTGCTCGGGCACCGTCTATCGAAGCGAGCAGTACGACCTGTACATCGGTCCGGCCTGGGAGAAGTGCAAAGCTGATCGAGACGCCAAGAACAACAAGCCTCTTGATGGCGGCGAATGGTATTGCAAGTCGTTCTTGGTGTGAGAAGTTGCGGCCCCGCCCTCCGATGGGTCGGCGGGCAGATCTGACCGCACGCCCAGAAGATGAGTGCGCGGGATCGGAGCGCCGCCGCCGAGTGGTTCTGTTTCGGACGCATGCGCCGTCAGATTCGGAACGGTTCCCCGTCGGCGGCCGGACGTCCTGGTACGAGTCGGCCACCACCCTGACAGGGTCGCTAGTCTGGCAACCATGGAGGGCTACCTGGCGGTCGCGGTAGTCGTCGTCGCCGGCGTGCTGCTCGTCACGGCGGCGATGGTGGCCCGGCGTCTGGTCGCCCCGCGTGCCGTCACCGACACCGGCCGCCTCCCGTACGAGTCCGGCGTCGACCCGGTCGGCACCGGCTGGGCGCAGTCACAGATCCGGTACGTCGCCTTCGCCTTCCTCTACGTGGTCTTCGCCGTGGATGCCGTGTACCTGTTCCCGTGGGCACTCGTCGCCCGCGACGCCGAGCTCGGGGTCGCCTCGCTCGTCGAGGTCGTCGTCTTCGTCGGCGTCGTGCTCGTCGGGCTCGTGCACGCTGCCCGGCGCGGCCTGCTGCGCTGGGAGCTCGGATGACGCCATCCGACCCGCGGGGGTCGCCCGTGAACCTCCCGATCCCGCGGGTCGGCCCGGTGGCCGAGCATGCGCCCAAGCCGATCCGCGTCGTGCTCAACTGGGGCCGCCGCTACAGCCTCTGGGTGTTCAACTTCGGGTTGGCCTGCTGCGCCATCGAGTTCATCGCCTCCTCGATGGGCCGGCACGACTTCATCCGGCTCGGCGTCATCCCGTTCGCGCCCGGCCCGCGGCAGGCCGACCTCATGGTCGTCAGCGGCACGGTCACCGACAAGATGGCGCCCGCCATCCGCCGCCTCTACGACCAGATGCCGGAGCCGAAGTACGTCATCAGCTTCGGTGCGTGCTCCAACTCCGGTGGGCCGTACTGGGACTCGTACTCCGTCACCAAGGGCGTCGACCAGGTGGTGCCGGTCGACGTCTACGTGCCGGGCTGCCCGCCCCGGCCCGAGGCGCTGCTCCAGGGCATCATCCGGCTGCAGGAGAAGATCGCCGCCGAGCGGGTGAGCGGTACGGCCATCGCCGAGCGGCGCCGGTTCGCCGGCCACCGGGTGGCGGATGCCGCCGACGTCACCCGCCCGCTCGTGTCGCCCCCGTGACCGGCCGCGGGACACGGGGTCGCGGCCGTGGTCCACTCCGACGCTCCTTGTCGTCGCGGTGGTCGCCTTCGTCGTCGAGGTGGCACTGTTCGGCTGGCTGGGCCTCCTCGGCTACCGGGCCGCCGGCCGTGTCAGGCGCGAGTGCTCCAGGACGGCGGTGGAAGCATCGCGTCGTGCCGGGTGAGATCGTCGTCCGGTGCTGCGAGCGAGGGAGTCCGGTCCCCGCCGGTCTCCTGGGGCCCCGTCCGGTCCGTGGCCCCCAGCTCGCGGGCCCGAGCCTTGGCCTCGTGCCGCGAGCCGACGCCGAGGCGGCTCAGGACAGCCGACACATGGTGGTCGACGGTGCGCACGGACACCGTCAGCCGCTCGGCGATCTCCGCGTTGGTCAGACCGTCGACGACCAGCTGGAGCACCTCCAGCTGGCGGTCGGTCAAGCCCGCAGGATTGTCCCGCGTCGCCGGCCGCGGCCCTCGAGGGACCCGGTGCACACCCATCTTCCGTAGCCTGCGGCGCGCCAGGTCCGCGGCGGGAGCGGCGCCGAGGTCGTCCAACACGGCGAGTGCCGACAGGGTGGCCTTCGGTTCGCCGGAGTCGAGTTCCTCGAGCGCTGCCCGGTAGGCGTTGCCGGAGGCCCGCCACAGCTCCGCGGCCTGGCGCCAGTCACCGCGCAGCCCGGCCGTGTACGCAGGCGGACAGCCGTCGAACGGGCCGGCGGGCAGGCCGCACCGAGCCAGGTAGCGCAGCGCCTCGGCCCGGAACCCGGCTGCCCCGGGTCGGCCGAGCCGGTCGAGGAGCACCGGCCCGGTGGTCGCTGCCAGGTCGGTGCGTCCGGCGAGCCAGGCCCACTCCAGGTAGCCGAGCCCGGCGTACGCCAGGCACAGCGTGGAACGCCCCGCGACGGCCCCGGCCCAAGCGCCGGCCAGCAGGTCGACGGCGGCCGGGTCGCCGAGGCGGGCGAGCAGTCGGCCGAGGACCGGCGCGCTGTACTGCGACATCACGCCCGGCTGGTCCGCGGCGTCGACCAACCGGGTCAGGTCGTGCAGCGCCACCTCCCACTGGCCCCGGTGGATCATCAGCAGGCACCGGTGCACCTCGAGGTTGTAGGCGTGCGAACGGAACCCACGCTCGGTGACGTACCGCAGTGCCTCGTCGACCGCATCGGCAAGGTCGTCCCAGCGCTCGAGCCTGAACAGCACCTCGACCAGGTTCGTGTACGCGCGAGCGGTGTGCTCCTGCTGGCCCAGACGGGTCGCCAGCGTCAGGCTGGCGCGCAGGTGTGCCACGGCATCCGGGTCGCCCATCTCCACGGCAGCGACCCCGAGGTAGTTCAAAGCCAGGGCGACGACGTCCTGGCGACCGCAGCGCTGCGCCAGCTCGATCGCGTCGGTCAGCTCGGCCCGAGCCTCCTCGGGTTGCTCGCGCAGGGCGAGGATCGCCCCCCGGTGGGCCGTCGCAGCCGCCCGCTGCCCCACCGCGGAGCCGTCGCGGACCAGCCGCACCGCCCGCTCGACCGCGCGGCGCTCGTCATCCAGCCGTCCCGTCATCGACATGAACCGGGAGACCCGGACCAGTGTCCTGCTGAGTGCCACCGGGTCCCCGATCCGCTCTCGCAGCCGAACCGCCTCCTGCCCGTGCCGGACGGCATCCTCGAACCGGTGTGAGTTGTGCAGCTCCCAGGCGAAGTCGTCGACCAGGTCGGCGCGGTCCGTGAGCGAGAGCCGGTCGGCGTGCTGGATGGCGACCGCGAAGTGCGCCAGCGCCTGCCGGCGGGACCCCGCGGCTGCCGCCTCGCGCGCCGCCCGGGGTGCGTGTTCCACGAGCACCTCGACGTCGTAGGCGGCGACCGCATGGTGGACGAGGCGGCCCGGGTCGATCCCGTCCAGCGTCAGCAGTGCGGCCAGCACTCTGCTGTTGGCGGCCTGCCGCCCGATCCCGGGCAGGTCGCGCTCGATCGCGCGGCGGATCATCTCGTGCCGGAACCGGAGCACACCGTCGACCGCGGTCACCAGACCGTGCACCTCCGCATCGGCCAGCGCCACGGTGTCATTCCCCAGTACCGACCAGGCCAGCTCGTGCTCCACCGGGGTGGGCACCACGCTCAGCAGCTGCACGGCCGCGCGGCACCGGCTCGACAGGCCTCGTAGCCGGGCCCCGACCGCGTCGAGGACGGTGCCCGGCACTTCCTGGGTCGGCGCGGCCAGCACCTCGGTGACGAAGAACGGGTTGCCGCCGGTGACCGCCCGCAGCTCGCGGGCCCGGTCGGGCGGCAGCGCGCCGAGGGCCTCGACCGCGGCCTCCGACAACGGGGGCAGGGGCAGGCGCAGTAGCGGGAGCCCCGAGAGCGCACCGAGCAGCCGGCGCAGCGGATGCGTCGGGTCGCCGACCTCGCGCGCCGTCAGGACGACGAGTACCGGCAGGTCCTCGACCCGGCGGCACAGATAGCCCAGGACGTCGAAGGTCGCGTCGTCGGCCCAGTGCACGTCCTCGACGACCAGGACGCTGGTCCCCGGACCCCCCAGCTCGTCCCGCACCGCCGAGTAGACGAGCTCACGGTCGGCGCTCACCAGGGCCTGCTCCAGCGGGCCTCCGGTGCCGCGGGTGGCCTCGCGGAACGCGCCGAGGGTGTGCGGGGTGAGCAGGTCGTCGCACCCGCCGACCAGCACCCGGACGTCATCCGGCACCTGCGCCGAGAACGCGCGCACCAGGCTGGTCTTGCCGATCCCGGCCTCGCCGGACACCAGGGCGACGCTTCCGCGTCCCCGACCGGCCTGCGTCACGGCGCGCCGCAGCAGGCCGAGCTCGCGCTCGCGCTCGTACAGCGTCCCCACCGTCACGATCGCTCCTCGTTCCGGATCGCGGTGCCCACAAGGTTACGCACGGAACCGGGCCGCGTCACCCACGTTCTCGGCCGGCGTCGCCCATGGTCGTACGGGCCGGGTCAGGCGTCCGGACCCCGACGTGGGCAGCCGGCGAGGCCAACACCGGTACCTGCCACCGATGCTCGCGCGCTGCAGCGGTTCCTACCGTCAATGGGGTCAGGAACGGGCCTGATCGAGCAGGCCTGACCGAACGAAAGGACAAGGACGTGATGGCGGTGACCTGGGGCGAGACGTACCCGACGGTGTTCCACAGCATGGCGCCGCAGTACCGGGCGCTGCCGGCGGAGTCGGCACAGGAGGTCGTGCTGCAGACGCTCGGCCTCGGGATGCAGGACGCCGAGTTCTCCCTCAAGGGCGTCGGCAAGGCGTTCGGGGACCTCGGGCAGGTGGTGGTCAAGGCGGCACCCGGCGCGCTCTCGGGCGCGGTGGCCGGGGCACCGCTCGGGGTCCCGGGCATCATCGGGGGAGCGGTCCTCGGCGGAGCCGGTAGCGCTTTGGCGGGGAGCGGCCCGTCCGCCGCCGCCGCGCCTCCCACTGCGCCGCCTGCGCCGCCTGCGCCGGCCGTGCCGGCCGTGCCTGCCGCCGCTCCGGTCACCTGGTCCGCACCGGCTCAGGTCCCGGCGCCCACAGCAGCGTCCCGCCCGGCGCAGCCGTCGACACAGGCGCTGACCCAGCGGCGCGCCACGGGGTCGGTGACGGCCGTCGCCCAGCTGCTGCAGGCGTTGTCGAGTCCGACCGTGACCGCGGCGCTTGCGGCGATGCTGCTCGGGCCGGCCGGTGCCCGGCAGGTTCCCGGCACCGGAGGCCAGCAGATCCCCGTGGCCGCGTTGACGAACCTGCTCGCCCTGCTCGCCGGACGCGCCTCGGCCGAGTGGGAGGAGACCGTGCCCTTTCGGGGCGATGACCCGCTGTCGGCGATGAGCACCGGGCCCGATGTCGACCTCGCCGACCCACAGGTGCGGGCCGACCTGCTGCTCGGCGCACTGCAACCGCCCGCCGCGACCTCGCCGCAGCCCTGGGGCCCGACGGCGGTCCCGAGCGGGCCCGCGCCTGGCGCGCCGATGACGCCGGCGCTGCCGCAGGAGGATGCCGACGACGAGGACGACGACGCGTTGCTGCTCACCTTCCTCGCCGGCGGTGCCGACCGGGACGACTCGGACGACCTGGACGAGTCGGACGACCTGGACGACTCGGACGACCTGGACGACCTGGACGAGTTCGACACTGCCGGGTGGGGGGCGTCGTGAGCGACCTGCAGCAGGTGCTCCTCGAGCAGCTCGCCGGGACCGCTCCTGCCGGGAGCGGGACGTCGGGCTCGATGTCGGACCTGCTCGCCGCGGCCATGGGCGGCGACCCAGCGATGGCCCCGGTGATCGAGGCGCTGCGGGCGCGCGAGGCGAACGCCGCCGCCACCGACGAGCCGGTACCGGATGACGGTCCGGGGCCCTCCGCTGCACCGGACCCGCTACCCGCCGAGGTCGCCGACGTCCTGGAGCGGCTGCACGCCGAGGTGCTCGACCTGCGCCGCCGGACCCGGGAGCTCGCCGCCGCCCTGGGGGCCTGCGCTCGCTGCTTCGGCGAGGACGCGGGCTGTCGGCGCTGCGGTGGACGAGGTGTACCCGGGGCCAGGGACCCCGAGCCGGTGCTCTTCCACGAGCTGGTTGCGCCGGTCGTGCGGCGCCACCAGCGCCGCGCCGACCCACAGTCACCGGTCGTCCAGCACGGCCGGGCACCAAGCCCCGGGCCGAGCGGCCCGGCGGAACCATCCACACAAGGAGATCAGGGAGCATGAGCTACTACGACGACGAGTCCTCCTACGACGACGAGGGATACGCCGAGTGGGACGACTGGGGCGAGGCGCGCCGGAACACCCGGCGGGTACCGACCGCCACCGTGCGCAACCCGACCCCGCGTCCCAGCGACCGGGCCGTCACCCAGACCCAGTTCCAGGTCGCGATCCAGCAGGTCAACGCGGCGATCAGCAAGAACAGCACCGCCATCCAGAAGGTCGGATCCAGCGTGATGGGCGTGGAGAACAACGTCCGCCGCCAGGGCCGGGCGCTCAAGTCGGTCAACAGGGACATCGGCAAGCTGGCGGAGCTCGCCACGATCGTGCCGCTCCTGATCGGTGCGGTCGGTCAGCAGAACCAGCAGCTGGCGACCATCCTGCCGTTCCTCTACGCGCAGGACATCGGGAAGGGCGACGGTTCGGGCAGCAGCTCGGGCGACAGCGGGTTGTTGGGCGGCGGTAGCAGTGGACTGCTTCTGCTGCTCGTGCTGATCGGCGGCCTCGGCAGCTCGCAGGGCGGCCACGGTGGCCACGGCGGTGGCTCGGTCGGCGGTGGTGGTCCGGTGGTCGAAGGCACCGTGGTCAGCGGCCCGCCGTCGTCCGGCAGCACCGGCAGCAAGGCCGGCTGATGTGTGCCGTCGCGGCGCGAGAGTGAGCCACGGTGATGGACCCGGCACTCGCGCGCCTGATCGAGGCCGGCCGGCCGGACGAGGACGTCGCCGTCCTGGTTCGGCTGGCCGACTCGGGCGCACCAGCGCCGGCGGGATGCCGGGTGGTGTCCCGCTTCGGTGCGGTCGCGACTATCCGGGTGCACCGTGACCGGGTCGAGGCGCTGCGCGCCGACCCGCTGGTGCGCAGCGTGAAGGCACCCCGGACGTACGCGATGGAGCACACCGCCGTGCACCCGATCGGCACTCCGGTGCGCGGGTCGACGGCGTCGTCGCCGGCGGCTCGCTCGCCCGGCCGCGAGCCGGCGCGGCCGGACGGCAGCGGCGTCGTCGTCGCGGTCGTCGACTGGGGCTTCGACCTGGCCCACCCGTCGGTGCGGCGCGCCGACGGCAGCACCCGGGTGCTCGCGCTCTGGGACCAGCAACCCGGCCCGGACCCGCTGCATCCCCACCGGTTCGGCTACGGACGGGTGCACCGACGGGAGTCGGTGGATGCGGCCCTGCGGACGACGGACTGGGCCGCTGCGCTGAGCTACGACCACACCGCGGCGGACCCCGGCGGTGGAGCCCACGGCACGGCTACCACGTCGGTGGCCGCCGGGTCCGGCTGGCATGGCGGCCCCTCGGGGGTGGCCTCCGGGTCGGACCTGGTGCTGGTCCACCTGTCCACCTGGGGGCCGCAGGGCCCGGCCGACATCGGCGACTCGGTCGCCCTGGTCGAGGCCGTGGACTTCATCCGCGAGGTCGCCGGCAGCCGGCCGTGGGTGCTCAACCTCAGCATGGGCGCCCACCATGGGCCGCACGACGGCACCCTGCTGGTCGAGCGGGCACTGGATGCCGCGGTGGCCGGCGGCGGCGTGATCGTCCAATCCAGCGGCAACTACCACGGGCGCCGGATCCACTCCACGGGCACGCTGGTCCGAGGCGAGGTCGCCGAGCTCGCGGTCGACGTCCCGCCTGGCGCGTTGCCGCCGCAGGAGCTCGACATCTGGTATCCGGGCACGGACCGGCTCGTGGTCTCCATCGCGCCACCGGGCGCCACCTCCGGTCCCGGTGCCCGACCCGAGGAGTCGGTCCTCGTCCCGGGCGGTCGTGGCCCGCTCGCTCGGGTGCAGCACCGCGATGTCGACCGGGACAACGGCCGCCGGCACGCCGCGGTGACGATCTTGGACCCCGTTCCCGGTCGCTGGACCCTGCGGCTGCGCGCCGTCGGCATCCGCGACGGCCGGTTCGACGTGTGGATCGGCCGCGCGTTCCGGCGGAACCGCCAGCCCCGGTTCCCCGCCTCCATCGCCGTCGACAACACCGTGACGGGCACGATCAGCCACGGCTGGCGGACCCTGTCGGTCGGCGGCTACGACCCGAGCCGGCCCGGACGCCCCCTCGCCGCGTTCAGCAGCGGTGGGCCGACCCTGGACGGCCGCCGCAAGCCCGACCTGCTGGCGCCCGGCGTCCGGGTGCCGGTCGCGCGCAGCCGACCGGCCGGCGACCCGTCGGGATCGCCGGCCCGCTGGACCCGGATGAGTGGCACCAGCATGGCTGCCCCGCACGTGGCCGGCGCGATCGCCTGCCTGCTCGGCGTCGACGGACCGACGGACGCCGCGCGGGTGCGGGCCCGGCTGCTCGCCTGCTGCC
>JBOFBK010000276.1:0-6068 GCA_051645525.1 Dermatophilaceae bacterium | reverse complement strand
CCGGGTCCGTCGGGGGCGCCGGCACGTGGGAGGTGACGGTGGACGCGGCCCCCGTCGTCAGGCTCGCGTCACCGCGAGCGTCGTCGAGGTGCAGGAGCCGGCCTGGTCCTGCAGCGTGGCGCGCTCGGCGTCATCCGCGGTGAGGCCCCAGCGGATCTTCACCGCGACCCACTCGGCGACATAGCGACACCGGTCGTAGGTGGGCAGCCACTCGGCCGGGTCCTTGTCGCTCTTGGCCTGGTTGACGTCGTCGGTGACCGCGACCAGGGTGCGCCGGTCGCCGATGTCGTTGGCGTAGTCCTCGCGCTGATCCGTGGACCAGCCGCTCGCGCCGGAGCCCCACGCCTCGGCGAGCGGCACCAGGTGGTCGACGTCGAGGTCGGAGGCGTCGGTCCACGAGACCCGGTCGTAGTACGAGAACCAGCGGCCGGTGTCGACGCTGCACCTCGCGGACGACGTGTAGGTGAGCGGGGTGTCCGGCTCGGCCTCGCTGACCAGCACCTCGTGCCGGGTGTCGCGGCAGTCGCCGTCGAGGTCGCTCCAGTGTGGGAACAGGTCGCGGTCGTAGCCGCTGTTCCGCTCGCTCGCGTCGACGACCTCGGCGATGGCCTCGGTGAGACTCCCCGAGAAGGTGTCGGATGACGCAGAGGTGGACGCGGACGCGGGTGCCGGCGCGTCCGCGGAGGCGGGTGTGGCCGCACCGAGGGCGAGCAGCGCCGCGACCACGGCCGACGACACCACCGCCGCTGCCGTGACGGGCCGGGCTGTCGGCATCCGGCGGCTCGAGACGCCGTGGTTGCGCAGTCGCCGTGTCGTGGTGTGAAACAGACTGCCGCTCATCGTGATTCGCATCGTCGTTCATCCTCCGGGGTCACCGAGCACTGATCTGTCACCCCCTTGCTACCGGTGGTGGCGACGCAGCGCATCCTGAACGGCCGGTCCGCCGGTGGTGTTCGCCGAGTGGTCACCCCGCCGTCACAGAACCCCGGATGCCGGATGGCGTCAGCCGAGCCGGATGGCGTCAGCCGAGCCGGATGGCGCGTCACCGGGCCGGTCGCGGTGGCACCACTCGGGCCGCAGCTGTGAGAGCCGCTACGGCAGGTGGGCCTCGAGCCGGCGGCAGGCGAGCACGGCCAGGGCACGCGCCACCTGCACCACCTCGGCGAGCGGCACCGACTCTCGCGGCGCGTGGGCCAGCCGGACGTCGCCAGGGCCATATTGCAGCGACGGGATGCCGCCCACCCCGACGTAGAGCCGCAGGTCGGACCCGTACGGCGCGGCCGCCTCGACCGGTGCTCGCCCGGTGACCGTGGCGACGGCGTCGGTCATCTCGGCGAGCAGCGGGTGGCCGCCCGGCATCCGGCCGGACGCGAACTGCCCACCGGGCCAGGCCACCACGGGCGGATGGTCGCGCAGCCACGGGTCGCGTGACGCGGCCTCGGCGACGGCGGTCTCGAGGGCCAGCCGCGCCTCGGCGGGGTCCTCGTCGAGGCGCACCCCCAACCTCCCGTCGGCGACGAGCCGGTCGGGCACCGAGCTCGCCCAGTCCCCGGCGACCACCCGGCCGACCGAGATCGCGTACGGCAGTGGCGTGTCGGCGTAGAGCGGGTCGACGTGGCGGTTGCGACGCGCCTCGAGGTCGCGGATCGCGACGTGCAGCGGCCAGTACGCGTCGACCGCCGACCTCCCCTCGAGGCGGGCACTGCCGTGGGCGGCCTTCCCGGGCACCTCGAGCCGGAACGTCAACGCACCCGCATTGGCCGTGACGACGCGCCCGCTCGTCGGCTCGGGGATGACGGCCACCTCGCCGCGGTGCCCCCGACGCAGCGTGGCCAGCGCTCCGAGCCCGCCGTCCTCCTCGCTCACGACGCTGTGCAGCGCGAGCCGGCGCTCGGTACGCACCCCGGACCGGTGCAGCGCCCGAGCGACCGCGAGCGCGGCGGCCACGCCGGCCTTCATGTCGCACGCACCTCGACCGTGCAGCACGCCGTTCTCGACCGTTGCTGAGAACGGCTGGTGCGCAGCCCATTTCGCCGGATCGCCGATCGGCACGACGTCGACATGTCCCTGCAGCACCACCGCAGGCTCGCCCTCTCCCGGGGTGGTGCCGACGAGGCCCCACCCCTCGATCCGGTCCGCCTCGGTACCGGGGAAGTCCGGGTCGACGCGCAGGCCGTCGAGGTCGAGCTGCCAGAGGTCGACCTCCAGACCGGCCTCGTCGAGATGGCGTGCCAGGACGTGCTGGAGCTCGCTCTCCGTGGCACTGCCGGTGAGGCTCGGCATCCGGACCAGCTCGGCGAGCGTGGCGACCAGCTCGGCCTCGTCAATGGCGTCGAGCACTCGTGCCTCTGCCGCCGTGACCGTCGCAGGGCCAGCGGAGCCGTCATCCGGCACGCGGACGTCATCCGAGAGGGCAGCACGCTCCGGCATGGCCGCACTGTATGCCCACCCGCGATACCGCCCCACGCCGCCGCACCCGCCCCTTCTCCGCGGAGTCAGGAGCATCCCGCCGAGACAGAGAGCTATAGCGCCCTGAGTCGGCGAGATGCCCCTGATCCCGCCGGGTGCACGGGGCCGCGCCCGGACCACGCCTCGGTACGGTTCCCCGGAACGCGCTCCGGGCGCGTTGGATGGAGCGGTGGCCGCACCGACATCCGACGCCCGGGTCCCGCGCTCCGCGGTCGGCCTGCGCAGCGAGCGCGGGCCGGTGCTGCTGTCGGTGATGCTGAGCATCGGGCTGGTCGCGCTCGACGCCACGATCCTCGCCGCCGCCGTGCCGGCGCTGGTGCGCGACCTCGGCGGCTTCGACCAGTTCCCGTGGCTGTTCTCGGCGTACGTGCTGGCCCAGGCGGTGTCGATCCCGCTGTACGGCAAGCTGGCCGACCTCATGGGTCGCAAGCGGGTGATGCTCGTGGGCATCGCCGTGTTCGTCCTGGGCTCGCTGCTGTGCGGCCTGGCCTGGTCGATGGGCAGCCTGGTGGCGTTCCGCGCCATCCAGGGTCTCGGCGCCGGCGCGGTGCAGCCGGTGGGGATGACGATCGTCGGCGACATCTACTCAGTGGCCGAGCGCGCCACGGTTCAGGGCTACCTCGCCGCGGTCTGGGCCGTCTCCTCGGTGCTCGGCCCGACCCTCGGCGGGCTGTTCGCCGACTACCTGTCCTGGCGAGGGGTGTTCCTCGTCAACCTCCCGCTCGGCGCGGTCGCCGCCTGGATGCTGTGGCGCCGGTTCGACGAGACGCGACCGGCACGGCCCGACGAGCGGCCACGCTTCGACGTGCTGGGCACGTTGCTGCTCGTGGTCGGCACCGTGGCGCTCCTCGTCGCCCTCCTCGAGGGCGGGGTGCTCTGGTCGTGGACCTCGGCGCCGAGCATCGGGCTGGGCGCGCTGGCCGCGGTCTGTCTCGTCCTCTTCGGCGTCGTCGAGGCCCGGGCGGCCGAGCCCGTCCTGCCGCTGTGGGTGTTCCGACACCGTGTGGTCGGCACCGCGACGCTGCTGTCGTTCGTCGTCGGGGTGCTGTTGCTGGCGCTCACCACCTACATCCCGCTGTTCGCCCAGGGCGTGCTCGGCGCCAGTGCGCTCGCCGGCGGGTTCGCCCTGGCGACCCTGCTCGTCGGATGGCCGATCGCGGCGACCACCGGTGGGTGGCTCTACCTGCGGTTCGGCTTCCGGATGACGATGACGCTCGGCGCCGTGGTGGCCGTTGCCGGCGGGCTGCTGCTGCTGCCCGTCGACGCCTCCTCGCCGGTGGCCTACCTGGCGGTGCCCTGCCTGGTCATGGGCCTGGGCTTCGGCTGGGTCGCGAGCCCGGCGGTCGTCGCCGCGCAGGGCTCGGTGGGGTGGGCGCGGCGCGGCGTGGCCACCGGGGCGACCGTCTTCGCCCGGTCTCTCGGCAGCGCGGTCGGGGTCGCCGCGTTCGGCGCGGTCGTCAACGCCGCCGTGCGCGACCGGCTGGGCGCCCAGCCCAGCGATCTGGACTCGCTGCCGCCCGGCATCCTCGACCCGGCGCTCCAGCTGGTCTTCGCCGGCGCGGCCGTCGTCGCTGTCGCCCTCGTGGCCGGTGCGCTGCTCATGCCCCGGCACGTCGCCGAGGTCGTCGACTGACCGAGCGGCTTCGACGACCGTCGGCGCTCGGCGGACGGTGCTGCCCGTCGGCCTACGGGTCGAGGCCGAGGACGACGCGCAGGGCGGTGTCGACCGTCGACATCTCCGCATGCGACAGGTGGCCGACGACGACGCCGAGGCGCTCCTGGTCCACCGCGGTGGTCTGCTCCGTGAGGACTCGAGTCATCGTCCCCGCGATCTCGATCTCCGGCCGGAAGGATGCCGGCCGCGCGCTGGTCGAGGTGGGCGCGACCAACCAGGTCGACAAGGGCAGCAGGTCGGACTGCACCACCACCGCGTATCTCCTGCCTCGCTGCTCGCGCCCGCGCGCGCCGCGAGGCGTCTTCACCTCGTGGACGTCACCACGCACGCAGCGACTCCATGTCGGCGAGCACTGCACGCGCCTCGGCGACATCCGCCTCGTCCGCCGCGAGGTCCTCGGCCTCGGCCCGTAGCCGAGCGGCGCGCCGGACGCGGTGCGCGACGAGGATCGCCTCGCGGATGGCCCGCGAGCGGTCACCGCCGTCGACGAGCTCGTCGAGCGCCTCGTCGACAGCCGGGTCAGTACGGAACGTGATCGTCGTCATGACACCCAGCGTAACTCAGCACGTCTTACAACGAGGTGGAGTTGGTCTCGCGGGCGCGGAGCCACGGCACCACGGCGAGCAGGGTGATGACGCCCGTGGCGGCGAAGGCGAGGCCGAAGCTGCCGCGGTCGACGAGCAGGCCGGCGACGATCGGTCCGACGATCGCGCCGGCGTCGGCCGACATCTGGAACGCGGCGAGCGCCGGGCCGCCGTTGCGGTCGCGGCCGACGATGTCGGCGACCGAGGCCTGCTGGGCCGGGTTGAGCACGCCCGCACCCACGCCGGCGACGACGCAGAGCACGAGGAGCAGGACCAGGCCGGTGGCCCAGCCGGTCACCAGCGTCGCCACACCCGACACGACCAGCCCGCCGAGGATGAACGGCTTGCGACCCAACCGGTCCGAGGCACGGCCGGCGAGGGTGAGCCCGACCGCGTTGCCGGCGGCGAAGACGGCCAGCGCGGCGCCCGCGACCCAGGGCGCGTCGGCGACGAGCGTGACGGCGAACAGCGGGAGGATCGCGTTGCGCACCCCGAAGTTGGCCCAGCCGTTCGCGAACCCCGACACGACCGACGCGCGGTAGGCGCTGTCCCGCCAGGCCTCGCGGGCCGAGAACGCGACGAGGGCGGGAGCGCCGTCGGCCGGTCGTAGCGCGGCCTCCCGGAGGAACAGCGCCACCACCGCCGCGGCCACGAGGAGCGCCACCGCGTAGATGACGAACGGCGCCCGCAGCCCCAGCCCCGACAGCAGTCCGCCGACGACGGGCCCCATCACCCCACCGATGAGGAACGCCGACGCGTAGGCCGACGACACCCTGGCCCGGATCGTCGACGGCGTCAGCCGCACGAGCAGCGCCACGGCGGAGACCGTGAACATCGTGGAGCCGATGCCACCCAACCCGCGGAACACCAGGAGCTGCCAGTAGGACCCGGCGAACGCCGTGGCGCCGGTGGAGACCGCCACGATGAGCAGCCCGGCGAGATACACCGGGCGCTCGCCCAGGCGCGCGATGAGCCGGCCGCCGCCGGGGGCGAAGACGAGCCGGAAGAACGCGAACACGCTGACGACGACGGATGACGCGGTGGCCCCCACGTCGAAGCTCTGCGCGAACTGTGGCAGCACCGGCGTGATGAGCCCGAACCCGATCGCGATGACGAACGCCGCCGCGATCAGGACCCAGATCTCGCGAGGGATGCGCTCCGGTGGCACCTCGTGGGTCATGGCCGGCGAGCCGACGGCGTCGGAGCGTCGTCGACCCCCAGCGGAAGGGCGTTCATCGAGCCGGAGCACACGACGCACCAGTATGCCGCCCGGCGCCGACACCACCGCGGTCGCCGCGGTCGCGGCGGTCGAGGCGGGCGCGGCGGGCGCAGCGCGCCAC
>JBOFBK010000275.1:0-11712 GCA_051645525.1 Dermatophilaceae bacterium | reverse complement strand
ACCTCTTCCTCGGCCGCGGCGAGGAGACCACCGGAGGCCGTGACAAGGACTCCATCCTCGCCGACACCGTCGAGGCCGTGATCGGGGCGGTCTACTCGGCCGTCGGCATCGACGCTTCCACCGTGCTCGTGCACCATCTGGTCGACCCGCTGCTCGCTCAGTCGGCCACCCTCGGCGCCGGCCTCGACTGGAAGACGAGCCTCCAGGAGATCGCCGCGCGCCTCGGGCTCGGTAGCCCCGAGTACTCCGTGGCCGAGGACGGGCCCGAACACGCCAAGTGGTTCGAGGCCCATGTCGTCGTCGGTGGTGAGGTGCTCGGCCGCGGGTCGGGTCGCACGAAGAAGGTGGCCGAGCAGGAGGCCGCCGCGCTCGCCTGGACCGCTCTGCACGACGCCCACGAAGGCGACCGTCGCGCCGGCGGCGACCGCGGCTCGGGCAACCTGGACGGGCACGTGACGGCATCCCCGGCGCTCGATGTGGAGGCCGGCGCCCACCGTGCCTGAGCTGCCCGAGGTCGAGGTCGTGCGCCGTGGCCTCGAGACCCACGTCAGCGGCCGGGTGATCGCGGATGTCGAGCTGCGCGGGCCGCGCGTGGCGCGCCGGCACCTGGCCGGCCCCGAGGACCTGAGGTACCGGACGACGGGACGCCCGGTCAGGGCAGCCCGCCGGCGGGGCAAGTACCTCTGGCTCGACCTCGACGACTCGCTCGGCCTGCTGCTGCACCTGGGGATGAGTGGGCAGCTGCTCGTCGCCGGCCCCGGCTCGCCGGAGCCCCGGCACCTGCACGCCCGGTTCCGGTTCGCCGACGACGGGCCGGAGCTGCGCTTCGTCGATCAGCGCACCTTCGGGGGGCTCGCGCTCACGGACCTGGCGCCGGACGGCATCCCCGAGACCATCGCCCACATCGCGCCCGACCTGCTGGAGCCGGCGTTCGACCGGACCGCCGTGGTGCAGCGGATGAAGGCGAAGGACAGCGCCGTCAAACGGGTGCTCCTCGACCAGACCGTCGCCTCCGGGATCGGCAATATCTATGCCGACGAGGCGCTGTGGCGGGCGCGGGTGCACGGCGAACGCCCGGCGAGTGTGCTCAGCCGGCCCCGCCTGGGCGTCATCCTCGACCACGCCGGTGACGTCATGCGCGACGCCCTCGCTCACGGCGGCACCAGCTTCGACGCGCTCTACGTCAACGTCAACGGGGCGTCGGGCTACTTCGACCGCTCGCTCGCAGCCTACGGCCAGGCCGGTCGTCCGTGCCGGCGCTGCGGGGCCCCCATCCGCCGCGAGGCGTTCATGAACCGCTCGTCGTACTCCTGCCCGGGCTGCCAGCCCCGCCCACGGGTGCGCCGCGGCTGACCGGGCGGCGACCAGGGCGACACGTTCTGGTCGAGTGTCGGGCGAGCGGGCCCGCCGGCTCAGGGGGCGCGGACGGCGGGGAGCCGCACCTTCTCCCCGCTGCGGCGCTCCGACAGGTCGGCGAGCGCGCGGCGCACCGTGCTCGCCATGAGGTGCGCCCCGGCCGTGCTGGGATGGACTCCGTCGGGCTGGAGGATGTCGCCGTCGCTGCGGGAGACCGCGGCCTCCCAGTCCGCGAGGATGACGTTCGGAATGCCGTCGACGGCCTCGCGCAGGTCGGCGTCGTCGTTCTGGGCGCGGAACCACCCACCGTGGGCGGTGACGACCACCACCATCCGGTCGGGACCGATGGCGGCCAGGGCACGTCGGATCGCGGCCTCGTCGGTTCCGTGATTGGTGCCGAGCATGAGCACCACCGCTCGGCGTAGTGCGGTGCCCCGAACGGCCACCCGGGCCGGCGCCTCGGACCAGCGCCGGTAGGTGCGGCCGTCCATCCGGATGCCGGGCATCCAGTGCTCCATCGCCTCGCTCGACGTCACCAGCATGGAGTCGCCGATCGCGTCGATCTCGGCTCCGGTCGGCATCGACCAGTCGGCCACGGCGGGACGAGGGCTCGGTGGGGTCGGCGCGTCACGACTGCCGGCCGTCCCGCGACCGCTGCCGGCGGGCGGCCCGGTGGGCGACGGCCCGATCGGTTCCGGGGTCGCGACGAGCCGGGCCTCCTGGGCACTGATCAGCTCCTCGGTGGAGCTGCGGTCGGGTGCGGTGAGCAGCACGGTGACCACACCGAGCGCGAGGACGACCACCGCGGCGACCACGCCACGGGCACCGGTGCTGCCGAGCGTGCGCAGCCGATGCGCCATGCGCGCCGCGGCGCCCGTGAAGCCATGGCGGCGCACCGGCAGCTCGACGAACCGGTACGACAGGTCGGCGGCGGCGAGCGTGATGACGACCGCCCAGACCCGGGTGAGCACGTACTCGCCGCTGCCCGGCGGTGCGGGGAGGTCCTGGCCGACGACCAGTACCACCGGCCAGTGCCAGAGGTAGATGCCGTAGCTGCGCTCGCCGACCCAGCGGGCGGGCCGGCACTCGAGCGCAGCGCGCAGCCGACCGGGGCGGTCGAGCACCACGACGAGCAGCACCGCGGTGGCCACCGAGGCGAGCAGGATGCCGCCACGAAACGTCAACGCCGCACCGTCGTCGGCAACGGCGGCGAGCGCCGCCAGGACGACGACACCTGCGCCGGCGACGACGCGGCGGTTCCGTTCCCACCACGTGGTGTGCGTGCCGGCACGCAGCGGGTCGGCCAGCGCGAACGCCACGGCCGCCCCCAGCATCAGCCCCGTGAGGTGGGTGTCGGTGCCGTAGTAGACGCGCGTCGGGGCATCCGGGTCGAGCCGAACCGCCATGAGCAGCGCCGAGGCGACCGCGACACCCGCCACGACGCCGGCTCGGTGCAGCGGGCGGCGCACCAGGCGGAGTAGGAGGAGCAACGCGAGCGGCCAGAGCAGGTAGAACTGCTCCTCGACGGCGAGCGACCAGAGATGGGCGAACAATGCAGGGCTGGTGGCCGCGAAGTAGTCGGCCCCGGCCGCGATCTCCAGCCAGTTCGAGGTGAACGTGACCGCACCCCACACCTGGCGGTCGATGTCGACGAGCAGGTCGGGCTCGGACAGCCGGGCCACCAGCACGGAGCACGGCACGCACACCAGGAGCGCGGGTAGCAGCCGCCGCGCCCGTCGCACCCAGAACGCGCGCAGGCCGACCGTCCCGGTGGTGGCGTGCTCCCGCAGCAGGATGGTCGTTACGAGGAAGCCTGACACGACGAAGAACACGTCGACCCCGAGGAAACCACCGGGGAGCCACCGGGGGTCGAGATGGAAGACCACGACGGCGGTGACAGCCAGCGCCCGCAGGCCGTCGAGCCCGGGCAGCCGGGGGAGCGTGGCACTCGGATCGTCGTCTCGCTCGCCGTGCTCCGCCGGGAGTCGCCCGGTGGCCCGCCGCGAGTCCGCGACGGGCTCGTCGAGTGCTACCGACGTCACGAGCCAACCGTATGGACATCAGCAGCCACGATCCGGAAGGCGCGCCCTCGCCGCCGTATCGTGGTCCAGTGGGTGAGGCGACGGCATCCGACGACGCGAGCATCACTGCGGTTCGGGTCACCGTGTACGTCCGCGGACGGGTCCAGGGCGTGGGGTTCCGCTGGTGGGTGCGTGCCCGCGCGCTCGAGCTGGGCCTCACCGGACACGCGCGCAACACCGCCGACGGTCGGGTCGAGGTGGTCGCCGAGGGCGCCGCTGACGATGTGGAGCGCCTGCTCCTGCTGCTCGTCGAGGAGCCGTTGCAGGACGGTCGTCCAGGTGCGGTCGGGTTGGTGTCGACTCCGCGCTGGTCCGACGCGCGCGGCGCCACCCGGTTCGTCGAGCGCTGAGCTCCTGGGAGGCCGTACCGGGGAATGGACGGGACCGGCGCGGGCGACAGCAGTGTTTCTACCATGGCCGGATGACGAGCGAGCCCGCCTCCCCGCCGGGGCGGCCCGGTGTGTCCCTGCCTCCCGAGCTCTCCCGGCTGCGCGCGAGCATCGACAACATCGATGCCGCCCTGGTGCATCTGCTGGCCGAGCGTTTCAAGGCCACCCAGCAGGTGGGACGGCTCAAGGCCGCCGCGGGGATGCCACCGGCCGACCCGGAACGCGAGGAGCACCAGATCGTCCGGCTGCGTGCGCTCGCGGCCGACGCGGGCCTCGACCCGCAGTTCGCCGAGAAGTTCCTCGGATTCGTCATCGCCGAGGTCATCCGCCACCATGAGGCACTCGTCAGCGGGGAATAGGTACGCCAGGACAGGCGGGGCCCAGTAGATGGCGTACAGCTGGACGCCGATGGCGTGCTTGAGTGGCGTTGAGACGCGGGCGCCGGCCGTGTGGAACAACGCCACGGCGTCCAGGTGCACGGGGGGCCTTGACACGTGGACGTCGGTCGCGTGGCGTCGGCGCCACAGCGTTCGAAGGCTGGGCCGCATCCGTCGCTGGGGCACCATTCGTCACAGGCATCACCGCCGATCCGGGACGTCCCGGGCGACCGCGTGCGTCGCGGGTAGCATCGCCCGCGACCCGGACCAGGCCGCCGACGAGAGCTGACGACCCGCCGCATGTACCTGAAGACGCTGACCCTCAAGGGCTTCAAGTCCTTCGCCTCGGCGACGACCCTGCGGCTCGAGCCGGGCATCACCTGCGTCGTCGGCCCGAACGGCTCCGGCAAGTCCAACGTCGTCGACGCCCTCGCCTGGGTCATGGGCGAGCAGGGGGCGAAGAGCCTGCGCGGCGGCAAGATGGAGGACGTCATCTTCGCCGGCACCGCCGGTCGCCCGCCGCTCGGCCGGGCCGAGGTCAGCCTGACCATCGACAACACCGACGGTGCCCTGCCGATCGACTACTCGGAGGTGACGATCACCCGCACGATGTTCCGGGGCGGCGGGTCGGAGTACGCGATCAACGGCACCGGGTGCCGCCTCCTCGACGTCCAGGAGCTGCTCTCCGACTCCGGCCTCGGCCGCGAGATGCACGTCATCGTCGGCCAGGGCCAGCTCGACACCGTACTGCGCGCCACGCCCGAGGAGCGTCGCGGGTTCATCGAGGAGGCCGCCGGTGTGCTCAAGCACCGGCGCCGCAAGGAGCGGGCGCTGCGCAAGCTCGACGCGATGGAGGCCAACCTCACCCGGGTCCAGGACCTCACCGGCGAGATCCGCCGCCAGCTCGGCCCGCTCGGCCGGCAGGCCGAGGCGGCCCGGCGCGCGGCCGTCATCCAGACCGACGCCCGCGACGCGCGGCTACGGCTGCTCGCCGACGACCTCGTGCAGCTCAGCACGGTGCTCGAGCAGGAGGTCGCCGACGAGACCGCCCTCGTCGAGCGCCGTACCGCCGTCGAGGATGCCGTCGCCGACCTGCGTGGACGGCTCACCGAGGTCGAGCACCGCGCCGCCGAGGCCGCGCCCGAGTTGACCCTCGCCCAGGAGCGGTTCGTGCGGCTGCTCAGCCTGCGTGACCGGCTGGTCTCCACTCGCTCCGTCGCTGCCGAGCGGATGCGGCTGCTCGGCGAGGACGAACAGCACGAGACCACTGCCGGCCGCGACCCCGACGAGCTGCGTGAGCAGGCGGCCCGGGCGCGGGAGGAGGAGGCGGCGCTGCTCGCCGACGTCACCGCGGCCACCAACGAGCTCGCCGAGGCGGTCACGGCGCGCGAGGCCGCCGAGAGCTCCTTCGCTGCCGAGCAGGGCCGGCTCGCCCGCCTGGCCCGGGCCGCCGCCGACCAGCGCGAAGGGCTGGCCCGGCTGGCCGGCCAGGTGGCCGCGCGGCGCAGCCGGATCGAGGCCGGCGAGGCCGAGATCGGGCGGCTCGAGGGGCTGGTGGCTGCCGCTCGCGCACGGGCGGCCGAGGCCGAGGTCGAGTTCACCCGGCTCGAGGGCTCCGTCGCGGTCGACGAGGAAGGCGAGGAAGGTCTCGACTCGACCTTCGAGACCGCGTCGTCCCGGGCGGCCGAGGCCGAGGCCGAGGTCGAGCAGCTGCTCGCCGCCGAACGTACCGCCGAGCGCGACCGCGCCTCCGCGAGTGCCCGGCTCGAGGCGCTCGAGCTGTCGCTGCGACGGCGCGACGGTGCCGCCACCTTGCTCGCTGCGGCCGACCCTGCGCACGGGGTGCTCGGCCGGGTCGCCTCGCTCGTCGCCGTCGAACCGGGCCACGAGGTGGCCGTCGCCGCCGCTCTCGGCCACGCCTCCGAGGCGCTTGCCGTGCCGGCCACCGCTCACGCGGCGCGGGCGCTCGAGGCGCTCCGGGCGGATGACGGCGGGCGGGCCACCCTGCTGGTCGGTGACAGTGCCCGACCCACCGACCCGGCCGGCTGGCCGGATCTGAACGGTGACGGTCGCTGGGCCCGCGAGGTCGTGCAGGCACCGGATGACGTGCGGGCGTCCGTCGACCAGCTGCTCGAGCGGGTCGCCCTCGTCGCCACGTCGCCCCACGCCGCGGCGGTGGTGGCCCGTCATCCGGGCGTCACCGCGGTCACCGCCGACGGCGACGTGTACGGGCCGGGGTTCGCCCGTGGCGGCAGCCGCGAGGGGCAGAGCCTGATCGAGGTCGAGGCGGCAGCGCACGAGGCGCGCACCGAGGTCGACGACGCGGTGGCGCGCGCCGAGCGCACCCGGTTCGCCCTGTCCGACGCTCGCGACCGGGCGGCCACGGCCGCCCGCGACCTGGAGCAGGCGCTCGAGGCGCTGCACCAGTCAGATGCGCGGATGGCGGCCGTGGCCGAACAGCTGGGCCACCTCGGGGCCACCGTGCGTACCGCCGGCGCCGAGGCCGACCGCACCGAGCAGGCCGTGGTCGATGCTCGCTCGGCGTTGGAGTCCGACCGTGAGGAGCTCAGCGCGCTGGTCGCTCGGCTCGAGGCGGCCGAGGCCGCGCCCGAGAGCACCGAGGAGCCGTCCACCGACGAGCGCGACCGGCTCGAGCTCGCCGCGAGTCGCGCACGCACCGCCGAGACCGAGCTGCGCCTCACCCTGCGCACCCGCGAGGAACGGGCCCGGGCACTCGCCGGACGGGCCGAGTCGCTGGAGGCGGCGGCCCGGGGCGAGATCGCCGCCCGGGAGCGGCTGCGCGAGCGTCGCGAACGGCGCCGCCGGGAGGCGGCCGTCGCCGGGGCGGTGCACACCGCCGCCGGCTGGACGGCATCCCGCATCGAGCACTCGCTGGCTCGCGCGACCGCGGCACGCGACACCGCCGAGTCCGAGCGGGCTGGCCGCGACCGCCTCGCCACCGGCCTGCGTGAGCAGCTGAGCCGCGCACAGGACGAGCTGCGCGAGCTCACCGACACCGCGCACCGCGACGAGATGGCGCGGGCCCGGCAGGTGGCCCGCATCGAGCAGCTGAACGCCAAGGCGGTCGAGGAGCTCGGCATCGAGCCGGAGGTGCTCACCGACGAGTACGGCCCGCACCGCGACGTGCCGTACGTCGCCGGCCCCGACGACGACCCCGACACGGTGCCCGACCCCGCGCCGTACGTGCGCGAGGAGCAGGAGAAGCGGTTGCGCCGGGCCGAGCGCGGCCTCCAGGCCCTCGGCCGGGTCAACCCGCTCGCCCTCGAGGAGTACGCCGCACTCGAGGAGCGGCATACCTTCCTCACCACCCAGCTCGACGACCTCAAGCGGTCCACACGCGACCTGCTCGACATCATCCGGGAGGTCGACGAGCGGGTCGAGCAGGTCTTCCGCGAGGCGTTCCACGACACCAGGGAGCAGTTCGAGCGGGTTTTCGAGCGGCTCTTCCCCGGCGGCGAAGGCCGGCTCGTGCTCACCGATCCCGGCGACATGCTCGCCACCGGTATCGAGGTCGAGGCGCGCCCCCCGGGCAAGAAGGTCAAGCGGCTGAGCCTGCTCTCCGGCGGTGAGCGTTCACTCGTGGCAGTGGCGCTGCTGGTGGCGATCTTCAAGGCGCGGCCGAGCCCGTTCTACATCATGGACGAGGTGGAGGCCGCCCTCGACGACACCAACCTCGGACGGCTGATCACCCTGTTCGAGGAGCTGCGCGACTCGAGCCAGCTCGTCGTCATCACCCACCAGAAGCGGACGATGGAGGTCGGCGACGCGCTCTACGGCGTCTCGATGCGCGGCGACGGGGTCACCACCGTGGTGTCGCAGCGCATCCGCGACGTCGCCGCCTCCGCCTGATCTGCGAGCGCGCTCCCGGCGGTGCCGTTCAGTCGATCCCGCCGATGTCGCCGAGCGGCCAGAACCGTGTCCAGACCGAGCCGACGACCCGCTCGACCGGCACGAACCGGGCGCATTCGGGCCCGTCGGACACTCCTCGGCAGGCGAACACCGAGTCCGCCGACTCCGACCGGTGGTCGCCCAGGACGAGGAGCATGTCCGTGGGTACCCGGATCTCGGGGAAGCAGCGCGTGGAGCGTGCGGATGACGAGCAGTCCAGCGTCCCGGTGGTGAACGGCAGGTCCTCGAAGACGTACGGCTCGGTGAGGGCCGAACCGTCCACGGTGACCCGGCCGTCGCCGGTGCAGCACGCGACCCGTTCGCCCGGCAGCCCCACCACGCGCTTCACCGTGTAGGCGGTGTTGCTCGGACCGATGCCCGTGGCATCGCCGAACGCGCGGAAGACACGCACCAGCGGGTTGTCCGCCGGTGGCCGCTCGGCCTGCTGCCAGTCATCGCCGTGGCCGAAGACGACGACATCGCCCCGGTCGACGTCGTCGTCGAGGCGGTTCACGAGGATGCGGTCGCCGATCTGAAGGGTCTGCTCCATCGACTGCGAGGGCACACCGAACGGCTTGACGACGAAGCCCTGGACGAGGGCGACGGCGAGCAGGGCGAGCAGCACCTCGGTGAACCACGGCAACCGGCGCCGACGTGGTTCCGGCCCGCCCTCGGTCTCGGTGGCGGGCACGGTCACAGCCCTCACCCTAGTTGCGCTCCTGATGCCGCGTCCGTCTGGCCCGCCGATTTGGTTCCACGACGCCTGCCTTGACACCCTGAGCCTATGCTCACCGTGGTCCTCGGGATGCTCGTCTGCCTCGTGCTGGCTGGTGTCGTCCTCGCCGTCGTCGCTGTCCCGGCGCGCCGCTCCGGCCGCGACCTCCTCACCGAACGAGGTGAGGCCGTGGTCGGTGGATTGGTCGAGGCCCCGCGTGCGTTGGTCTCCCGCGACGACCGTCCGGCGGGCCGGCACGCCGCGCCTGCGGTACTCGTCGAGCCGGCTACGACCTCGCTCGACGAGGTCGTAGCCGGGCGGTCGTGACCGCCGCCGACGGTCCGCGGTGCGGCCGTTCATGCGCCGTGTCACTCCATTCTTTCCCTGCGGGCCCCGTACGGGTGTCTCGTCGTTCCCGAGGAGGACGCTCGTGATCTCCGGTGTCGACCGATCCCTGTCCGACCCCGCGGTGCGGCCGCAGGACGACCTGTTCGGCCATGTCAACGGGCGCTGGCTCGTCGAGACCGACATCCCGTCCGACCGCGGTCGCTACGGCACCTTCGACATGCTGCGCGAGACCGCCGAGCACCAGGTGCGCTCGATCATCGAGGAGGTCGCGGCGGGCTCGCCGACACCCGGCTCGGTGGCCGCGAAGGTCGGCGACCTCTACGCGTCTTTCCTCGACGAGGCGACGGTCGAGGCCCGCGGGCAGCAGCCGCTGCGTGCCGACCTCCAGCGGATGGCGGGCGCGGCGTCATCCGCCGACATCATGGGCTTGCTCGGCGAGCTGGCCCGCTCGGGCATCGGCGGGCTGGTCGCGCCGATCGTCAGCACCGACGACCGTGACCCCGACCGCTACGTGGTCTATCTCGACCAAGCCGGCATCGGGCTGCCCGACGAGTCGTACTACCGCGAGGAACGGCACGCGGCCAAGCGCACGGCGTACGTCGCGCACATCGGCCGGATGCTCGGCCTCGTCGGCTGGCCGGATGCGGAGGCCGCCGCGGGCCGGGTGATGGAGCTCGAGACCCGGATCGCCGCCGGACACTGGGACAAGGTCACCAACCGCGACCCGGTCAAGACGTACACGCTGGTCGACGCCGCGGGGCTCGCCGCGCTCTCGCCCGGAGTCGACTGGGCCGCGTATCTCCGCGGCCTGCGTGCCCCCGACGGCACGTTCGACGCGGTGGTCGTGCGCCAGCCGGACCACGTGCGCTCGGTCGCGGCCGCGCTGGACGAGCTGCCGATCGAGTCCTGGCGGGACTGGCTGGCCTGGCAGGTGGCCCACGCCACCGCGCCGTACCTGGCGAGTGCCGTCGTCGACGAGAACTTCGCGTTCTACGGGCGCACGCTCTCCGGTGTGCCCGAGAACCGCGAGCGGTGGAAGCGAGGGGTCGCACTGGTCGAGGGGGCGATGGGCGAGGCGGTCGGCCGGCTCTACGTCGAGCGGCACTTCCCGCCGCACGCGAAGACGGCGATGGTGACCCTGGTCTCGAATCTGGTCGAGGCGTTCCGCCAGAGTCTGAGCCGGGTTCCGTGGATGGGCCCCGCGACCCGTGCCGAGGCCCTCGAGAAGCTGGGCCGGTTCACCCCGAAGATCGGCTACCCCGACACCTGGCGTGACTACTCGGCCCTCGTCGTCGCGCCAGACGACCTGGTGGGCAATGTGCGCCGGGCCGCGGCGTTCGAGGTCGACCGGGCCCTGGCCAAGCTCGGCGGGCCGGTGGACCGCGGCGAGTGGTTCATGACCCCGCAGACGGTCAACGCCTACTACAACCCGGGGATGAACGAGATCGTCTTTCCCGCAGCGATCCTCCAGCCTCCGTTCTTCGACGTCGACGCCGACGACGCCGCGAACTACGGTGGGATCGGCGCGGTCATCGGGCACGAGATCGGGCACGGGTTCGACGACCAGGGCTCGCAGTTCGACGGCACGGGTCAGCTGCGCGACTGGTGGACCGAGGACGACCGCGCCGCGTTCCAGGCGCTCGCCGACGCGCTGATCGCCCAGTTCGGGAAGCTCGAGACCCGTGACGCACCTGGACACCGGGTGAACGGTGCTCTCACGGTCGGCGAGAACATCGGCGACCTCGGCGGCCTGGCCATCGGGCTCCTGGCGTACCGGATCTCGTTGGGGGAGAAGCCTGCACCCGAGCTCGACGGGCTCACCGGCGACCAGCGCTTCTTCCATGGCTGGGCCCAGATCTGGCGTGGGAAGTCCCGGCCCGAGGAGGCCGAGCGGCTGCTCGCCGTCGACCCGCACAGTCCGATGGACCTGCGCGCGAACGCCGCCCGCAACCTCGACGAGTTCCACGAGGCGTTCGGGGTGACCGACGGCGACGGGATGTGGCTGGCCCCCCAGGAGCGGGTCCGCATCTTCTGACCGACCAGTCCGGTGGCCGGACGATCCGGGCCCCCGGCGAGCTGGGTAGCCGTCGGGCTCGCCGGTCCACCGGTGTGGCGTCACCACTGGCGCGGCACTGTCATCCGAATGTTTGAGGCGGGCCGGATCCGACTGGGAGGATGAGCTCATGAGTGCCGTCGACAGCGTGGGGGAGTACCTCGCCATCGCCCTGGTCGTCCTCGTCGTGGTCGGCGGGGGTGCCCTCGCCCTGGTGCGCGGTCGCGCCGGCCGCGCCGGCCGCGCCGGCCGCGAGACGCATCGGGCACCGCAGCCCTCCTCGCCGTCCCGTCGTGCCGACGGCGACGGAGCGGTCGCCACCCTCGAACAGCTGGCGGACGCGAAGCGTGGCGCCGCCGTCGCCGAGCCGGATGCCGAGGTGTCGGCGCCGACGCCGCCTGCCGTGCTCGAGCGCCCCGAAGCTCCGGCGGGGCGGCTGCGCCGGCTGCGGGCGCGACTGGCGCGCTCGAACACCGCACTGGGC
>JBOFBK010000274.1:0-13019 GCA_051645525.1 Dermatophilaceae bacterium | reverse complement strand
GAGTGCGACCACATGTCGACTTTGGCCGACACTTCTCGATGAGGTCAACTCTGGGTCTTGGCCAGCAGCCCTCCGCAGCGGGATGGGATGAGACTCTCCGCCGGTCTGGCTCGCAGCCACCCGCGGCGTCGACCCCGATCTCGAAGCGATCGGACCGGCACCTGCGGAAGCGGACCGGGTCGAGGCTCCGGGTCGGGGCCGGGTTGTGTTTCGCTGCGAAAGTGACGTTCCCGCTGATTCGACGTCTCTAGCCGTCAGGGTCTGCACGAGCCGCGCCCGGCGACAGTCACGTGACAGCGTGGCCGCTCACGTTTGAGCACTCCGACGCCTCACGAATGTACATTTCACCGGCTCACGTTGGCACCTTGACAGCGTGGTCGACACGTCCAGGTTGATCGAGAGGCGGACGAGTCGACGGCACGGAGGTCGACATCGTCGCCAGTTCGACCACGGCACGAGCCGCCCAGTGTCCTCTGCCGAAATGGCCCTCGACCTGAACTTCAGACGCCGTCCTCGCAGCTCAGAGGCGCATCGGTGGGTGGCCAGGGGCGGGGTCGAACCGCCGACCTTCCGATTTTCAGATCTGGGCGGCATCGTCGCGGTGACCTTGCCGGGTCCGCGGAGCGCACCGGTGGCGCGCTGCTCGTCCGTCCCGTGGTGGTTCTGTCCGGTTCGGTTGGTGTCGGCGTTGGTGTCAGCGCCGGCCTTCGCCGCTCCCGCCTCGGCACCCTGACAGCGGCCAGCACCAGGAGCCCGGTCGGCGGGTCAAGGGTCGAGCTTGCTCGATCGCGTAGCGACGCTCTGCGCCCTTGACGCGCTGGCCGGGGTCCGGACGATCGGGCTGCTGGGTGTCGTGGCCTTCATGCCCGCTTCGACTCGTGCCGGGCTCGGCGAGGACGGCGCGCCAGCGCCGCCCGCAGCCGAGCCCGTGCGCCGGCGGAGCCGGCGCCTTGACGGAGTACAGACATTCCTCACGGTGCCACCACATCATCTCGGGCACACCAGCATCAGCGGGTACCAGTGGCGCAGACGTCGACCTACTCAGCAGGGGCCGGTCCGTCTGTGGTTGCAGCTTCGCCGAGCGGGACCCCGAGAGCGTCGCCAGCGTAGGCGAAGGCCTCGTTCATCAACGCGGTGATCCTGTCCGAGCGGCGCACATCGGGACGGTGGGTATCGAGGAGCCAAGTGTTGAACGGCATACTTCTCAGATTGCTTGCGGCATGGCTTCTCAGGTAGTTGAGCGCCGTCCCAGAGCCGTGTGCGAGCACGCCTTCGAGCATGTCGAGGTCCCCGGAGTCGAGTATTTCAAGCGGAAGGGTGTCTACGTCCTGCAAAAGGCTCTCTTCCCGAAGAAGCTGGCTAATGCAACTGTGTGTCATTGGGTTGAGCGGCAGCCCCTCCGTGACGATGAGGACCGGCGCGAACACCCGGCGCGAGGCCGGCGGATGGCCAGTGAGTCGTTCTTCAGCTTCCCTAATTTTATCAATCATTACATGTAATTGCCGCGCCTTCTTTATAACGCATCGAACTATGTCGCGGCGAATCTCATCAAGATTTCCTTCAAGCAAAGCGCTGCGCCTAAACTGACTAGTAGTAACCTCATAGACAACCCAACCTTCGTCATATTCGACTGCCGCATCCGCGACCTTTGTTTGAACGCCGAATGCGTCCTTTAGGTCGTCACCGCTCCAGAATCGTCTGAGCGATCCGCTCCCTCCTGCTAGATTGTCGAGCGACTGGTGGACTTGGGCCTCGCACACTTGTCGGTAGAAGTTCTCGGTCCTGTGCTGGACCGCTCCTTTCGCCGCTTTAAAGTGTTTAAGATCGAGAGCTAGTGGCCAGCCTGTGATTCGGTCGATCAGCAGATCTGGTGACAGAATTATCAGTCGGCTATCCCACTCGACGACCGGCCATCGGCGGAACTCATCAAAGGACCAGTCGTCGACGGCGCTATCTGGATTCTTCAGGACTTGCGCTTTAAGCTTGGCAACCGAGATCGTGAAGGGGTGAATGGCCGAAGCTACTCGCTCCTTCGACCAACCAGTTAGCTCTGAAATATGATCGGCGTTAACAACGCCGTGCGATCCCTGACCGGTGGCAGCATGACCCCAAAGTGCGATCCCGACCGCGAATGTGTCTTGGAGGTCGGATCCTGTTGCGCTTCGGTAGGCGTCCATCAGGTTGGTGTACTCAGGGTGATCCCGAAGCTGATCTGGAAGCGTCAGCCACCGACGGACAAATGCAGCGAGGGCGCTCGATTCATTCAATGCCCGGTTGAGGTCCTGATTGCGACAAAGTTCCGCTATGAGGCGCGGGTCAGAATCAGGCGACAGTCCAGGGAGCACTGATCCTGACCATCGAGGATTGCTACCTAGATGCTCCTGAATACCAAGCAGCGGGATGACAAGGTCAATGTGACGGGCAGCCTCGTCCAAATCTCCGCGAGAGTAGAGGAGGGCCATCTTGGCGAGTTTCATCACGCCCTGAGGCGCAATCATCGCTCGGTTTCCTCGAACGAGATTTCTTGCCTTCTGCCGATATGGCTCTACGAATACATCTGCGAGGCCAAAACTCAGTTGTTGGAGACTGACGTTTGGTGACTGAATCATTCCTAGCAGGGCGCCGCAACTGGCCAGTACTTGTCCTGCCTGTTTGCCTTGAAGCCATTCGACTACGGCCCTTATAGGCGCCTTCGAGCCAAAAAGCTCCTCGAAGGTGAGATAGGTGGTCATGGTGTCGAGTGGTTGCGCTGGTCGTGCCGTGGCTTGCGGAACTATCAAACCACCGCCGGGTCGTATGTAATTGGCGCCAAGGACACGACTAGTAGTCCCTCTGTGATACGTGACCTCGTCCTGCAGGAAGGCCAAGTTGGGTGCGAGTTCGCTTCCGGGTGCACCGGAAATGGTGTGGCTGAGGCGGTCTAGACCAGAAGCGTTCTCGCGGCGTTGACTCGCGCCCGAATCAGGGGTTCCTCTACGGACGTCGCCCGTCCTGCCGTCTTTCATCCGGTCATCCTTGACTCGCCACCTTACTCATGAGCGGGAGCTGTGAACTCGCTGGCGGGACGTCGTCTGAGGGCAACGATAGTGGCCGCCTGCTCACGCAGGGGTCGACGGCGTCGGTAGGTCGTGGGATCGTCGAGCCATGGCTTCGGGAGCGATCGGGGAGCGGGTCGGTGCGTACCGGCGTCGGCGGGGGCTGAGCCAGACTGCCCTGGCGGGTCTTGTGGGGCGCAGCGAGTCGTGGCTGTCGCAGGTTGAGCGAGGGTTGCGGTCGGTCGACAGCATGTCGGTCATCCTCGACCTGGCGCGTGTGCTTCGCGTCGAGCCGCAGCAACTCATCGGCCGGCCGTGGCAGTTAGCCCCGAACGGCGGGCACGACGCCGACGGGCTCGGCGAAGTCCGGAGTTTCTTCACCCGGTACGACGACCTGCTCGACCCGCGACCGACAGCCGCCGCTGACCTCGCGCAGTTGCGGGCTGACATCGCCGCTACCCACCGGACCTATCAGGGCGCGCGTTACCGGGCCGCTCTTGACCAGATCACGCCGATGCTTGCTAGCGTCGACCGGGCGCACCGCGGTATGCGCACCGGTCAGGTTCCTGAACTGACCCTCGGCTATGTGTCGGCCTACGTCGTGGCGGCCAAGTTGCTGACGAAGCTCGGAGCCACCGACCTGGCGCTGATCGCCGCCGATCGGGCAGCCAACCGGGCGATGGAGTCCGACTCGCAGGTGGCACGCGGCACCTCCGCCTACCAGGTCGTGTGTGCGCTGCTCCGCGCCGACCGAACCGACGACGCCGAGCACCTCGCCGTCGGCATGGCCGAGCAGGTGCAGAAGGGCGCCCGCTCTGACCGGCCGACCGTCGCCTCGGTCGCCGGCTCGTTGTGGCTCATCGCGGCCGTGATCGCCGGCCGCAGGGCCGATCGTGACGAAGCGTGGGCGCGGCTTGATCGTGCGGAACGTCTCGCCGGCCTGCTCGGTGAGGACGCCAACCACGCCTGGACCGCCTTCGGACCCACCAACGTCAAGGTGCACCGCATCTCGGTCGCCACCGAGATGGGCGACGCCGCCGAGGCCCTGCGACTCGCCGCCGACATCGACACTGACCAGATGCTGGAGGGCCTGGCGAGCCGTCGGGCGCAGGTGCACCTCGATCTCGCCTGGGCACAGGCACAGCGCCGCCATGACGCCGAAGCCACCCTCCACCTGATGGAGGCCGAGCGAACCGCGCCCGAGGCGGTGCGGTACAACGTCATCGTGCGCGAGCTCGTCCGTGACATGCTCGCGCGGTCAGGCAGAAGCCAGACCAGCGCGCTGACGCAGCTCGCGACCCGCGCTGGGGTGATCGACTGAGGTGGTGGCATGGCGCGGCTCGGGCTCCTCGTGTGTGGCGCGCCGCTGGCCGTACGCACGGACGACGTGATCGCTGCGGCCACCGACGCCGGCTGGGACGTCGCCGCCACGCTCACCGACGCCGCTAAGCAGTGGGCGCAACCGCCGGCCACGGCCGCGCCCCTCGGCCGCGACGTCGACGCGTTGCTCGTCTGCCCGCTCACCTTCAACACCGCGAACAAGTGGGCGGCCGGAGTCTCCGACACCCGGTCGCTGACCACACTCAACGAGCTGCTCGCCGCCGGCAAGCCCGTCGTAGCGGTGCCGATGGTCAACGAGACGCTCTGGCGTCATCCCGCGTGGGACGGAACGCTGAGCCGGCTCTCGACCGCCGGGGTAACGTTCGTCGACCCCGCCACCGGAGCCGCCGAGGCGCACTCCGTCGCTCACGGGAGCGGTGACGAGGTGGCGGCAGCCTTCGACCCCGCGTGGGCGCTCACGCCGCTGGGCTGATCTCCTCGACCTGTGCCCGGCCCGCACTCCGATGCGGGTCGCACCTGAGTATGGGTTGCCCTGTCGCGCACCGCCCACGCTGGCTCAACGGCCTCCGGGAATGCCGGGGCGTGAGGCAGCGGAGGGCACGATGCGGACTGCGATTCAAGTCCTCGTCGCAGACCGGGCGGCGCTGATCGGCGAGGTGCTGGCCGTCCGCCTCGCGGCGGAATCCGACATCGAGGTCGTCGCCACGATGTCCGTCGACGACGCGGTAGTTGCAGCGAACTGGGGCCGGCTCGACGTGGCAGTCATCGACCTCGCGCCACCGGACGCCGCAGGTATCGACATGTGCGCGGCCCTCCGAGCGTCCGTGCCGTCGTGCCGCATCCTGGTCCTCGCCGCAGCCCCGGCCACCGGTCACCTCCGACGCGCCATCGCGGCGGGCGCATCCGGATTCCTGAGCAGGGACACGACCATCACGCGTCTCATCGAAGGCGTGCGCACGTTGGCAGCGGGTGGCGTCGCCATCGATCCGACGGTGGCTGCCGCCGCGCTCAGAGAACCCACTCACGGTCTGCTGACGCCACGCGAAGTCGACGTGCTGCGCCTCGTCGCCCGTGACCTCTCGACGGCGGCGATCGCGGCGGAGCTGTGCCTCTCAGCGGGCACCGTTCGGAACTACCTCGGATCCGTGATGGCGAAGACGGGCACGTCGACCCGCAACGCGGCCGAGCGGGTAGCCCGCGAACGCGGACTGCTTTGATCCGCACATTTGTGCGGGTCGTACTCGTGTGCGGGATGCCGGCCGTCAGCGCCCGCACGCTGGCTCAGCCAGCTCCGGAGACGCCGGAGCACCGAGACAACGGAGGGGCAGATGCCCAGCTACGTAGTCGACAGCCAGAAGCAGCCGATGACGGCCACCGGGATCGTCGAGATGGCCCGCGAATGGGAAGAAGGGGCCGACGGCCGGCGCCGCCCGTCCGAGAAGCAGGCACGCAACGAGAACACCGGGATGCCACTGTGGGCGGTCGAGGTGATCTACGTGCAGACCACCTACGGCCGCAAGGCCACCGTCACCGCGAAGGTCACGGTGGACTCCATGGACGAGCCGAAGCCCTCGCCGCTGACGCCGGTCACCTTCGGCGGGCTGGTCGTCGAGGTGCGGGTCACCAAGGCCGGCGGGCTCATCGAGTCGTGGTCGGCCGAGAGCGTCGACACCGGCGCCCGGGCCGCCGCACGTGCGACCTCCGACAAGGCGGCCTGACCATGTGGTGGCTGACATCCGCCGTGAGCGCACCGGAGGTCGCCAGTCTTGTTCGTGAGGCTGCCGGCCTCATCGAGCGCGGCGCCGCTGCGTCGCAACAGGATTGGCAGGCGTACCACGACCGCAAGCTCGACCTGCTCGACCGCATCGCCGGCGACCCTGGGCCGTTCGCCGACCCCGATGAAGCCGCCTACGTCAAGCAGGTGGCGCGGTCCCAGGCCGAGGCGATGCGCATGGGCGCACGTCCGCTGATCGGAGACCTGTGATGTCGGCGGCAGCGGCCTGCATCATCCTCGGCGTCCTCGTCGCGGTGCTCATCAAGACGAAGGTCATCAAGCTCTGGGGCGGCCTGCTCTGCGTGGTCTTCGGCATCACGGTTGCCGCCTCGCCGGTCGGCCCAGCCGTCGGTGACGTGCTGGCCGATGTCGGTGGCTGGGCGTACGCCCAGCTGAGGGCCGTCTGATGCGCACGTCGTCAGTGCGAGTCGGCGGATGGGCCAACGGGCTGCACGGCTCGCGCTCCACCGAGCTGATCGTGCCGGCATCCCGGCCGTCACTCCTCGTCGTGGCGCTCGTCAACCTGCTCCGGATGACGGGAGCGCTCGCACGGCTCGCGATGCGTCATCCGGTACTCACCGTCGTGCTGCTGGTCGCCGGGTACGTGCTGTACCTCGACGGCCTTCGCGGCCTCGTCCTGGCGACGGCTCTCGCCGCCGGCCTCACCGTGGCATGGTGGCGCGGACACCCGCGCTCGTTCCGCCGGTTCGTCGTGTCGCCCTGGCGAGGCGCGTTCATCTACCGCCGGCGCTGGCAGCCCGCGATGGTCACCTGCGGCCTCGCGACGACCCTTGACGGCACCGAGTACCTGCCACGCATCCGGCGAGTCGTCTCGACGAGCTACGCCGACCGTCTCCTCGTCAGCGTGCTGCCGGGCCAGGCGCCCGAACAGTACGAAGCGTGCGTCTCGCAGCTCGCCCACACCTTCGAGGCTCCCCGCTGTCGGGTCATGCTCGACCGACCCGGCCGACTGTGGCTGGAGTTCAGCCGCGCCGACCCGCTGGCCGAGACGGTTCCGGCGCTGCTGCCCGCCGAGCCGGCCGACCTCGCCCGGCTCACCGTCGGTCGCCGCGAGGACGGTGAGCCGTGGAGCGTGCGCCTGATCGGCTCGCACCTGCTCGTCGCTGGTGCCACGGGATCGGGCAAGGGCTCAGTCTTCGGCTCGCTCCTGCGCGCGATGGGTCCGGCGATCCGGGACGGTTCGGTGCAGGTGTGGGCCATCGACCCGAAGGGCGGGATGGAGCTGTCGCCGTCGTCGGGCCTGTTCGCCCGCTTCGCCTACGACGAGCCGGAGGCGATGGTGCGCCTCCTGGAGGAGGCCGTCTCGTACATGCGATTCCGCACCGAGCGACTCCGGATGGAAGGCCAGCGTGTTCACACCCCGACTGTTGGCGACCCGCTGCTCGTCGTCCTCATCGACGAGATGGCGGCCCTGACGGCCTACATCGGTGACCGCGACCTCAAACGACGCGCCGAGTCCGCACTGCAATTGCTGCTCACCCAGGGTCGCGCGCCCGGCGTGCTCGTGGTAGCCGCCGTGCAGGACCCCGGCAAGGATGTCGTCACCTTCCGTGACCTGTTTCCGCTCCGGATCGCGCTGCGGCTCCTCGAGGACGTCCAGGTCGACATGGTGCTCGGGCGCTCGGCTCGACTCCGTGGCGCCGAGTGCGACCAGATACCGGCGTCGCTGCCGGGCATCGGCTACGTCGTCCTGGAAGGAACTCGTGAGCCCGTCCGAGTCCGGGCGTCGATGGTCGCCGACGCCGACCTGGCCGACACCGTCGCGCGGTACCGCCCCGGCGCTTCACGTGGGGCCGCTTCTGCCGAGTCGCCGATGGCAGGTGAAGCGGCATGAACACGGGTGAGCCGACCGGCCGCGACCACCGTCAGGGCGACCGGGAACGGCTGCCAGCGATCTGGCCCGCACACCGCCGGCCTGACGCCACTCGGTGCCCGTGGTCGGACACGCCGCATCGATCGGTAGGAGTCCTGTGCCCGGCCGGATGCGGCGTCGCCTCCATCCGGCGGTCCTCCCGACCTGGCCGCGCCGAGGGCCCCGACACCGGTGATGGCGACCGATGAGCAGGCACCTGTCGATCGGCCGGCGCACGCCATGACCGTCGCCGCTGCTCCCACCGACTCGCTGCTCGGCTCTGCCGGTGTCGAGTCGGCGGAGCGGCGTGCCCGCGGGTGCAGCCGGCCCGTGCGTCTCCGGGGCGCGAAGGAACTCGTCGACACGACGACGGGCGAGGCCCACACTCTCTACTCCTCGGCCGACGAGCTCGACGGCCATACCTACGTGCGGTGTGGCAACCGCCGCGCATCGGTCTGCCCGACGTGCAGCCATGAGTACAAGGGCGACGCCTGGCACCTGCTGATGTGCGGCCTCGCCGGTGGTAAGGGCATCCCCGAGACCGTGCGTGACCGCCCGTGCACGTTCGTGACGATGACCGCGCCCTCGTTCGGCGCCGTCCACGGGCTCCGGGACAAGGGCCCGTGCCGCGCCCGACGAGACCGGCCGGTCTGCGAGCACGGCCGCCCGCTCTGGTGCACCAAGCGGCACCACGAGTCCGACACCCAGCTCGGGCAGCCGCTCTGCTGGGAGTGCTACGACTACACCGGGCACGTGCTGTGGCAGTGGCACGCCCCGGAGCTTTGGCGCCGGTTCACCATCGCCCTGCAACGCGACCTCGCCAAGCGAGCCAGGTTGTCGGTCAACGAGTTCCGCGCGCACTGCCGCATCGCCTACTCCAAGGTCGTCGAGTTCCAGGTACGCGGCCTCGTGCACGTCCACGCACCCATTCGCCTCGACGGACCGCTCGGACCGGACGGACCACCGTGTGCGCTCGACCTAGGGGCGGCCGACCTCGAAGCGGCCGTGCTGGCGGCTTCGGCCGCGACCCACATCGACACCGTGCCCGTCGACGGCGGCGGCATCCATCGCCTGCGCTGGGGTCGACAGGTCGACACGCGCACCATCAGCGACACGTCGGGTCGGAACGCCGGCCGGGATAGCCGCGGCGTCCACCCCGAGCAGGTGGCGGCGTACCTCGCGAAGTACCTCACCAAGACCACCGAGGAGTTCGGCCTCCCGGCCCGAGTGCGGTCGGGAGCGCACGCACGGATGCTCGGCGCAACGCCCCACGTCGGCCGCATCCTCGACACTGCAGTGCGGCTCAGCGGCGAGCACGCCGACCTCGCGCGGCTCGCCGACCGGCTCTCGACGCTCGGCTACCGAGGCCACCCGATCACCAAGTCACGGCGGTACTCGGTCACGTTCGGCCAGCTTCGTCGCGTCCGCCGGCTGCACCGCTCGCGGCCGGCCGCGCTGGCGCCCGATGCCGACATCCGCGAGGTGCTCGACGACGAGCCGCCCGAGGGGTTCGTCGTCGTGTCGAGCTTCGCCTACGTCGGACGTGGCTACCTCTCGTTCGACGAGGCGGCCCAGGCGGTGCGGTCCGCTGCGCTGTCCCGCATCCGGTAGCGCCGGTGTCAGCGCGCGGAGGAAGGCAACCATGGTCAACGGAGAGTAGGGCGAGATGGAGAAGCTGCTGCTGAGCCCCGAGGAGGCTGCCGACGTGCTCGGTGTCGCCCGGTCGACGGTCTACGACCTCATCCGCATGCGGGTGCTGGTGTCGGTGAAGATCGGCCGCCGGCGGCTCGTGCCGGTCAGGGCGTGCCACGACCTCGTGGACCGGATGCTCGAGGAGTCGGCATGACGAAGCGGGCCAACGGTGAGCACACGATCTACCGTCGGCAGGACGGTCGGTGGGCGGCGGTCGCCTACGTCCGCTCCAACACCGGTGGGCGCAAGCGGGTCTGGGCGTACGGGCGTACCCGAGCAGAGGCGAAGGTGAAGCAGGACAAGCTGCTCCGCGAGGAGGAGGCCGGCGTTCGGGTGTCCGTCCAGAACTGGACCGTCAAGGCGTACCTCGAACACTGGCTGGCCACGGTGGTCCGGCCCAACCGCGCCCCGAAGACCTACCAGGGCTACGAGCTGGCCGTCCGTCGCCACGTCGTCCCGCACATCGGTAGCAAGAAGCTCCGGGCGCTGACGGTCGGCGACGTTCGAGGCATGTGCCAGGACTTGGCGGCGTCCGGGGTCCAGCGCGGCAGCGTGCAGCGGGTCCACGCGGTGCTGCGTGCGGGTCTCCAGCAGGCTGTCCGCGATGAGCTGGTCGCCCGCAACGTGGCGAAGTTGGTCCAAGTGCCGGGACGCACCGAGGAGGTCGGGCGTTCGCTCGTGCCTGAGGAGGCGCGGCGACTCCTCGACGCCGCGGCGTCGGACCGTCTCCACGCGTTGTTCGTGCTGGCCGTCTACCTCGGGCTACGCCGCGGCGAGCTGCTCGGCCTCCGGTGGGAGGACGTCGACCTCGATGGCGGCACGCTCCGCGTCGTCCAGACCTTGCAACGGGTCGACGGTCGAATCCAGGTGCTGCCGCCGAAGACCAGGTACTCGCGGCGCACCGTGCCGTTGCCGGCCCCGGTGGTCGACGCGCTTCGGAGCCACCAGGTCGCGCAGCGGAAGGAACGCCTGGCGCGGGGTGCTCGCTGGCACGACTCCGGGCTCGTGTTCACCTCGCGGGTCGGGACCCCGATCGAGCCCGACAACCTCCGGCGCAGCTGGTACCGGGTGCGCGCGGTGCTCGACGAGCCGCTGCCCCGGTTCCACGACCTGCGGCACACCTGCGTCACGCTGCTGCTGACCGAGGGCGTTCCACCGCACATCGTCCAACAGGTCGTCGGGCACAGCAGCATCGACGTGACGATGAGCATCTATGCGCACACCTCGCTGGACGAGAAGCGCAAGGCGCTGCGGATGCTCGGGGAGCGGCTGGGATGACGTCGCCGCGCGCCGGTTGGTGTCAGCGTTGGTGTCACACGTCATCCGAGACGCAGAAACCGCAAGCCGCGCAACGCGCTGACCTGCGGTTTTGTCGGTGGCCAGGGACGGGGTCGAACCGTCGACCTTCCGATTTTCAGTCGGACGCTCGTACCAACTGAGCTACCTGGCCGAACCTGCTCCGCCGGGCCGGAGAAGGCGCCGGCTCCGACAGGACAGTGCGACCCCGACGGGACTCGAACCCGCGACCTCCGCCGTGACAGGGCGGCGCGCTAACCAACTGCGCTACGGGGCCTTGTGAGACAAGACCTGCGTATCCCCAACGGGATTCGAACCCGTGCTACCGCCGTGAAAGGGCGGGGTCCTGGGCCGCTAGACGATGGGGACCCGATCTCGACCGGGCCCTCACGTCGCGCAACCCGCAACATCCGGTTCCGTCGAGGACGTGCGAAAGCATAGGGGACGGCGCACGGCATCCCCAAACGCGAGCCATGTCCACCTCGAACGCGGGCCACCTCTGCCGGTTCCTGCCAGGAGCGACGACTCGCTCGTCCGCCATCCGCCGTCCTGATGAAGCACCTGCCGTCTGGGATGAAGAGCGCGATCGGCGCGTGCCGGCGAACCTCTTCTGGCGCCGGATGACGAGCCTGGACGGTGCGTGATGCGCTGACGACCGCCGAGATGTACTACGAAGATGTAGTAATGGGCCGTACACTGGTCGGATGAGCAGCGTTCCGATCCGGCAGCTGAACCAGGACACCGCCGGCGTGCTGGCTCGGGTGAAGCAGGGAGAGGCGATCGACATCACCGAGCGCGGTGTGGTGATCGCCCGCCTCGTGCCGAGCCAGCCGCACCCGCTGTCCGAACTGATCGCGGCAGGTCGGGTCAAGCCCCCGACCGCGGCCGGTCGGCTGCCTCTCCTCGCCGGTCCGGTGCACGACGACGACCACGAGGCGGGCCGGCTCGTCCGCGCCATGCGCGACGACGAGCGGTACTAGTGCTCTACCTCGACACCTCCGCGCTCGTGAAGCTGGTGCGCCGTGAGCCGGAGAGCGAGGCCCTGGCGGACTGGCTCACCGGTCGAGAGCAGGAGTTGGTGTCCTCGGTGCTGGTCGAGGTGGAGCTGCCGCGCGCCATTCGGCGTACCGGGCCGGAACGCCTGGCCGCCGTGCCGCCGCTGCTCGGCCGACTCGCGCTGGCCGAGATCGACGACGTGGTCAGAGCCGCTGCGGCCTCGTACGACGTGGCGGGCTTGCGTTCGCTCGACGCCATCCACCTGGCGACCGCGGAGGCAATGTTCGGGCCGATCCTCACCGCGGTGGTCTCCTACGATCTCCGGCTGCTCGAGATCGTCGAGGATCGCGGCCTGCCCGTCGCCCATCCAGGCCGCGCTCGCTAGCTGTACGGACCACGGAGGTTGGTGACACACCGTAAGCAGTTCCCGCACCGAGGAGTTGGGTCCGTCGGCCCAACCTCGCAGACTCCGATGGGCGGATGGCCGTGCTGTGGGGGGAAGGCTGATCCGGGTGACCAGAGCGGCACCCATGACTCCGAGTCCCACCAGCGCGATCGGTCAGGTGGCCGCCCAGGCGAGGAGGCGGTCGGCATCCCAGGTGGTGACGATCCGCTCGGCGGGGATGCCGAGCCGCGCCGCCCGGGCGGCGCCGTGTGCCTTCATGTCGAGCTGGCCGGGGGCGTGCGCGTCGGAGTCGACGGCGAAGAGGCAGCCGAGCTCGAGCGCGAGGAGGATCAGCGCGTCGGGCGGGTCGCAGCGCTCGGGCCGGCTGTTGATCTCGACCGCCGTGTCGTGCTCCGCACACGCCTCGAACACCGCGCGGGCGTCGAACTCCGACGGCGGCCGGGTGCCGCGCGACCCGAGCACCAGTCGCCCCGTGCAGTGCCCGAGCACGTTGACCCGCGGGTTCGACACCGCCGCGATCATCCGCCGCGTCATCGGCCCGGCGGCCATCTTCAGCTTCGAGTGCACCGAGGCCGTCACGAGGTCGAGCCGGGCGAGCATGGCGTC
>JBOFBK010000273.1:0-5750 GCA_051645525.1 Dermatophilaceae bacterium | reverse complement strand
GGTTCTCTCGGCAAGTGGCTGCTTCTCGCCGTCGTCCTGCAGGCGGCCATCGTCCGCTACGTCCCCCAGGACTGGGTGATCTCCGCCCTGGGGACGGCCGACTGGTGGTCGGTCCCGGCTGCGGCTCTCGTGGGAGTTCCGCTCTACCTCAACGGGGTCGGCGCCATTCCCATCACCGAGGGTCTGCTGACCCAGGGGATGCTCCCTGGGGCCGCGGTCACATTCCTCCTCGCCGGGGCGATCACCACCGTCCCGGCGATGGTCGCGGTGCGCTCCGTCGTGCGCTGGGGCACCTTCGGCTTCTACGTGGGCGTCGGCTTCGTCGGCAGCATCGTCATCGGCCTGCTGGCGCAGCCGTGGCTGTGACGGGCAGGGCGTCACGACAGTCGTGGGACCGGCGAAACGGCCGCCATTTCTATACGAGCGATGCCTGGCTCCGCGCGTTCGCCGAGCGTGGTGGCCTCGTCGATGTGCGAGTCGAGGGTCCGACGGCAAGCGCGGTCGGGCATCCGGCCGTGGCCGAGCGCACCAATCCCCGGTACACCCACGCCTGGCTCTACGAGGACGCGATGCGCGAGCAGGTCGGCGCCTATACCCTCGTCGGCGGATGTGCGGGCTACGAAGGCCGTCTGCCGCGTGAGTCCGGGTCGGACGTCAACGGCGTGCGCGCCGTCATCCGAGAGGTCCTCGCGATGCTCGACAACGACGTGGTACTCGCCGCCCACCTGCCTACCGACGAGGCTCTCTTCCTCACGAGCGCCGACATCCTGCCGGGTCGTCCCACACCGGTACTCGGTACGGTGGTCGCCCAGCTCGACCTCGGTGAGGCCCGCACCTTCGACCACTACGTGTCCACCTTGACTCGCTCGAACCGCAGCGGGGTTCGCCGCGACCTCCGCCGGGCCGCAGCCAACCGGCTGCGTACCGAGACCCACTCCCTCGCCGACGTCATCGGCGAGACTGCACCGCTGCTCGGCCAGGTCCAGGGCCACCATGGCGACGACCCGAGCCCCGAAGCGGCCGCGGCCTACCTCCGACTGTGCTGCCATGAGGATCTCGCCGACATCGCCACGGCCTTCGTCACCGCAGACGCGTCGGGTAGGCCGGTAGCGTTCGCTCTCGGCTATCCGTGGTACGACACGCTCTTTATGCGGGTGGCGGGCATCGACTACGAGCGCGCCGCGTCGAGCGGTGCCTACTTCGAGAGCTACTTCTACGCCCCGATCAGGTACGCCCTGTCCATCGGGCTCACGACGGTCGACTTCGGGGGAGAGTCGCTGGAGGGCAAGCTCCGCCGCGGCTCCCGGCTGCATCCGCGATGGTCGTTGTCGGTCGGGGCGGACATCGACCCGGCGGACGCCCGGAACGTGACCCGAGCGCGCCTGGCATCGCTCACCGCACCCGCCGGTCAGCACTGGGCCGGTTCCGATGCCGAGAGCTGGTTGCACGTCCACGATGCCCTCGCCACCCCGACGGGCGGCTCATCGTCGGACGCGAGGGCATCCGGGTGAGAGCGACCCCGACCACCGCGAGCGCTCCGCCGACGAAGGCCAGTGCGGGCGGCACCTCGTCGAGCAGCAGCCAGGCGAGCAGCGTGGCGATGAACGGCACGAGGAACGTCGTCAGTGTCACCGTCCCGGCGTCGCCCCGGGCCAGGACGAACGCCCAGGTGCTGAATGCCACGGCCGTCGGGAACACGCCGAGATAGCCGATCCAGAGCAGGTCGGCAGCCCCGGCGGTGCGGATGACGCCCGCGAGCTCGCCGGCCCAGGGCAGGCAGGTCACCGTGCCGACGACGCAGGCCAGCCAGGTGACCTCGGGCCCGGGCAGCCGCCCGAGGAGCGGCTTCTGGGCGAGCACCCCGACCGCGTACGTCACGGCGGCGACCACGGCCAGCCACACGCCCACCGGGTCGCCGGTGGAGCTCCCGCTCGAGGCGCGCGCGATGACGGCGACACCGGCGAAGCCCACCACCATCCCCACGAGCAGCCAGCGGGTGAGCCGTTCACCGAGGAACACCGTCGCCAGCAGCGCGACGAGGATCGGCCCCACCTGCACGACCAGGGCCGCCGTCCCGGCGTCGATGCGCTGCTCCGCGGCGTTCAGTGCCACGTTGTAGACACCGAACCACGACACGCCGCACAGTCCGAGGAGCGGCCAGTCCCGGCGGGTGGGCCGGACCACGGGGCGGCGCTGCAGCAGCAGGATGACGCCGAGCGCCACCGAGGCGACGAGCAGCCGGCCGAGCGACAGGGCGCCCGGCGGCACCGAGGTGCCGAGATGCCGGATCGCCACGAACGCCGATGCCCAGAGCACGAGCGTGACCGCCATGGCGAGAAGCACTTGCCATGGCGACGCCGTTGCAACAGAACGGCTTTCATCTTCGAGCGGCGGAGTGTCGCGCGCCGGTCCGATGTCGGCGATCGGTTCGGAGGCCCGAGAGGTCACCCTCGCAACGCTACGGCGCGGACCCCACCGGCCACGACCGCTTTCCGGCCATCTGCCGTCGACCGGCTGCCACTCGCGGAAGGTGCCTGGCGAAGGTCGACTGCAGGGCGGGTTGGCGATGCCGGCGGTGCGCGGCGCTCGCCGACGAGGCGCCACCTGCAATGTCAGCTGCAATTCTTGACTGTTCGGTACAAATGAGCTTACTGTCGACGCCATGGCCAGGCCTCGATCGTTCGACACCGACCGCGCGGTGGAACAGGCGATGGACCTGTTCTGGCGCAAGGGCTACGAGGCCACGTCGCTGACCGACCTGCTCGACGAGCTGGAGCTGGGCCGAGGCAGCCTCTACCAGGCGTTCGGCTCCAAGGACGAGCTGTACGACCGGGCGCTGCGTGCCTACTGCGCCCGGCACGCCGGCGGGCTGGTCGAGATGCTGGAGGGCGCTCGCGATATCCGGGCCGCGTTGCGCGACCTGCTTCAGACCCTGGCCGCAGCCGACCGCGCGGACCCCGAGCGAGGCTGCCTGCTGGTGAACGCGACCACCGAGCGGGCCGACCATCAACCGACCGTCGAGGTAGTGCGGGACACCATGCGCCGGGTCGAGTCGGCGATGGCCGGGGCCCTGGAGCGCGCCCAGGCACGTGGGGAGCTGGCACCGGAGAAGGATCCGCGGGCGCTGGCCAGCTTCCTCACCACGTTCGTCCAGGGCCTGCGGGTGATGGGCAAGGCCCGAGCCGGCCGGCGCATGGTCGACGACGCCGTAGACGTCGCCCTCGCCGCGCTCGACTGACGTGCACCGCATCCCCATTGTCCCGTCACGCATTGATTCTGTACCGATAAGTCAAAAACACGAGAATGGGAGACACCGATGGATCTGGAACTGAACGGAAAGGTGGCAGTGGTCACCGGCGCCGGCAAGGGAATCGGCCTGGCGATCGCCACGGCGCTGGCTGGGGAGGGTGCGCATGTCGTCGCCGGCACCCGGACCGCGACGCCGGAGCTGACCGCGCTCGCCGAGCGGCACGGCACCGAGGTGGTGCTCGCCGACCTGGCCACCGCGAACGGGCCTTCCGACCTGGTGGCCCAGGCGGTACGCCGACACGGCCGGATCGACGTGCTGGTGAACAACGTCGGCGCCGCCACTCCACGAGGCGGCTTCCTCGAGGTGGATGACGCGGGCTGGCAGAGCGTGCTGGACGTCATCCTGCTCAGCGCGGTCCGGACCACCCGGGCCGCACTGCCCACGATGTTGGCAGTCGGCAGCGGGGCGGTGGTCAACATCAGCTCGATCAACGCCCGGCTGCCGTTCCCGATGGTCGTGGACTACTCCGCGGCCAAGGCCGCCATGACCAACCTGACGGCGGCGCTGTCGGAGGAGTTCGCGCCGCGCGGCATCCGGGTCAACACGATCTCTCCCGGGCCGGTGCGCACGCCGTTCTGGACCGCACCGGGCGGCTTCGCGGAGGCGATGACCGCCGGCTCGGGCGACAGCGCGGCGGCGGTGTTGGACGAGGTGCTGCCGCAGGCGATGGGGATCTCCTCGGGACGGGTCACCGAGGCCCACGAGGTCGCCGACCTGGCCCTGTTCCTCGCCTCGGCGCGCGCAGCCAACATCACCGGCGCCGACGTCGTGATCGACGGCGGTCAGGTTAAGACCATCTGAAAAGTCGCGACCGTCACACGCGCCCTCGCTTCCCTCGTGCATCCTCCGAAACTCATTGTCCAACAACGATATCGATGTGGAGCTCTCTCATGAATCGAACCTTCACCCTGCTCACCGTCGGCGGCCTGCTCGCCACCGCCACGACTACCGCAGCGGCCCAGGCCGCCGGTTCCGGTGACCCCGTCAAGGCGCCTCGGAGCGCCGCTGCCGTGGCCGGCGACAGCACTGCGGGCGGTGGCCGCGTGCCGGCGGGCTTCGTCGAGCGCAGGACCCAGGTCGGCGACATCCGGCTGAACGCCGTGGTCGGCGGTCGCGGGCCGACCTTGGTACTGCTGCACGGGTACCCGCAGAACTGGACCATGTGGCGCAAGGTGCTGCCGGCCCTGGCCGAGCACTACACCGTGGTGGCACCGGAGCTGCGCGGCGCCGGCCGCAGCGACGCCCCGCGCGACGGCTACGACAAGAAGACGCTCGCCGCCGACGTGCACGGCCTGCTTACCCGACTCGGGCTGGACCGGGATGTCCGGGTCGTGGGACACGACATCGGAACGATGGTCGCCTACGCCTACGCGGCCGCGCACCCGGCCGACGTCACCCGGCTGGTGCTCAGCGAGGCACCGATCCCGGACGAGGGGATCTACGAGTTCCCGGCGCTGACGCCGCAGGGAGCGGGCGCCTGGCAGTTCGGGTTCTTCTCGTTGACCAACGGCCTCCCGGAACGGACCGTCGACGGCCGCGAGGCCGAATGGGTGGACGGCTTCACCGACAGCATCGAGGTGGTGAAGAGCGGCATCGGCCCACGGGAGATCCGCGACATCGCCACGCCGCTCGAGGATGACGCCCGCCTCCGGGCCAGCTTCGAGTACTTCCGGGCGTTCCCCACGGATATCGAGGACAACGCCGGCTACGGCCGGACGAAGCTCGCGATGCCCGTGCTCGCCATCGGCGCCAGCGGCAGCCTCGGCGAGCTGGTGGCGACGAACGCCGAACGCTACGCGGAGGACGTCACCGGCGCGGTCGTCGAGGATTCGGGGCATTGGATCTTCGAGGAGCGCCCGGAGCAGACCACCCGGCTCGTCCTGGACTTCCTCGCCGGCGAACAGCGCCGCTGACGGCGCGGCCCGTCACCCCCCCGGCCGTCACGCCGTGCCCGTTCTCGGCTCACGGCGTCTCGGTCGGGGGTGGGCGCTCACCGTCGTCCGTGCCGACAGCCGGGCGGATGACGCCCGTCGGCTCCCGGACCATCCCGGGCGCACGGCCCGGACTCGTAGGCGAGCACCACCAGCTGGGCTCTGTTGCGGGCGTCGAGCTTGACCATCGCCCGGCTGACGTGGGTCTTGGCGGTCGCTGGGCTGACCACGAGACGACCGGCGATCTCGTCGTTACTCAGCCCCTCGCCGACGAGCGCGAGGACCTCTCGCTCCCGCTCGGTCAACTCGTCGAGGTCGAAGGTCGTGAGCACGACCACCTTGGTCGCGGCGAGCTCGTCGGTCGAGGTGATCCGGCGGGTGGCCGCCAGGCCGTCGGTGCCCGGCATCCGGATGTCCATGAGCACCACGTCCGGCCGCGTCGCGGCGACGACCTCGACGGCCTCCGCACCGTCTCCTGCCTCGCCGACCACCTCGATGTCGTGCTCGGC
>JBOFBK010000272.1:0-10720 GCA_051645525.1 Dermatophilaceae bacterium | reverse complement strand
CGCGACCGCGGGAGGGTGGCCGCGAGCTCGGTCTCGGGTGGCGCCTGGTCGCGACGCTCGAGCACCCGCATCGCGGCGCTGAACTGCTCGACGGATCGAGCGGTGGCGATGTGGTCGCGGCGCCGGACCCAGTACTGGAGGAAGTAGACAGCCCACACCCCGACGAGGACGAGAAAGACCAGGCTCGACGGGGACCTCACGGGGACGACGGTAAGCCGGGCCACCCGCTCCCGGCCGGATCACCACCGGTGTGTCGCTGAAGTGACTCGTGTGACGAGTGGGTCGACACTGCGCCGACCCCGGCGATCCGCTGGAGCCGGTCGACGAAGGTCTCCCCGGCGAGGTCCTCGGTGGTGAGCGCGAACGAACGGTGATCGCGCCAGTCGCCGTCGATGTGCAGCATCCGCCGGCGCAGGCCCTCGTCGCGGAACCCGAGCTTGCGCACCACCGCGAGGCTGGCGGTGTTCTCGGGCCGGATGTTGACTTCGATCCGGTGCAGCCCGACCGGCCCCAGCAGGTGGTCGCCGAGCACGGCGAGCGCCGTGGGCATGACCATCTGCCCGGCCACGTCGCGGCTCACCCAATACCCCATCGAGCACGAGCGGAACGACCCCAGGCTCACCCCGCTCGCGGACAGCTGACCCACGAGGGCGCCGTCGACCTCGACGACGAGCGGGAGCGAGCGGCCGGCCCGGGCGTCGGCGTCGTACTGCCCGACCAGGTCGCCGAAGTCGCGCGCCGGCGACGACGGGTCGGGAGAGGTGGCGTCCCAGGGAGCCAGCCACGCGGCGTTGCGCCGTCGCACGTCGTGAAAGGCCCGCGCGTCGGCGAGAACCAGTGGCCGGAGCACGAGGTCGATGCCCGTGGGGGTGCGCCCGGTGAGCCGCAACGGCCAACGCCACCCGGGCAGGGCGTCGGCCGGGCGTGGCGCGCCGAGCCGGCGGCTCAGCGCCAGCGGGATGCGGTGCTGCGCGCGGCGCCACATCAGTGGTCGCCGCCTCGGGCCTGGGAGACCGCGTGCGGAAGCACCTCGGCCAGCACGGCCAGGGCGTCGCGCACCCCGCCGGACGACCCGGGCAGGTTGACCACCAGCGTGCGGCCGGCGAGCCCGGCCAGCCCGCGCGACAGCACCGCGGTCGGTACTCCGGCGGCCACCCCGTGCGCCCGGATCGCCTCGGCCAGGCCCGGGACCTCCCGGTCGAGCAGCGGCGCGGTCGCCTCCGGGGTGCCGTCGGTCGGGGTGAGGCCGGTGCCCCCGGTGGTGAGGATGACGTCGGGCCCGGTCGCGAGGGCCGCGGCCAGTGCCTGCCCGACCGCCGGGCCGTCGGGCACCACCACCGCGTCGGCGACCTCGCACCCCCAGCCGCGGAGCGTCTCGACCAGCAGCGCACCACCCCGGTCGGGGTAGACCCCGGCGGCAGCGCGGGTGGAGCAGGTGACGACGACCGCCCGGCGACCCGCCAGCGCGGTCGAGCCCGGGTCGGCGGGCGGATGCAGGTCGGAGCCCGGCGCGGCGCCCGACGAGGTCGAACCGCTTGCCGGCACCGCGTCGGCGCCGGTCACGTGGCCTCCTCCCGCCAGTCGCCCGAACGCCCTCCCGACTTCGCGGTGACCCGCACGTCGGTGATCCGCGCACGCCGGTCGATGGCCTTGACCATGTCGACGAGCGCGAGAGCCGCCACCGACACGGCGGTGAGCGCCTCCATCTCGATGCCGGTGCGATCGGCGGTGCGCACCCGCGCCCGCAGCTCGACCGCACCGTCGACGACCTCGAGGTCGACCTCGGCCGCGTGCACGGCGACCGGGTGGGCCAGCGGCACGAGGTCGGGCGTCCGCTTCACCGCCTGCAGCCCGGCGATGCGGGCCACCGCGAGCGCGTCGCCTTTGGGCACCGTGCCGTCGCGCAGCGCGGCCACGGCATCCGCGGAGAGGAGCACCCGCCCGCGCGCCTCGGCCTCCCGCACCGTGACCGCCTTCGCGGAGACGTCGACCAGGTGCGCCGTCCCGTCCGCGCGCACATGCGTGAGACTTGCCGGACCGGTGCCCGCCGGAGTACTCGGTCGCTCAGCCACGCACCCGATCCTGCCCGAGCAGGGGGATGCAGCGCAGCACCGTCCCCGCGGCGACCTGCTCGACCTCGGCCGGCACCTCGGCCAGGGCGGTGGCCTCGGCCAGCGCACCCAGCACGTGCGACCCCTGCCCGCCCGACGGCCGTGCCCGCCCGCCCTCGACGACGACCCTGGTCATCTCGACCTTGCCCGGCGCGGCCGGCCAGTCGGTGGCAGCGACCGCCTCGAACCCGCCGTCGTGGCCGGGGTCGAGCCCGGCGAGACGACGCAGCGCGGGGAGCACGAACACGTGGAACGAGACCAGCGAGCTCACCGGGTTGCCGGGCAGGGTGACCACGGGCACCCGGCCGCCGGCGAGCGTGCCGCACCCCTGCGGCATCCCCGGCCGCATCGCCACCTTGACGAACTCGACCCCGCCGCCGGTGTCGCGCTCCGCGGGGGTGGAGGTGAGCACGGCCTTGATCGTGTCGTACACCCCCATCGACACCCCACCGCTGGTGACGACGAGGTCGGGGTCGCCGGCCGGATGCTCGACGAAGGCGCGCACGGCGGCGTCGTCGTCGGGGAGGCGCACGGCGGCAGCCACCTCGGCACCGGCCGCCTCGACGAGCGCGCACAGCATCAGCGCGTTGGAGTCGACGACCTGACCGTGGGCCAGCGTGCTGCCCGGGTCGACCAGCTCGTCGCCGGTGGAGACCACCGTGACGCGCGGCCGCCGGCGCACCTGCACCACCGGCACGTTGGATGCCGCGGCGAGGGCGAGGTGCCCGGGCCCCAGGTGGGTGCCGGCCCGCAGCACCACGTCGCCGGCCCGTACGTCCTCGCCGCGGCGGCGGATGTGCCGCCCGACCTCCGGGGCGAGCCGGACGGCGACCCGCGCGGCGCCGCCGTCGGTGCGCTCGACCGGCACCACGGCATCCGCGCCGTCCGGGAGCGGTGCGCCGGTCATGATCCGCGCCGCACGGCCGGCGGCGAGGACGTGCCGTGCGGTGTCGCCGGCGGCGATGTCGCCGTCGACGGGCAGCTCGACCGGATGACGTTCGGACGCGGCGGCGAGGTCGGCCGCACGCACCGCATAGCCGTCCATGGCCGAGTTGTCGGCGCCGGGCAGGTAGACCGCCGCAGCCACATCGGCGCCCAGCACCCGGCCCAGCGCGTCACCCACCGGCACCGCCTCGGCGCCGAGCGGAGCCACCAGGTCGAGGACGGCGGACCGGTGCTCGGCCACGCTGCGCAGCCCGGGAGGAGCGGGCGTCATCCGGCCGTCCCCTCGGCCACCGGCCCGTCAGCCGCTGGCCCAGCCGCGGACCCCGCGGCCACCGTCCCCGCGGCCACCGTCCCCTCGGCCACCGTCCCGTCGAGCACGGCGTGGTCGGGGATGGTGCGCGCGTCACCGGTGACGACGACGTCGCCGCGACACACCACGCCGGCGCCGAACGTGACGTCGGCCTCGACCCGAAAGCTGCGGCACCCGCGGATCGACGGCACGCCGTGCGGGAAGCGGGCGTCGAAGTCGGCGACGAACCGGTAGTGGGCGCCGAGGTCGACCAGCGGCTCGGAGTGGTCGATGGTCGACTCCACCCGCGCGTCCTCGCCGAGCCGGTAGATGTCGCTACGGATGAGGAACAGCTCGTTCGTCGTCTTGACCGGCCGGAACCGGCTGCGGTCGACCTCGACGGCCCGCGACCCGTCGAACAGCTCGATCGCCGCGCCCATCGCCGACTCCACCTGGATGACGGGCGTGGACGCCGGGTCGGTGGGGTCGACCGTCTTGCGGTTGACGATGACCGGCAGGCCGAGCACACCGGCCCGCTCGTCGAGCCGGGCGGACAGCGCCTCGAGGTCGACCCACAGGTTGTTGGTGTGGAAGTAGCGGTGCCGCTCGACGTCCTGGAAGAACTCGTCTTCCCCAGGGGCGATGTTCGCGTTGTCGCGCAGGATGATCCGCCCGTCTCGGCGGCGCACGGCGAGGTGGCCGCCCTTGCGGTCGTTGACCGTGCGGGCACTCACCTCCGCCACGTACGGCACGCGCTCGGCCGTCATCCAGGCCGGGATCGTGCCGTCGCAGGTGGCGCCGAGGTTGTCGGCGTTGGAGAGGAACAGGTGCCGGTACCCGCGCTCGCGGAGGGCGTCGAGCAGGCCGCTGGTGCGCAGCGACACGTAGACGTCGCCGTGGCCGGGCGGGCACCACTCGAGGTCGGGGTCGGCCGGCCACCTCACCGGCGAGAGGTCGTCGGCCCGCAGCTTGGGCTCCTTGCTCTGCAGGAAATCGAGCGGCAGCCCGTCGACCGCGAGGCCGTGGTGCGCGCCGAGGATCTGCAGCGAGCGCTCGCGGGTGCGGAACGAGTTCATCAGCACCAGCGGGGTGCGCACGTCGTGCCGGCGGCGCAGGGCGAGCACCTGCTCGGCGATGACGTCGAGGAAGGTGCGTCCGTCGCGCACCTCGAGCGCGGTCTTCGGGCCGGAGATGCCCATGCTGGTGCCGAGACCGCCGTTGAGCTTCACCACGACGGTGTGGTCGAGGGCGTCGCGCAGCGCCGCGTCGTCGACCCGCACGTCGCGCAGGTGGGGCACCCGCCCGAGCGGGTCGATGGTCGACTCGGGCACGAACCCCGTTGCCGAGGAACGCAGCTGCTCGTGGAACGCCGCGAACACCGAGATCGCGAGCTCGCTCACCCCGGCGTCGCGCATCGTCGTGGTCGCGGCGCGCAGGGCATCGCTCGTCATGGAGCTCACCCTACGATGTCGCACGTGGCCCGTGACCCCGGCAAGGTCGCCCGTGATCCCGGCAAGGTCGCCCGGCGGGCGGCACTCCGCGAGCGACGACGCACGATCGCCGGGCGGCGCGACGCGTCATCCGACGGCGCCGAGCTGGCCTGCCGGGTCGAGCAGCTGGCCGACGTGCTCGGCCTGCGCGCCGGCGACACCGTGGCCTCCTACGAGGCGGTTGCGGGTGAGCCGGCCACGGCTGCGGCCCATACAGCGCTGCGGGCGCGCGGCATCCGCGTCCTGCTGCCGGTGACCGAGCCCGGCCTCGACCTCGACTGGGCGGATGCCGCGCAGCCGGCGGTCGCGCTCGGCCGGCATGCGATCGCGGACGCCGCCCTGGTGCTCACGCCGGGTCTGGCCGTCGACCGGGCCGGGACCCGCCTCGGACAGGGCGGCGGCTGCTACGACCGCGCGCTCCCGCGCCGGCGCGCCGGTGCGCCGGTGGTGGCGCTGCTGCATCCGGGCGAGCTGCTGGCGCCGGATGACGACCCGCTCCCTCGCGAGGCCCACGACGTCCCGGTCGACGCGGTGCTGACCGCCGACGGACTCGAGATGCTCCCGAGCTGGCCGGCGCGCTGACCGTCCCGCTGGCGCGAGTCGCCCGTGCGCGGGCTGGGGTCAGTCGGAGGGCGTGGAGCGGAGCACGAGCTCGTCGGGGTCGGTGGCGCGTACCGCCTCCTCGCCGAACGGCCACGGCCGCTGGCGGCCCGCGAGCCAGTCGGCGGTCTGGTCGGAGTAGTGGTCGTCCCACGGATGGCCGCTGACGCCGGTCTGGTTGATCCACGTCGAGCGCTCGAGGTCGCCGAGGTCGACGACCATGCGCATCGAGGGCGCCGTGGTGACGCCGAACCCCTCGCTCGCCGTCCACCCGTTGGCGTTGACGACGGCGGAGCCGCCAGGGACCTCGTGGGGCCCGTCGTCGAAGAGCCACCGCACCGGTGCGGGCACATCGTCGCCAGTCAGGACCCGGTGCTCGAGGGTCAGCTGGTGCAGCGCGCCCCACTGCCACTTGCCCGGGTCCTTGCCGAGCTCGCGAGTGAGGTCGAGCCGGGCGTCGACCAGCGCCCGCCGGAGGATGGCGTCCCTGCCCTCGGTGACGTTCGGTGTGAGCTTGTCGTCCCACCACGGACTGGCCGGGTCCTCGAGCAGCCGCTGCACGGCGGCCCGGTCGCGTGCGCCGCCGTCGGACTTCAGCTCGGCGGGCAGCTCGTCGTCGAAGACCAGCTCGCACAGGCTGCGCCAGACCGCGTTGTAGTAGGCCGTGGCCGCGGAGGCATCCGAGTCGTCGGCCGGCATGGTGCGGTCCCATCGGCGCAGCAGGGAGCGCGCGTCCTCCGTGAACGCGACGTCGACCTCGGCCCCGGCGCCGTCGTCACCGTCGAGCGGCACCGCGAGCAGCGCCGGCACCAGCACGTCGGCGAAGTCGTCGCGGGTGTCGAGCTGGATGGCGCGCATGTCGTCGGGGCTCACCCGGTCGAGCTCGCCGAGCCGGTCGGCGATCCGCGAGGCGCGCCAGCCGTGGTCCCACTCAGTGGTGAGGAACGGCGTGCGGCTCGCGGTGACCTGCTGGTTCGCCGTGACGATGACGCCGTCGTCGGGGTCGAGCGCCCACGGCAGCTGCTCGAACGGGACGAACCCCTGCCAGTCGTAGGACGAGTCCCAGCCGGGCGCCGGCCAGTACCCGGGCTGGGTACGCGGCAGCGCCGCTCGCCGGATCGGCACCTGCCCCGGCGCCTGGTAGCCGATGCGGCCCATGCGGTCGGCGTACACGAGGTTCTGCGCCGGCACGGCGAAGTCGCGTGCGGCCCCGCGAAACTCGTCGAAGTCGGTGGCCAGGTTGATCCCGATGATCGCCTCGGCGGTGCGGCCCGGGCGCAGCGCCGTCCAGGCCAGCGAGACCGCATAGGTCTCGCCGTCGTCACCCTCCTGCGCGGTCGGGGCGCGGGCGCCGGCGTCGGCCACCGGCGCGAGCGCGTCCGAGAGCACCGGTCCGTGCTCCGTGGTGCGCACCGTGATGCGCACGTCGGAGCCGCCGGCGACCCGGATGACCTCCTCGCGGGAGGTCACCGGCATCCACTGGCCGTCCCGCAGGTAGGTGTCGCCGATGACGCGCTCGAGATAGAAGTCGGTGACGTCGGGGGCGAGGTTGGTGAAGCCCCAGGCGATCTGTTGGTTGTGGCCGATGATCACCCCGGGCACCCCGGCGAACGAGAACCCGCTCACCGCCATCGGGCACTCGGGTCCCACCTGGCGGCAGGAGAGCCCGTTCTGGATCCAGATGCCCGGCTGACCGACCGCGAGATGGGGGTCGTTGGCGAGCAGCGGGGCGCCGGTCGTGGTGCGGCTCCCGGACACCACCCACGAGTTCGAGCCGACGCCCTCACCCTCGCCGACCAGCTCGGGCACCGCGGCGAGGGCCCGGTGCGCCGCGGCATAGGCGTCGGCGGCACCGGCGCTCGTCGTGCGGGAGGTGACGTCGGCCGCCACCCGGCCGGCGGTGGTGCCCGTGGCGCCCGCTGCCGGCGACCACTCCTCGCCGGAGAGGATCGGCGGGTTCGCCTCGGGGTCGTAGGCCGGGTACAGCTGGGCGATCTGCTCCGGCGGCAGGCGCCCGGTGAGCCGGGCCCGGGCCAGCTCGTCGTCGTAGTTGCCCCGCAGGTCCCAGGCCATCGCCTTGAGCCAGGCGAGGCTGTCGACCGGGGTCCACTCCTCGATGTCGCCGAGCGGCAGGCTCAGGCCGAGCACGGTGTACTCGAGCGACACCTCCCCGGGGCTGCGGTCGCCGAGATAGGCGTTGACGCCGTCGGCGTAGGCCTGGAACACCTGCCGGGTGCGCGGGTCGAGGGTGCGGAGCTCCTCCTCGGCCACCCGCCGCCAGCCCATCGTGCGGATCGCCCGGTCGGACTCCACGCCGGCCTCCCCGACCAGCTCGGACAGCCGCCCGGCCGTGATGTGCCGGCGCAGGTCCATCTCGAAGAACCGCTCCTGGGCGTGTACGTACCCCTGCGCTCGCGCCAGGTCGGTGAGGCTGTCGCCGTACAGGTGCGGGATGCCGCTGTCGTCGCGGAGCACGGTGACGTCGGCCCCGAGCCCCGGGAGCGAGACCTCACCCGAGGTGCGGGGCAGCGAGTTGCGCACGGCGGTGACGACCACGACCGAGGCGACCACCGCACTGACGAGGACGAGGACCCCGAGACCGAGGATGACGCGTCGCACCACGGCACCTCGACTCACCCTGCGAGACTAGGACACCCTCCTTCGCCGACACGAGGACGGTCCTGACCTTGTCCGCCGGTGCGCCGACCCTCGCCGGGGGTCTGGCGCGCGCCGAGAGCGTGGCGCGCGACGGCTTCACCGTCGACGACCTCGCCGTCGTCCTGCTGGTCGGCAGCCTCGTACTCGTCGTGTCGGTCGTCGCGGTGCGGCTCTCGCTGCGCTCCGGACTGCCGTCGCTGCTGCTCTACCTCGGCATCGGGGTGGCGCTCGGTGAGTCCGGGCTCGGCATCCGCTACGACGACGAGCAGCTCACCCAGGTGCTCGGCTACGCGGCGCTCGTCGTCATCCTCGTCGACGGCGGCATCACCACCCGGTGGGCCGGTATCCGGTCGGCGGTGGCGCCGGCGGCGGTGCTCGCGACGGTCGGCGTGGGGGTCAGCACCGTCGTGGTGGCGGTGGTGGGCACGGTCGTCCTGGGCTGGCCGTGGCAGACCGCGCTGCTCGTCGGCGCGGTGCTGGCGTCCACGGACGCCGCGGCCGTCTTCTCGGTGCTGCGCCGGGTGCCGCTGCCGCGCCGGGTGTCCGGGATGCTCGAGGCCGAGTCCGGGTTCAACGACGCCCCGGCGGTGCTGCTCGTCACCGCGATCGCCGCGGCGACGGCGCCCGGCGCGGCGTCGGTCGGCTGGGAGGAGGTGCTGTTCTGGGCCGCCCTCGAGCTGGCCGGCGGCAGCGTGGTGGGGCTCCTGGTCGGGTGGGGCGGCGGGCGGCTGCTCGCGAAGGTGGCGGCGTCGTCATCCGCGCTGTTCGCGATCGGGGTGGTGGCGGTGGCGGTGCTCGCCTACGCGATCGGGGACGCCCTGCACCTGTCCGGTTTCATCGCGTGCTACCTCGCCGCGCTGGTGCTCGGCAACCTGCGGATGCCGCACCGCCCCGCCGTCGTCGGGTTCGCCACCGCGCTGGGCTGGCTCGCGCAGATCGGGCTGTTCGTGCTGCTCGGGCTGCTCGCGTCGCCGAGCGGGTTCGCCGCGCAGCTGGTGCCGGCGCTGGTGATCGGCACCGCCCTGCTCCTCCTGGCCCGCCCGCTGTCCGTGGTGGTCTCGCTCGCGCCGTTCCGGATGCCGTGGCGCACCCAGGCGTTCCTCTCCTGGGCCGGCCTGCGCGGCGCGGTGCCGGTCGTGCTGGCCACGGTGCCGGTGACCGCGGGGACGCCCGGGGTGGAGTGGATCTTCGACCTCGTGTTCGTGCTGGTGGTGGTCTTCACGCTCGTGCAGGCACCGACCCTGCCGTGGGTCGCCCGGCGGCTGGGCCTGGACGCGGCGCACCACCGCGTCGACCTCACCGTGGAGGCGACGCCGCTGGAGGAGCTGGGGGCCGAGCTGCTCGAGATCGACGTGGGGCCGGGGTCGCGGATCGGCGGGGTGCGGGTCTTCGAGCTGCGGCTGCCGGTGGGCGCGAACGTCTCGCTGGTGGTCCGCGACGGGCGGTCGTTCGTGCCGCGCGAGTCCGACGTGCTGCGGCACGGCGACCAGCTGCTCGTCGTCACCCCCACCGCGGTGCGGGCCGAGGTCGAGCGGCGGCTGTTCCTCGTCAGCCGCGGTGGCCGGCTCGCCGGCTGGTCCGGCCGCTGACCGGCGCAGACGTCATCCGCGCCGGGGATGCGGACGGGAATCGGCGACGGCGGCTGCTCGCTTATCCTGGATGCCGCTCGCGTCGCCCCCCGAGTCCCCGGCCCGCCCGGACACCCGGTGCGGCGGCGTCACACGTTCGAGGAGGACCCGTGCCCACCTATGCCTACGCGTGCACCGCGTGCGACCACCGCCTCGAGGCGGTGCAGTCGTTCACCGACGACGCGCTCACCGTGTGCCCCGAGTGCGAGGGCCGGCTGCGCAAGCTGTTCACCGCGGTCGGGATCGTCTTCAAGGGCACGGGCTTCTACCGCACCGACTCGCGCGACGGCGGCAAGCAGTCGGCGTCTTCGGGTTCCGGGTCGTCGGGGTCGGACGGGTCGTCGGGGTCGGAGTCCGGCTCGGCGTCGAAGAGCTCGGGGTCCGGGGAGTCGGCGTCCGGGTCGTCGGCAGCCGGGTCGTCGGAGTCGGGATCGTCGCGGTCCGGGTCGTCGGACTCCGCGTCGTCCGCGTCCGGCGGCTCCGGGTCGTCCGCATCCGGTGGCTCCGGGTCGTCGGGGTCCTCGGCATCCCCGTCGTCCACAAGGGGGTCCGGCGCCAAGGCGCCGTCCACAACCTCGGCCTGACCGGCGGCCGGTCGTTCCACGGATGCCGCAGCGCCCCTAGCGTCGCAGGGGTGGCCCTCCTCCCCTCTCTCCTGTTCCCCGGCATCACCGGCGCCGGCCGTCGTTCCCGGTGGCGCCGCCGGGTGCTCCGTCGCCTGCTCGCCGGGGTACTCGCCGCCACCGCGGTGGTCGTCGTCGTCGGGCAGCTGACGCCCGCACCACCAGCCCCGATGGCCGTGGTCGCCGCCGCTCGGCCCGTGCCCGCCGGTGCCGAGCTGGCCGCCGGCGACCTCCGCATGGTCGCGGTGGTCGCCGACACCGTCCAGCCCGGCTCGATCACCGACCCGGCGGCCGCCACGGGGCGCCGGGTCGGTGCGGCCCTCGTCCCCGGTGAGACGTTGACGCGCAGCCGTCTCGTGCCGCGCTCGGCGGTGGA
>JBOFBK010000271.1:0-7492 GCA_051645525.1 Dermatophilaceae bacterium | reverse complement strand
ACGACGTCGACCAGTTCCTCCGGGTCGAGCAGGGCCACGGCCTGGTGCAGATGGGCCCCACCCGCGAGGAGCTGACGTTCGAGCGCGAGGTCGGCGACGACGACGTGGTGCTCGTCCCGGCCGGCTCGTGGCACAACCTCACCAACACCGGCGACGGCCCGCTGCGCCTCTACTCCCTCTACGGCCCGGCCGACCACCGGCACGGCACGGTGCACGCCACGAAGGCCGACGCCGACGCCGACCCGAACGAGCACTGAGTGACCGGATGACGCCCGCACGCGGCGCGAGCGTCATCCCCACCCGGGTCACCTCGGTGTCGAGTCAGCCGAGGACGCCTCGCTCGTAGCCCCGAGCGACCGCCGACGCCCGGTCGGAGACCTCGAGCTTGTCGAACATCCGCTGGAGGTGGGTCTTGACGGTGGCCTCGCTGACGAACAGCTCGTCGGCGATGGCCCGGTTGGAGCGGCCCCGGGCGACCAGCACCAGGATCTCGCGTTCTCGGGGACTCAACACGCAGCCCTGACCTGGGGACCGCACGTGTGCGGCCAGTCGAGCGGCTGCTGCCGGCGCGAGCACGGTGGCGCCGGACGCGGTGGCTCGGACGGCGTCGAAGAGCGCGCTCGCGGCAGCGTCCTTGAGCAGGTAGCCCGTCGCGCCGGCCTCGACCGCGGCGATGGTGTCGGCGTCGGTGTCGTAGGTGGTGAGGACGAGCACGGCGGCGCGGGCACCGGATGCCTTGAGCTCACGAACGGCGTCGACGCCGCTGCCCCCGGGCATGCGCAGGTCCATGACGACCACGTCGGGGTCGGTCTCGCGGACGCGGACGACGGCCTCGGGGCCGCTCGCCGCCTCGCCCACCACCTCGAAGTCGGGAACCGCCGCCAGCATGCTGCGGACACCGTCGCGGACCACCGGGTGGTCGTCGACGACCAGGATGCGGATGGAGGTCACGCCGCCTCCCGGGCCAGGGCGGGCAGGCGCAGCGACACCGCGGTTCCAGCGCCCAGGCGGGACTCCACGACGACGCTCCCGGCGAGGCGTTCGGCCCGCTGGCGCATGCCACGCAGACCGAAGCATCCGCGAACGGGTTCGGCCCGGCTGTCGAAGCCGACGCCGTCGTCGCGGACGTCGAGCACCAGCTCCGAGTCACCGTAGGCGAGGGTCACCCCGACTCGACTGGCGCTGGCGTGCCGGGCGACGTTGCCGAGCGACTCCTGGGTGACTCGAAGAACGGCGGCCTCGACCTCGACGTGCACGGCGACCGGATCGCCGCTGACCACGAGGTCGCAGTGGATACCGTGAGCCGCCGTCCACGCCCGGACCACGGCGCCGAGAGCGTCCGGCAGGGTCGCCGCCTCGAGGCCGGCGGGCGTCAGGTCCAGCACCGACCGCCGGGCCTCGGTCAGGGCTTCCCGAGCCAGCCGGAGCGCCCGGTCGTGACGGTCGCCGTTCACCGACGCCTCGAGCTGGGTCACGATCCCGGCAAGGCTCTGTGCGAGGGTGTCGTGGATCTCGCGCGCCAGGCGCTGTCGTTCCTCCTGGACACCGGCGCCCTTCGCCCGGGCGAGCAGCTGCTCGTGCAGGGCGACGTTCTCGGCCAACGCCTCGCGCAGCTCGGCGTTCAGGCGCTCCAGCTCCGCGTTGCGGTCCTCGGTGAGGCGTCCGATGCGGGAGAACACGGTGACCAGCCCCAGGTTGACGAGTGCCAGGGCAGCGAAGGCGAGGCCCTGGGTCGCATCGTCCGGTGGGAAGCCGCCGGACTGCGACCCGGCCTGCGTCACCGCGACGACACCGAGGCCCAGGTGGGCCACCGCCGCGGGAGGGACTCGGCCGCGTCGAGGAAGCCGACGAAGGCGAAGATGCCGAAGAACGGGTTCAACCAGCACAGCACGAACGCCAGGGCCGTGCGTCCGACCCAGTGCATCGTGGTGCCGCGAGGGACGACCGTCATCCATCCGAACGTCGCGGCAGCGACGGCGAGGGTCACCATGAGTTCGGCGACGCTGTCGCCGAGGGACGGCGCCGCGACGGACGCCACGAGCACGGCCACGAGGAGGAGGCCCTGCGGCAGGAGCCGCACTACGCGTTCGTCGTCGAGAGTGGGCATCGAGAGCATCCTCCCAGGGCGAGCGCGCCCGGTCAGTGACGTCGTACGGCGACGACCGCGAGCAGTCCGAGCACGAGCGCCCAGCCTCCGGTCACGCAGAGGTCGGCCGGGTCCGGGAAGCGGCCCACGGTCGCGTCTGCCAGAGCCTGCACCCCCGCCCCGAGCGGGGTCAGCTCCACGACCGTCCGCAGGGTGCCGCTCATCGCCTCCACCGGGAAGTAGACGCCGGCGGTGAACATCAACGGGATGAACGCCACCATGCTGAGCAGCCCACCGGTACGCGGGTTCGATGCGACCGAGGTGACCAGCGCTCCCACGGCGGCGACGGCGGTGAGCGTGAGCACGAGGGCCACGGCGTAGCCACCGATCGACCCGGGGAACGGGATGCCGAAGACCGCGCGGGCGAGCATCAGGGTCCCGGCGACCGACACCAGCACGGCAGCGGCGTGGAGCACGACTTGCGCGAGGAGCAGCACGGCCGGGTCCAGCGGGGTGGTGCGAAGCCGCCGGAGCACGCCGGACTCGCGATAGCCGAGGATGACCGCCGGCATGATCTGGACCGCCGCCAGGATCATCGCCATGAGGACCACCGTCGGGGTGTACAGGCCCACCACCGAGTGCCCACCGAGGTCCGCCGACGGCTCGCGGAAGGAGGGCACGGCACCGATGACGAGCAGCAGCACCGGCGGAAGGATGACGATCGACACGATCGTGACCGGTTCCCGGGCGAACAGCCGCGCCTCGGTCCGCAGCACGGTGGCGGTGGCGGTCGACATCACGCCCTCGCCTCGCCGGCCGCGGCCGTCAGCGTCACGTAGGCGGTGTCCAGGCCGCCGTCGGCGATCCGGAGCCCTCCGGGGGTGACGCGTTGTCGGCGTAGCTCGTCCAGCACGGCGAGGGTGACCAGGTCCGAGCCCGAGACGACCACCCGGCCCGCGCGGTGCTCCACGGACGTCACCGCGGCGAGATCGCGCAACGACTGCAGGTCGGCGGCCTGGTCGGGCACGAAGGAGACGACGGTCGCCGCAGCGGCCGCACGGACCAGACCGACCGGCGTGTCCAGCGCAGCCACCCGTCCGGCGACGACCAGAGCGATCCGGTCGCACAACGCCTGCGCTTCCTCCATCGCATGGGTAACCAGCAGGACGGTCACCCCGTCGGCCTGAAGGTCGCGTACGACATCCCACACGTCGCGTCGTGCCCGGGGATCCAGGCCCGTGCTGAGCTCGTCGAGCACGGCGACTCGCGGCCGGCCGACCAGGGCGAGCGCGATCGACAGCCGTTGCTGCTGCCCTCCGCTGAGCGACACGAATCGGGTGTCCATCGCCGCGCCGAGGCCGAGCCGCTCGACCAGCTCACGCCACGGCCGCGGAGCGACGTACAGCGAGCTCCACAGCTGCAGGGCCTCGCGCACCGTGATCTTCGGCTGCAGCCGGCTCTCCTGGAGCTGGACACCCACCACGGGAGCCAGCTCCTCGTGCTGGTCCCACGGGTCCAGGCCCAGCACGCTCACCGTGCCTGCGTCCGGAGCCCGCAGCCCGGCGATCGCCTCGACCGTCGTGGTCTTGCCGGCTCCGTTGGGGCCAAGGATGCCGAACACCTCCCCGGTCGCGACGTCGAACGACACGTCGTCGACGGCGACCTTGGCGCCGTACTGCTTGCGTAGGCCCCGTACCGAGACCGCTGGGCTGCTCATGCCGACCAGCCTCGCCCGCGGAACCAGCTGCCCGCGTCGGGGAACCGGCTGCCGCCGTTGTCCACCGATCGGCGATGGACCGGCCCGGCGCTGGACGCCGACCCGGTCCGCGTCATCCGGTGAGGCCGCTGCGCGGACTTGACTGTGCCGCGACGGCACGGTCTGCACTGGGACCCGTCCGCTGAGCTGGCCGGTCCGGCACCGACGCCGGATGTCGTGGGCGCCCGGCCATCCATCCCGCCACCGAAGGAGAACGCGATGCCGTCCATCTATGACAGTCTCCAGGACCTTGCCGAGCAGGTGCCGGCCCTCCTGCAGCCCCTGATCGTCGCGCTGGCGGGCATGATCCCGTATGTCGAGGGCGAGGGGTCGGCTGCGCTCGGTGTCGTCGCCGGGCTGAACCCGGTGGTCGCCGGCGTCGCCGGTGCGGTCGGCAACTTCCTCAGCGTCCTGCTCGTCGTGACGCTCGGTGCACGTGCCCGTGCGGCCGTCGTCGCTCGCCGGGCAGGCCGTTCTACCTCGGCCCCTGTCCACGCGGTGACGGCCGGTGGCTCCGGTACCGGCGGCACGGGGACCGCCGTGCTGGAGCGTCCCGACGAGCCGGGCAAGCCCAGGTCGAGAGGACGCCGCCGGCTGGAGCGCTGGCTGGTGCGTTTCGGCGTCCCCGGCGCGAGCCTGCTCGCACCACTGGCCCTGCCCACGCAGCTGACCGCGGCGGCCTTCGTCGCCGCCGGAGTAGGCAGGGCCCGAGTGCTGGTCTGGCAGGCGGTCGCCATCGTCCTCTGGACGGGAGCGGTCACCCTCGCGGCGACGGGCGCCATGCGCGTGCTCGCGACGTGAGCACGCGTCGTCGGCGACGGCGGGTTCGTCTCGGGTCAGTGCCGTAGGTCCGGGCGGAGCTCGTGCATCCGGCGCAGCACGTCGAGCTGGGCGTCGTTGTAGAACTCGAGGACCGCCTCCTCGGCCGCTCGGCGGGCGAACTCGGCGCCGCGCGGCGCGTCGGTGTGCTCCTGCAGGAGATCGGGGTGCGCGGCGCGCCGGTCCCGTGCGTAGTGGACGAGCCCTTCGGCGAGTCGCTGCCTGGTCTCGTCGTCGGCGTCGTCGGTCAGGTCGTCGAACTCGCGCGCCACCGGGTCCTCTGGCAGGTCGGCCAGCAGGTCGACCCAGGTCTGCATGCCGCGCGGGCCCAGCACGCGGGACATCACCGCGACGTACTTGTGGTCGGCCTCGGTCAGCCTCGCGGCGGTGGCCGGGCTGATCGCGGACGGGAGGTGGGTGGGCACCCCGTCACGCAGGATGCGGCCGATCTCGGCGCGCGCCGCCTGCATCCGCTCGATGCCGGCCGCCAGCTCGGCGTCCCGCGCGCGCAGCGCCTCGGCGGGGTGCTCGTCGGCGTCGCCCATGGCCGCGATCTCGGCGAGCGGGACGCCCAGCTCGGTCAGCCGGGTGATCCGCAGCAGTCGGACCAGGTGGGCGGCGCCGTACTCCTTGTAGCCGTTGCTACGGCGGTGGGGCTCGTCGAGGAGCCCGATGTCGTGGTAGTGCCGCACCGCGCGCAGGGTGGTGCCGGCGAGCTCGGCGAGTTCCCGAGTGCTCCAGGCCACGACACGATGCTATTCGCCCGCGGCTTGACTGTGCCGTTGCGGCACAGCGTGAAGTGGAGGCATGAGACGACGAACACCCGCCTCGCCCACCATGTCCGCCGCGGTCGCCGCCATCTGCCTTCTCGGAGTGGCGCTCGCCGGCCCGGCCGCCGCAGCGGCACCGTCTGCGCCCGGCGCGCTGGCGCTCGCCGGCCCGACCGCCCCGCCGGTCACCCACGCCCAGAACGACCGTGTCCCGGAGGGCGCCGTCTGGACCCAGCACTACTTCCCGTCCGCCGATCGTTCCGGCACAGAGCTGCACGCCGACGTGCTCCTGCCCGAGGGTCTGACCGAGGGTGAGAGGGTGCCCGTCATCCTCTCGGTGGGGCCGTACTTCTCGCACTACGGCGAGCTCGCTCCTGTGGAGGAGCGGACCGGCCCGTCGTCGCGTTTCACCGACCTCATCGAGGGTGCCGACCTCTTCGACCGCGGGTACGCCCTCGTCATGGTCGACTCCCGCGGCTTCGGTGGCTCGACCGGCTGCCTCGACTTCGCCGGGCCGCGCGAGCAGGCCGACGTGAAGGCGGCGATCGCCTGGGCCGCGGCCCAGCCGTGGTCGACCGGTGCCGTGGGGATGTACGGCAAGTCCGCCGATGCCACCACCGGCCTGCTCGGCAACAACCTCGACCAGGACGCGCTCAAGGCCGTCGTCGCGCAGGAGCCGATCTGGGACCTGCACCGCAACACCTACTCGGGTGGTATCCCGCGCACGACCCTCGTCGACGTGCCGACCTCCTACAACGCGATCGCACAGATTCCCGGGATGGAGGACGACGACCCGCGCTACCAGAAGAACGCCGCCTACGAGGCCACCCACCCGCAGTGCCTGACCCGCAACCTCGCCGGGTACAAGATCGGCGATCCGGACGATCGGTACTGGAAGGACCGCGACCTGGCCGCCCGGGCGCAGGGCAGCGACACCCCACTGCTGTTCACCCAGGGCTTCCTCGAGTGGAACACCGAGGCCGAGGGAATGGACGAGTTCCTGGCCAATCATCAGGGCCCGCAACGTGGTTGGCTCGGCCAGTGGGACCACGTCAGGGGCAACGACCGGTTCGACGACGGCCGGCTGAAGATGGGCCGCGAGGGCTGGTTCGCCGAGGTGATGTCGTTCTACGACCAGTACCTCAAGGGCGTCAAGCCGGCGAAGCGCTACCCGAACTTCGCCGTGCAGGACAGCACCGGCGCCTGGCGTGCCCAGGAGACCTGGCCGGTCGTGGAACGCGCCGCTCGTATCGGCCTGGGCCGCGGCATGTACGTGGATGACGGTCGCGTCGCCGAGGCCGGCCGCCACACCTACGCCGTGCGCTCCACGCCCGTGACGCAGGCGACCCGCATCACGGGGACGCCGAGCGTCTCGCTCACGGCCCGGGGGCGCGGCAACGTCATGGTCCGGCTGCACGACCTCGCACCCGACGGCACCGCGGTGATGTTGGACGAGCAGGTCTCGATCCTTCGCGAGGGGCAGACGAGAGTCGACCTCACGTCGACCGACTGGACCCTTGCGCGTGGGCACGTCCTGGCCGTCGAGATCGGCACCGTCCAACCGGAGGCCGAGGACCTCCCCGCGGCCTTCGGGCCCGGCAACGACTGGGTCGACACCCCGTCGAAGCAACGGGTGCGCGTGACGGTGGCGCGCCTCGACCTCGCCCTCGACAGCCCGAAGGACGACCGCCCGACTCAGGGCACGTCGGCCCCGTACCTCGAGCTGTACCGCGAGGTGCGCACGTCCAGCCTGCCTGACGGCCGGGCGACCTTCACCCTGCCGAACCCGGCACGCTGACCCATCCCGAGGGCGGATGACGCCCGTTCCACCCGAGGTGGGCGGGCGTCATCCAGCACCGGAAGTCCGGTCTCAGACGGTATGCAGTGACGCCCTCGCGGTGAGGGGTTGCGGGCCGGGGCCTCGCTCACGAGTGTTCGTGGGTTACCGAGCAGGAGGCACCTGCTCGGCCTATCCACAGTCGTAGGAGGCCCCGGATGATGAATGAGCGTATGAGTGTTGGGCTGGATGTGCACGCACGGTCGGTGGTCGCGGCCGCGATC
>JBOFBK010000270.1:0-4431 GCA_051645525.1 Dermatophilaceae bacterium | reverse complement strand
CGACGGCAGCGGCGTCAGCAGTTCCCGCTCGCGGGTGAGCCGCTCGGCCGGGGCGGCGCACGTCTCGCTGTGCACGGCCGCGTTGACCTGTGTGCACCAGGCCGCGGCCTGCGCGTTGGCGGCTCGAAGATCAGCCAGCACCCTTGCGCTCACGGCCGGTTCGTCGACCAAGACACCTTCGTCCACGGCGTGCTCGAGCATCAGCGGCCGCAGCAGGTCATCCTTGCCGTAGCCGACGAGGTTCTCGACCAGGCCCTTGGACTCCGGGTCGTGCCCCTCGCAGAAGTCCGGTCGGAAACGGTAGTGCGTGGCGAACCGCACCAGGTCCGGGGTCGGGACCACCCGGTTGGCGACGACCCCGCCCTTGAGGCAGCCCATCCGGTCGGTCAGGACCACCCCCGGGACCCCGCCGAGCACCTCGAAGCACTCCGCGAGCAGCCGCAACGTCGTGCCCTGCTTCTCGTCAGCGGCGAACCGCACGAACCGCACCCGCGACCACGCCAGCACCGCACAGAACACGTGAACCCCGGCGATGACGCCCCAGTCGATGACCAGGTGCTCACCCGGAGCCCACACCGCCGGGCGTCGGGCGTGGCCGTTCACCCGCCGGTAGCGCCGTCTCTCCTGCGCGACGAGGCGCCGGAAGTTGCGGTCCGAGCCGGCGTACCCCGCCGCCCTCGCCTTCGGCAGCAGCCGCTTCGCGCTGACCCGGCCCTTCCCGGCCGTGACCGCGTCAGCGACCAGTACCCGGACGACCTCGTAGTTGCTCGGGCGCGGCGCCCGCACCGGACGCGCTCCTGCGGCGTCGGTCCGCTCGATCACCCGCTTGACGGTCTTGTGGGTGGTGCCGCAGATCTCCGCGGCGCCACGGTAGGAGCCCACCAGCTGGTAGGCGGCAACAATGTCCATCTCTTCCCTCATGCTCTTCAATGGAGCTCTCCCTGGGCGGTGGCAGTGGCTGGCTAGACACCGCCACCGTCACCGCTCAGGGGCTCACGCTCCGGCTCGACACGACGAGCAAGGGGTGGGGACTTCTACTTGGCCACCAGCGGGGACCTCACCTGGCCACCAGCGGGGACTTTCTCATGGCCATGGACAGCAGGTGCCTCCTGCTCGGTAACCCACGAACACTCGTGAGCGAGGCCCCGGCCCGCAACCCCTCACCGCGAGGGCGTCACTGCATACCGTCTGAGGCGCTCACGCACGGTGGCCGGCCGAGTCGTCCTCGTGTGCGGTCCCGCGGGGTCGGGCAAGTCGACGCACGCCGGACGACTGGAGGCCGCAGGGACGGCGCGTCTGTCGGTCGACGTGGAGGCGTGGCGCCAGGGACACCGCTCGATGCCGGTCCCGGATGACGTCGCCGCCGAACCCGACGAGGGCCCGCTCACGGTCATTCGGGGTGATGACGCTCCAGGAGGGAGCCACAACGAGGTCCGCGCGGCGTACGACGCGATCGCCGAGGAGTATGCGGCGACATACCCGGGCACCGAGCCTGAGGCCGCGATCGACCTCGCCATGGTCGATCACGTCATCCGGCTCGTCCTCGATGGCGGGGGGCACGGTCCTCGACGCGGGCTGCAGCACGGGCCGGATGACGCGCTATGTCGCCGACCGCGGGCTCGAGGACACCGGAGTCGACCTCTCGCCCGGCATGCTCGCGATGGCGCGCCGCGACCATCCCGACCTCGACGTTCGCGAGGGGTCGCTGCTCTCCCTGCCTGTCGACGACGCATCGTTCGACGGCGTCCTCCTCTGGTACTCGCTGATCCACCTCACCGATGCCGAGCTGCCGGTGGCCCTCGCCGAGGTGTTCCGGGTCGTGCGGCCGGACGGGTGCGTGCTCGCGCCCTTTCAGGTCGGCGACGGACCGTGGGACGTCGGCCGCGGGCTGCGGGAGCGCGGGCACGCCGTCGCCCTCGTGCGTCACCAGCGGGGCGTGGAGCCGATGCTCGACGCCTTCGTGGCCGTGGGCTTCGTCGAGGAGGCCAGGCTCGTCCGGGCGGCGGTGGGGCTCGAGCGACATCCGCAAGCCTTCCTCCTCGCCCGCAGACCTGCCTGACGTCCGGCCCTCGACATCGAGAGGAGGGAACACGCGGACGGCCAGGGCCGATCCTCTGCGTGCTGCCTCCTCGACTCCGGCGGTCGGTCCCCGTGACGGCCGCGTGGTTGGGTGGTGCTATGAGGATCCTCGTGCTCGGTGGGACGGCGTGGCTCGGGCGGACGGTCGTGGAGGAGGCGCTCCGCCGCGGTCACGAGGTCACCTGTCTCGCGCGCGGCAGCGTACCCGCGCCGGAGAGGGCCTCGTTCGTCGCGGCCGATCGCGATGACGAGGGCGGCCTCGCGGAGGTGGCGGAGGTCCGCTGGGATGCCGTCGTCGACGTCTCGCGCCAGCCCGGCCAGGTGCGCCGAGCGGTTTGCGACCTGTCGACCGGGCACTACGTGCTCGTGTCGACCGGGAACGTCTACGCCACCTTCGACCGCCTCGAGCAGGACGAGGACGCGCCGCTTCGCGCGCCTCTGGACGGTGACGTCCTGGAGGACATGGAGACCTACGGCGAGGCGAAGGTCGCCTGCGAACAGGCCGTCCTCGCAGGCGACCCGCCGGCCACGATCGTCCGCTCGGGCCTCATCGGCGGCCCGGGCGACGACTCTGGCCGTACCGGCTACTGGCCGTGGCGGTTCGCGCACCCGGTGGGCGAGGAGGTCATCGTCCCGGACGACCCCGACTTCCCGGTCGCCCTGGTCGACGTCCGGGATCTCGCCGGCTGGGTTCTCACCCTCGTCGAGGGCCGGGTCGCGGGGGCGTTCAACGCGACCGGGCCGACGACCCGCCTGGCCGACGCCCTCGACGTCGCCGCGGACGTCGGCGGGTCCGGAGCCCGCCGGCGCCCCGTGGCGCTCGGGCGGCTGGCCGACCTCGGCATCCAGAACTGGATGGGGCCGGCATCCCTCCCGCTGTGGATCAGCGACCCGGAGTGGCGCTTCTTCGCGACCCTGGACACCACGCGGGCGCGGGCGGCCGGTCTCACGACGCGACCGCTGCGCGACACGTTCGTCGATGCCCTCCGCTACGAGGAGTCACGCGACCCCGCCGAACAACGAGCCGGGCTCAGCGACGCCGACGAACGCCGCGTCCTCGACGCGACGGCCCCCACCGAGCCGTAGATGCCTCGGAGCAGCCTGCCCGTGCCCACCGTGATGTCGTGGAGGCCGGGATCGATGCTGCGAAGATCGGGGATTAGCCCGCGACGGCGTGACCGGATGACGGGAGGTCACCCGGGCGGGCAATGAGTCCGCGGACCAGCGCGTCGACGAGCACCGGTACCTCGTCGCGATCGAGCTGGAAGGTGGCCGTGCACAGCGGGCCGCGCCAGATGGACAGCACCACGACATCGTCGTCCGGGTGCCACGACACCCGCAGGGCCCGGCCTCCGCCGCGGGGGTCGAGCATCACCTCGCCGCGCACGGGCAGGATCGTCGGTGAGGTTTTCTCACCAGTGGCCTCGTTGCATGGTGGTGAGGACGAGCGCGGCTGCGGTGACGGAGCCGATGCGCCAGGGGCATACGGTGATGCGGCGGAGGGCTTTCCACCCGGTTTTCAGGAGGGCGTTGGCGCGTTCGGAGGGGGCGCGGAGTGCGGTGATGAGCAGGTTCCGGGCGCGGGTGTCGGGGTGGAGGTGTCTGCCTTTGACCGGGACGTAGATGCCGATCCCGGCGCCGGTGTAGCCCTTGTCGGCCAGGGTGGGCAGCCCGGCCGCGGCGGCGGCGTACAGCGCGGGCAGGGCGTGGGTACGGGCGGCGGTGATGTCGTGGACGCTGCCGGGTTCGACCGGTGAGACCCACACCGGGAACCCGGTGGGGTCGGTGACCACCTGGATGTTCCCGCCGTGGGTGTGGTGTTTCCCGGAGTACCACAGGTCGTGTCCGGCAGCGGATCTCGCGCTGGAGCGGGTGGACTCGATGAGGGTGCCGTCCAGGGCGACGAACGCCCACCCGGCCTCGCGACCCCCGGCCAGGACTGCCTTCAGGTCGGGCAGCTGGTCGGCGATCACGTCGATCGCCTCGTGCAGGTACCGGTACCCGGTGGCCTGGGACAGCCCGGCATCGCGGGCCAGCAGCGGGACATCGGTGCCGTCTTTGAACCAGCGCAGCACCAGGATCGCCTGGGTCCAGCAGGTCCCGGCTCGCTGCCACGGCCGGGCATCCACGCGGTTGCGGTGGGCCTGCAACCAGCGCGAGACCCGCGCGGCGGTGGTGTGCGGGACATCGAGGGTGGCACGATACGAGAGCACGTGGGGTCCTTGCCATGAGTGGATTCTTGGTCGAACCAACCCTGGCCGAGCCGGCCCCACGTGCACCCTCCGACACGCCAGTCACACTGCCGCGCAACGCTGCTCGACCCGCCACCCCTCATCCTGGTGAGAAAACCTC
>JBOFBK010000269.1:0-1893 GCA_051645525.1 Dermatophilaceae bacterium | reverse complement strand
GGCAGCGACGACCGCGAGACCGGCCATCGAGGTGACGATGACCGTGAGCGGGACGGCCACCACCACGAGCACCGCCGAGTTGGCCAACAGTCTGCCGAGCGGGAGGAACGCGGTGAGGGACCGGTAGCTGGTCGGGTCGGGCGGGTCGGGCCACAGGTCGAGCCCGTCCGGGGGTGGCTGGAGTGGTCGCTGGAGCGATCCGAGCACGAGCACGACCAGTGGGGCCAGGAAGAGCACGGTCAGCGACACCACCCCGGCGGCCCGCCACGGGCCGGACTGCCGGGGTGGCGGAGCCGTTCGCTGCCGGATGCGCCGGTTCCCGGTCAGCCGGCGTCGGCGATCGACGTCGTCCAGATGCTGCGCCCGTAGGTTGCGGCGTAGAGGGTGTCGCTGGCGGCCGGCAGGTCGATGTCGGTGACCGGCACCAGCGGCAGGTTGGCTCCCACCTTGGCCCAGGTCTTCCCGAGGTTGGTCGTGCGGTACACGCCGACATCGGTCGCCACGAACAGCCAGTTCTTCTTCAGCGGATGCCGGATGACGTCGTTGACCGGCGCCTGCGGCATCCGCGTCCCGACGATGTCGGTCCAGGTGCGGCCGCCGTCGCGGGTCATGACGAGGTGCGGGTACGGCTCGCCGGACCGCCATCCGGAGAAGCTGGCCCAGGCGACGTTGGCATCGGTCGGATCGACCGTAACCCGGGTGACCCAGCGACCCGGGAACACCGGGCTGCGCAGCCTCTTCCAGGTGACCTCGTCCGGCACCGCCGCCGCGTTGCGGCTGACCCACATCGACCCGCTGTCGGTGCCGGCGTAGACGAGGTTCGGGTTGGTGGCCGACGTGCCGAGCGCGGTGATCGTGCCGAAGCTCGGTGCCCGCGGCTCGGTGCCCTCGGTGAGGTCCGGGCTGATCTTGACCCACTGCCGCCGGCCGGGGGTGACGTCGATGCGGCTGACGTACTCGCTGCCGGCGAACATGATGCGCGGGTCGGTGCCGAACTCGAGCGGGGCGACCCAGTTCTTGCGCTCCCCGGGGATCTCCATGTCGAAGCCCTCCCCGTCGACGAACCCGTTGCAGCCGCCGACCTGGGAGCACCCGTAGTACCGGCGGTCGTTCGTCGGGTCGATCCGGTTCATCATCCCGTCGCCGCCGACGAAGTTGAACCAGTCACCGTTCACGGTGTTGTCGGCACCCCACGACTTCAGCGAGCCGTTGTCCTGCGACCCGGCATTGACCCGCCGGCCGTCCTGGACCGAGACGTCCATCGCGTAGAACTGGGTCACCGGCAGGTCGGGGGTCTTGCTCCACAGGCCCCGGGCGGCGCCGTTCTCGGTCGACCAGTAGAAACCGCCGTCGTTGCCGAGGAAGACCCGGCCCGGGGTGAACGGGTCGAACTCGACGCCGTGCTGGTCCGCGTGCGGCGTGACCGACGTGGTCCAGGTGCGACCACCGTCGAGACTCTCGGCGAGACTGATCCCGCCGACGAAGATGTGCTGTGGGTCGACCGGATCGACGTACACCCGGCCGAACCACCAGGCGAACCCGCCGGTGATCGTCTCCAGCGTGCCGCCGCTCGTGGCGCCGACCGGGGTCCAGGTCGCGCCGGCATCGGTGCTCGTGAAGAAGCCGTTGAAGTTGCCACCCGCGGTGCTCGAGATGAGGTACGCGCGGTTCGGGTCGCTGTCGCTGAAGTCCACACCCATCCGCCCGACGTACGTGGCGGTGTTCGGCTGGCCCTCGACGTCGGTGCTCTGTGGTAGGGGCGCCTGATGGATGTTGGTCCAGGTACGGCCGCCGTCGGTGGAGCGGTAGAGATAAGAGTTCTTGCCGTAGATGCGGGACTTCTCGTCGCGGATCTTGTCCCACGTGGTGGCGAGCATGATGTCGGGGTTCTGC
>JBOFBK010000268.1:0-19673 GCA_051645525.1 Dermatophilaceae bacterium | reverse complement strand
CGGGTGTCGGTGTCGCTCGGGTCGGCCCCACCTGCCATCCAGCAGAACATCACCAGCGTGCAGAGCCTTCAGGAGCGGTCGGTCAACCCCCGCACGGGCGTCGTCGACTACCTGGTTCCCAACGTGCGCAGCGGCCGGGTGTTCACCAACGCCACGGTGCGCACGGCGCTCGCCGCCGCCACCAACCGCGACGCGTACGTCACAGCCATCGGTGGGTCGACGGCCGCGGACGCCACCCGGTCGCTCATCCCCGAGTCGCTCCCCGCCTCCCACGACGCCGATCCCGTCGGCACCGCGATGCGGGGCGACACCGCTCGGGCGAAGGCGCTGCTCGCCGAGGCCGGTGTCAAGGCCCCCGTGCGGTTCACGGTGGCCTACCGCTCCGACCCGACCTCGGACAAGGCGATGGCCGCTCTGGTCGCCGGGTGGCGCGAGGCCGGTTTCGACCCTCGGCCGCGCGCGATCACCGACAACTACTTCCGCACGATCAGCGATCCCAAGCTCGGCACCCAGGTCGACCTGTTCTGGTCGAACTGGGCACCTGCCTGGGCGTCCGCGTCCACCGTGCTGCCCCCGCTGTTCGACAGCTCGCTCAACATCACCAGCGCCGGGCCGGGGCGCGACTACGGCTACTTCGCCGACAAGGCGGTCAACGCGCAGATCGCCAAGATCGGAACGATCGTGCGCCGGGACGAGCGCGAGCGGGCCTGGGCCGACCTCGACGTCACGCTGCTCACCAAGGTCGCCTACATCGGCCTGGCCGAACGCCGGGCGCTCTATGTCTCCGGGTCCGATGTCCGCAATCTCTCGGCCAACGCGGTCGCCGGGGGCGTCGTCGAGTTCGCCGACATCGCGGTGGTCCGGTGAACCGTGCGCACGGCGCCGGTGACCTGCTCACCGGCCTCGCGACCGGCAGTGCTCGGCTGCTGTTCGTCCATGCCCATCCGGATGACGAGAGCATCGCCACCGGCGTCGCGATCGCCCGGCACGCGACCGCCGGTCACGATGTCCATGTGCTCACCTGCACGCTCGGTGAGCAGGGCGAGGTCATCCCGCCCGCCCTCGCTCACCTCGAGGGCGACGGGCCGGCCCTCGCCGAGCACCGGCACGGTGAGCTGAAGGCCGCGGTCGTGGCTCTCGGGGCCACGTCGCACGTCCTCACCGAGCCGGTCGGCGAGCGTGCCGGGTTCCGTGACTCGGGGATGGCCGGCTCTGTTGCCGCCGCACATCCGCGGGCATGGTCCGGCATCCCTCTCGATCGGGCTGCCGCCGCCCTCCGTGCCGTGGTCGAGGATCTCCGCCCCGAGGTGGTGGTCACCTACGACGCCTCGGGGGGGTACGGCCACCCCGACCACGTGCGCACCCACGACGCGACCCGCGCGGCGCTGGCCGGGATGGGTACCGACGCGCCGGCGTTCCTCGTCACGCTGACCCCCCGAACCTGGGCGGATGCCGACCGGGCCTGGCTCGCCGAGCACGTTGCGGGCGACGCCGGGTGGCGGGTGCCCGCCACCGAGGAGCCGCACCTGCCTTCGGTGGTTCCCGACTCCGAGGTCACCCGTCGGGTCGTCGATGCCGATGCAGCGGCCGTGCAGCACGTCGCGCTCCGCGCATACGCCAGCCAGGTGGTCCTCGGCGAGGGCTGGTTCGCGCTCTCCAACTCGGTCGTGTCCCGCCTTGCCGGCCGCGAGGGGTACACCCGGCTCGACCCTGTCACCGGTCGATCCATGGACGCGGCGTGGACGTCGTGACGCCCGTGGTCGAGGACCCGCTCGACCCGGCCCGGTACCGGCAGGCGATGGGACGGCTGCCGTCAGGTGTCTGTGTCCTCACCACGGTGGCCCGCGGTCACGACCACGCGATGACCGCCGACACCGTCACCTCGGTCTCGCTCGACCCACTGCTCGTGCTGTGCTGCGTCGAGATCGAGAACCGGTTCCATGACGCGGTGGTCGAGGCGGGGGTGTGGGGTGTCAGCGTTCTCGCCGGTGACCAGCGGTCGCTCTCGGAGTGGTTCGCCACCCGTGGCCGGCCGCTGCACGGCCAGCTCGACCGGGCCGCGCACCGTCGAGGTGCGGCCACCGGCACCGCGCTCCTCGACGGCGCGCTCATGCACCTCGAGTGCCGCACCAGGGACGTTCATCCGGCCGGTGACCACGTGGTCCTGGTCGCCGACGTCCTGGCCGTCGAGCTCCCCGATACCGTCGGGCCCGCCCTCGTCCATTTCCGCGGCGGCTACGGGAGCATTGCGTGAGCCAGGGCTTCGTCGAGGACCGGTCGAGCTGGGATGACGAGACGACCGCACCGTGGCACGAGCGTTGGTCGTTCATCGGGGCGCTGGCCGCGGTCGGGGTACTGCTGGTCGCCGTCGGCACCTATCTGGCTGCGGCCCAGTGGTCCGGTGAGCGCATCCCGCGTGGCACGACGGTCGCCGGCATCGAGGTCGGGGGGCTCAGTGCCGGCTCTGCGCGCGAGCTGATCGCCATCCGCCTCGCCGACCGAGCCGACCGCCCGCTCGTGCTCACCTCACCTGCGGGGAAGGTGACCACCACGGCCGCCGATCTCGGGATCGCCCTGGATGTCGAGGCCACCGTCGAGAGCCTCACCGGGTTCACCGTCTCACCGGTGGGTCTGTGGCGGCAGCTGGTCGGTGGTGGCGCCGAGCCTGCCGTGCTCACCGTGCGCGAGTCGGAGTTCGCCAGGGCCCTGGAGGCTGCGCGCCGCACGCTCGACACCGAGCCCGTCGAGGGGTCGATCTCGGTCGCCTCCGGTGTCGTCGAGTACGTGGCCCCGCGGGAGGGGTCGCGAACCGACATCCCCGGCACCGTCGACGTGCTACGACGGTCCTGGCCGGGTGGCACCACCGTGGCGGTCGCGGTCGACCGCCGCACGCCGAGGGTGTCCGCCGCCGAGTTGCAGCGCGTGCGCACCGAGTTCGCCGATGTCGCGGTGTCCGGGCCGGTGTCGGTCGCCGCGAACGGGAGGACGTTCGGCATCACCCCGAGGCAGTTCGGCCCGGCGGTGGTGCTCGCGCCTCGCGACGACGGCACGATCACGCCGCGGGCCGACGCCAGGAGGCTCGCCGCTGTCGTCCGCGCTGCAGCCGTGACCGCGAAAGCATCGGTGCCTCCGAAGGACGCGGTGGTCACCTTCTCCGGCCGCACGCCCACCGTCACCCCGCACGTGCGTGGTGTCGACCTCGACGAGAAGTCGCTGCAGACCGAGGTGTGGCGCGCGATCACCTCGAGCGACCGCTCCGCGACCGTCGCCACGAAGGCGATCGAGCCGAAGTTCACCACCGCGGTCGCCCAGGCCACCTTGCCCAAGGAACGCATCTCGACCTTCACCACCTACTTCCCGGCCGGCCAGGCCAGGGTGCAGAACATCAGGCTCGCGGCCCGGCTCATCAACGGCACGTACATCACGCCCGGCGGCCAGTTCAGCATGAACGCTGTTCTCGGCGAGCGCACCCCCGAGAAGGGCTATGTGAAGGCGGGCATCATTCGAGGCGGGCGGGCGGCCGAGAACTACGGCGGCGGTATCTCGCAGGTGTCCACGACCATCTTCAACGCGGCGTTCTTCTCGGGGATGCAGCTCGACGAGTGGACGCCGCACTACTACTACATCTCGCGGTACCCCGAGGGCCGGGAGGCGACCATCAGCTGGCCCGACCTGCACAACAAGTTCACCAACGTCACGGACGGCGGTGTGCTGATGGAGCTGAGCACCACGGACACCTCGATCACCGTCAGCTTCTACGGCACCAAGAAGTGGGACATCGAGGCCACCAAGAGCGCACGCCGTGAGGTCGTCGCCCCGAAGACATACAGCGACCCCGCCCCTGAGTGCATCACGCAGAGCCCGGTCCCCGGCTTCACCGTCGACGTCGGGCGCATCTTCCGTCAGGGCGGCACGGTCGTGAAGCGCGAGTCGTACACCACCCGCTACCGTCCGGAGGACGATGTCACCTGCACCAGTCCGGCGGCCCGCTGACGACGGGTGGATGCCGTTCGCGCGGGGTCCCGTCCGAGGGGCCGGCGTGGAGCGCGACAGCAGGATGTCCCATCCGCGCAGCCGTTCGTGCGCTGGTGCCACACGGGCCGCGCGAAGCAGGGTGGTCGGTATGACCGCATTGCTTGCCTCCACGGACACCGCTCGGGAGAGCTACGACCGGCTGGGCGTGGTCCAGGTGCGCGGGCTGCTCGAACCCGCCGAAGTGGCCGACATCCGACGCACGTTCACCGACCAGGTGGAGCAGGACGCCTCGCTCGGCCACGACGACCAGCTCGCCGAGGACGACGTGCTGCGGCGCTACCCCCGGCTCGTCCATCCGCACCGCCGCCTCGACACCGCCGCCGGGCGGCTCGCTCGCCGGCTGATGCTGGACCGGCGGATCCTCGACGTCGTCGAGCGGCTGGTGGGCCCGGTGCTCGCGGCGCAGTCGATGTTCTACTTCAAGCCGCCGGGTGCGCGTGGTCAGGCCCTGCACCAGGACAACGCCTTCCTGCAGGCTCACCCCGAGACCTGCGTCGCCGCGTGGGTCGCCGTCGACGACTGCGACGGTGACAACGGCGCACTGCTCGTGGTGCCGGGTTCACACCGGATCCAGATCCTCTGCCTCGAACCGGCCGACGAGACGCTGTCCTTCACCAGCACCCAGGTCCCACTCCCGGATGGCGTGCAGCCGCAGCAGACCACGATGGCGGCGGGTGACGTGCTGTTCTTCCACGGCAGCCTGGTGCACGGATCGCGCCCGAACACCACCGCCGACCGGTTCAGGCGCTCGCTGATCTTTCACTACATCCCCGAGGCGTCGCGCGAGGTGGCGCGCTTCTACCACCCGCTGCTCACGACCGACGGCGAGGAGGTCCGGATCGCCGAGGCCGCCGACGGCGGCGCCTGTGGCGAGGGCTGGACGTCGGGGCCGCACTGACACCGGCGTCGACACCGGTGAGACGAGCTGACGGCCCGACTAGGCTGCGGATGACGGCCCGCCGGCTCTGAGGACCTCTCGTGCGTTCACCGCTGACGCTTGTGCCCGAGGTTCGACGGCTGAGCGGGGGCCACCTGGTCGAGACCGAGGGCTACCGGGTGTCGCGGCCGCAGGGCACGAGCGACTGGCTACTGATCCACACCCTGGACGGCCGAGGCAGGTTCGGCGCCGGCGACGCTCCCGATGTGGTCGTCGGTCCCGCCGAGGCGGTGCTGCTCGCTCCTGGGACTCCGCACGACTACGGCGTGGAGCCGTACCTCCAGCACTGGCAGATCGGCTTCGGGCACTTCCATCCTCGGCCCGAGTGGCAGTTCCTCCTCGACTGGCCGCAGGTGGCTCCGGGAGTCGGCAGGCTCCGGCTCGACACCGAGGTCGAGCGCCGGGTCCGGTCGGCGTGGGACGCCGTCTTCTTCTGGTCGCGCTCGGGGCAGGTGCACGCCGAGCTGTTCGCGATGAACGCGCTGGAGCAAGTGCTGCTCTGGTGCGACACCCAGAACCCGCGTGCGGTCCCGCTCGACGCCCGGATCCTCCGGGTGCTCGAGCACGTCGACCGGCACGTCGCCGAGCCGCTGACCGTCGCCGGTCTCGCCGGCGTCGCGCAGCTCTCGACATCGCGGTTCGCGCACCTGTTCACCGCCCAGGTCGGCCTCTCGCCGGCGGCGTACGTGGAGCGGCAGCGGATCGCCCGGGCCCGGCTGCTGCTCGAGAACACCGGGCGTTCGGTGGCCGAGATCGCGCGGTCGGTGGGCTTCGCCGACCCGCTGTACTTCTCGGCCCGGTTCCGGAACGTGGTCGGCGCCGCCCCGAGCCACTACCGCAGCAGCCACCAGTCGAGGCATCCCGACGGCGCCGGTCACCTCGACCGTCGGTGAGGGTCGGCCGCTGCCCAGCCCGTCCCGCCGTACGGGTTGGCTCGCGGCAGCAGCGCTCCGACCTCCGCGGACCACTCGTCGAGCAGTGCCGCCAGCCGGCGCCGGATGCCGGGCTCGGCCGCCGCGAGGTCGCGGCTCTCGGACACGTCGTCCTCGAGGTCGTACAGCGCTTCCCGGTCGTCCTCGAACCAGCGGATCAGCTTCCATCGGCCGTCCCGGACCGCGGCACCGGGCGTGCCACCCTGGTTGGAGTAGTGCGGGTAGTGCCAGAACACCGGCCCGCGCTCGAACGCGCCGCCCTGGGTCGCGGGCCAGATATCGACACCGTCGACGGCCTGCCCCGGTCGCGGCTGCACCTCGGCCAGCCCCAGCACGGTCGGGTAGAGGTCGGGCGTGGTGGTCACCACCGGCGATGTGGCCGGCTCGACCCGGCCCGGGGCGGAGACGATGAGTGGCACCCGCACCCCGCCGTCCTGCATCCAGCCCTTGCCCTCGGCCAGTGGGGCGTTGCAGGTCGGCGAGCCCTCGGCCGTCGAGAGCCCGCCATTGTCGGAGCTGAACACGATCACCGTGTCGTCGAGCCGGCCGGTGGTGCGCAACGCGTCGACGACCGCCCCGACGCTGTCGTCGAGTGTCTCCACCATCGCCGCGTAGACCGGGTCGGACTGCTCGGTGCGGCGCTCGACATGGCGGCCCGCGAGGTGCCATGCCGGCAGCTCGCCGCCCATCTCGATCGGATGCTCGGGCAACCCGAGGCGCGCGGCCTTGGCGCGGTACTTCTCGACCAGGTGAGCGGGGGCCTGGCAGGGGATGTGCACGGTGTAGTGCCACAGGTTGAGCAGGAAGGGCCGCTCACCGTCGTGCTCGGCGATCAGCCGCACCGCCTCGTCGGTGAGCCGGGTGGTGAGGTACTCCCCGTCCGGCCCGTCGTCGAGCGCCGGCAGGGCGTAAGGGCTGAAGTAGCTGGTCGGGCACCCGTCGGCACCGCCGCCGACGTTCACGTCGAACCCGTGCACCTCGGGCGAGGTGAGCGGGCCGCCCAGGTGCCACTTGCCCACGTGCCACGTCACGTACCCGCCGTCGGCGAGCGCCCTGGCCAGCGAGTACTCGTTCTGCGGCAACCCGGCGACGTAGGGCACGTCGGCGAGGGAACCGACCGCGTGGCCGCCGATGAAGTTGGTGACCCCGACCCGCGCCGGGTACTTCCCGCTCATCAGTGCGGCACGGCTCGGTGAGCACACCGGCGCTGCCGCGTAGGCATCGGTGAAGCGGACCCCGTCCGCGGCCAGGGCGTCGAGGTGCGGCGTCTCGTGGAAGGTCGATCCGTAGCAGGCCAGGTCGGCCCAGCCGAGGTCGTCGACGAGGATGACGACGATGTTCGGGCGGTCCGCGGCGGGTCGGTCGGTGGATCGTTTCACAGCGTGCATCCTGGCACGCGCTACGGCATATCCGACACCGGTGCCGTGAACGTCGTGTACTGGTGGTGTGGCTCGAACCCGCTGCCGGTGTAGAGCGCGAGCGCCGGCGCGTTGTCGGCATCCACCTGCAGGTGCAGTGAGCGGATGCCGCGCCGCCCGGCCTCGCCGGCCAGCTCGGCGAGCATCCCGCCGCCGATGCCGCGGCCACGGGCGCGCGGGTGCACCCACATCGCGGCGATCCCGCCCCATCCCGCACTGATGCCGAGCCGGCCCACACCGACGACCTGCCCGCCATCGGCCACGGTGGCGAAGACCTGCTCCGGTGACCCGGTGAGGATGCGGCGCGCCGCACCCTCGTCGACGAGGCGGTAGGCGCCGTAGGCGGCCAGCCATTCGGCGGTGAGCTCGGTGGTCGTCATGACCGGCAGGGTGCCGCGGCTCGGCGCGGTGGCAACGTGCTCGGCCGGCGCGGTGAGGGTGAGCGTCGGCTGCCGGGGCGTGTAGCCACGGATGTAGAGCTCGGCGCCGAGCGGTGACTCGCCGAGTTCGCGCCCGACCTCCCCGGCCACGGTGAGCATCGGCACGAGACTCCTGGCGTCATACCAGCGCTCGACCTCGTCGACGGCGTCGGCGAGGCGACGGCCAGGGTCGCCCGCCGTCATCGCCGAGTTCGCCCGGTGGGTGAAGCCGCTCGAGGCGCGCAGCAGCCACCCGCCGAGTGGAGCGGTGTCGACGGCCGGCCAGGCCCCGACCATCGCCCGCTGCAGGTCGTCCACCGAGAGCGCGCGGTGCGGTGGACCACGTCGGCTCGGCGCGGGCGGCACCTCCTTGACCGCCACCACGTCGGCGCGCTCCACGGTGACCTCGCCGCGGCGGGTGGCGAGCGTCATCCGGGCGTCGTCGACGGCGAGCAGAGTGCCCACGGCGTCGGTGAGGGTGGTGCCGGTCGCCGGGTCCGGAGCGGGCAGTCGCGAGCGGATGACGACCCGCGCACCGAGCCGCGGGAACGGCGCCCCGCCGGGCGTCGAACCACCCGCGTCAGGCTCCATGGCCACGCATAGTATGGGCGTCATGACGTACGTGATCGCCCAGCCCTGCGTCGACCTCAAGGACAAGGCCTGTATCGAGGAGTGTCCGGTCGACTGCATCTACGAGGGTGAGCGCAGCCTGTACATCCACCCCGACGAGTGTGTCGACTGCGGGGCGTGCGAGCCGGTCTGCCCGGTCGAGGCCATCTACTACGAGGACGACGTGCCCGACCAGTGGGCCGACTACTACAAGGCCAACGTCGAGTTCTTCGACGATCTCGGTAGCCCGGGTGGCGCGGCCAAGCTCGGCGTCATCGCCAAGGACCACCCGATCATCGCGGCGCTGCCTCCCCAGGAGCACGACGAGTGACCTCGTGCTGAACCTCCCCGACTTCCCCTGGGACTCGCTCGCTCCGGCCAAGGAGCGGGCGAGTGCCTTTTCCGACCCGGGCCTGCCGGGGTCGGCGGGGGACGGGCTGGTCGACCTCTCGGTCGGCACGCCGGTCGACCCGACGCCGCCGGTCGTGCGCGAGGCGCTCGCGGCCGCGTCGGATGCCCCGGGGTACCCGCAGACCTGGGGCACCCCCGACCTCAGGCTCACCATCGCGCGGTGGTTCGCCGAGCGGCGCGGGGTGCCCGATGTCGACCCGGCCGGGGTGCTCCCGACGGTGGGGTCGAAGGAGCTGGTGGCCTGGCTGCCCACCCTGCTCGGGCTGGGGCCGGGTGACGTCGTCGCGTTCCCGCGGGTGGCCTACCCGACGTACGACGTCGGAGCGCGGCTCGCGCGTGCGACGCCGCTCCCGCTCGACGCGCTCACCGCGCTCGGTCCGCCGACCGCGGCCACCACGCCGAAGCTGTTGTGGCTCAACACCCCGGCGAACCCCACCGGGGCGGTGCTGGGGGCCGCGCACCTGGCCAAGGTGGTCGCGTGGGCGCGCGAGCACGGCGTCGTCGTCGCCTCCGACGAGTGCTACGCCGAGCTCGACTGGCGCCCGCGGACAGCGGGGTCGGCGGAGCCGGCCACGACGCCGTCGGTCCTCGACCCCCGCGTGTGCGGCGGCTCGCACGAGGGGCTGCTGTGCGTGTACTCGCTGTCCAAGCAGTCCAGCCTCGCCGGATACCGGGCCGCCTTCGTCGCGGGCGACCCGGCGCTGGTCGCGCGCGTGCTCGAGGTGCGCAAGCACGCCGGCATGATCGTGCCCTGGCCGGTACAGCGCGCCATGCTCGCGGCGCTCGCCGACAGCGCACATGTCGCGGAGCAGAAGCAGCGGTATCGACGGCGCCGTGACGTGCTCCGCTCCGCGGTCGAAGGCTTCGGGCTCCAGGTCGACCACTCCGAGGCGGGGCTCTACCTGTGGGCGACGGCCGGTGAGCCCGCCCGGGTAACCCTCGACCGGCTGGCCGCGCTCGGCATCCTCGTCGCTCCCGGCGACTTCTACGGCGCTGCGGGCGCCCAGCACGTGCGCATCGCCCTCACCGCCACCGATGAGCGGGTCGCCGCGGCTGCCGCCCGGCTGGGAGCCGGCTGATACCCGGCGCCGGCCAGGCGAGTTGCCACGACCTGCCTCTCTGTCCTTTGGACCGGCATGGTGTTCGTGCTGCACCTCGTCTGTTAGTTTTTCGAGGTGAAGGTCATCACCACGCCTGGCACATTGCGACAGGCCCGCAGTGGCCATTATCTCGGCGGAATCGGCGCGGGCGGGTTCGACCTGCACCCGTCGGGCGCATGCTCCAACAATCACATCGAGCGCGCGTGGAACAACGACGACTTCTTCGACAGCTGCTTCCTCTTCGAGAACACCGAGGAGATCGACCCGGCACAGCCGCCGGCCGGCCTGGTGCGTCGCGCGCTGCGGGTGGGCGACTTCTCCCGCAACATGCTGACCGTCGAGGGCGAGCAGCGAGTCGAGTTCACCTCGGAGTTCCCGAAGGTCCGCCTGCATCACCCGGAGGTCGGCATCACGGTCGACTATCTGAGCTACTTCATCCCCGGCAATGTCAAGGACTCATCGCTGCCCGTCGTCACCATGAAGGTGAAGGGCGCCCAGCGAGGCCGCCTCATGTTCCTGTTCCCCTTCTGCGGAACGCCCGAGGTGAGCGGCAACCAAGTGACAATCCGCAATGGCGGCCGCTCTCTCACGCTGCACTCCAAGCGCGGCCAGGCGTTTGCCCGGAAGCGGTACTTCTTCTTCTACTTCTCCGACTTCGACAATCCGCTTTACACGTGGGAGCCCCAGGACACCCCGGACGAGTACTTCGCGGGCGTCTTCCTCAAGGGCGATGTCGACGACGAGATCACGCTCACCTGGCACAACCCGCAGTGGATCGACAAGGCTGGCGTGCGGAACCGGTTCTACTACACCACTTTCTTCCGCGACAGCGAGCAGGTGCTCGCCTACGCGCGGTCCGAGCAGCGACGTCTGGAAGCGGAGACGCTGCGCTTCCACGAGTCCATCTGGAGCACTAATCAGCCCACATATCTGAAAGACGCCTACGCCGCGCAGCTCAACAGCCTGGTGAAGTCCTCGTGGCTCGGTCACAACGGAGACTTCGGGGTGTGGGAGGGCTCGAACCTGTCGTGCTGCCTCGAGACGGTAGACGTGTCGTACTACGGCTCCTGGCTCTATCTTCAACTCTTCCCGGAACTCGACACCCGGGCCAAGGAGCTGATCGCTGTCCACCAGCGAGCGGACGGGCACATTCCCCATGGACTGGCAGGAACGTTCGGCCGGCACGACCAATACGGACGCTGTGACCTGAACTCGCAGTTCATCCTCCAGCTCTATCGCAACTATTACGTGCTCGGAGACGAGCAGTTGTTGACGCGGCACTACGGGGTGATGAGAAAGGCCTGGGAGCAGGTCTACGACTGGGACGAGGACGGTGACCTCATTCCCGAGGTGTCCCACCTCAAGCATCGCGACACGACGTTCGACGCCATGACGTGGGAGGGCATGCACATCTATGTGGCGACGCTCTGGCTCGCCACGCTCAAAGTGATGGCAGCGGCGGCTCGCGTCATGGGTGACACGGCGACGCAGCATCGCGCTGAAAGAGACTTTGCCGTGGTGCAGAGCACCGTCATCGAGAAGTTCTTCAACGGCCACCATTTCGTGATGATGCGCTCGGGCGGGGACGTCGACGAAGGGTGTCTGGTGGACGCGCTCTCGGGCGACTGGTACTCGCGGCTCTGCGGGCTGGGCCCGGTGCTACCCGAGGCACTGACCCGCGCGCACCTGGATGCCGTCTGGAGGCTCAACCGCACACGGGTGGACCTGAACTACATGACCGCGTACACGACTCCTGGCGAGACCGGGTGGCTGGTCACCAACGTCGGCTACGCCGACGGGCGCATCCCGTCCGGCGGCCAGCAGTACGAGTCGTGGACGGGGCTGGAGTACACGCTCGCTGCCCACTACTGGTTGCTGGGCGACCGGCGGAAGGCACGACGTGTGGTCCGTGACGTCCAAGAGCGCAAGGCGCGCTCCGGCACGTCGTTCAACCACAGGGAGTGCGGCGGCAACTACTTCCGCCCGATGTCCATCGGCATGATGTGGGAGCTGGCCACGGGCCGGTTGCCGGTGTCGGCGCCCGGCGACCGCGACGTCGCTGGACCCGCCACCGGCGAGCGGGTCACCACCGCGACCGCCCGGCGCCAAGCCGGCTGACCGTCATCCGCACCGGGGCGGAGCGGCTCAGGCGTTGACGTAGGTGTTGCCCGCCGTGTCCGTCCCGCGGGCCAGCCACAGCCGGTGTCCCTCGTTGCGGGGGACGGGCAGCACGCGTACCGACGCCGGGAAGTAGCGCATCGTGTACCCGGTGCGCCGGATGTCGCTCGCGTTCGGTTCGGCCCCGTGGACGATCCGGCCGTCGTGCAGCGAGAACTCACCCGGCGCGAGCCCGAAGTACACCGCCTGGTCCTCGGGGACGTCGGCGATCTGCTTGGTGAACGTCTGCCGAGCCGGGTCCGCCTCGACGTAGTCGCTGAAGCCGTGGCGATGAGTGCCCGGGATCACCCGCATGCACCCGTTCTCCCGCGTGCTCGGGCCGAGCGCCAGCCACACCGTGACGATCCGGTCGTACGCGCTGAGCCGGCCGTTCCAGAACGCCGAGTCCTCGTGCCACGGTGTGCCTCGACCGGTGACCGGCTCCTTGGAGATGAAGTGGCTGGTCCACAGTGCGATGTCGGGCCCGACCAACGGCTCGACGACGTCCAGCACCGAGTCGGCGAGCAGGAACTCGAGCAGCCGCGGATCTCGGAAGTGCGGCGTGTCGAGCTCGTCGGACAGCTTGTCGCCCTTGTCGGCGAGGTGCTCCTCGAAGATCGCGACCAGCCGCTCGAGGTCGTCCTTCGGGAACAGCTGGCGACCCGGGAGCAGGTATCCGTCGCGACGGAAGCCGTCGACGTCGATCAGTGGGGGAGTGGCGGTCGGGCCGGTCATCAGGTCCTCCGATCCGTGGGTGTCGTCGGGATGAGCGCGGGGCGAGTCCGGGCTGAGCGGTCAGCTGCTCGTCGGCCTCGCTCCGGCGTTCTGCAGCTGCTCTTCGTACTCCGCGCGGATCTTGTCGCCGACGGTCGTGCGCCACGTCGCGACCGCCTCATCGAAGTCGGAGAACGGTCGCCGGCCCTGGATGATGGCGTTGGCGACGTCGACCACCTTGAGGTCCTCGGCGCCGCCCTCCGTGGACTGGGTGTTGGAGTACAGGCCGATGGTCGGGTTCCGCACGGTGTCGGCCAGGACGGTGGTCTGGTACCGGTGCTGCATCTCGGTGTCGGCTCGACGGCCCGGCTCGTAGATCGTGGCAGGCCCGGCAGCCAGGTACTTGACGGGTAGGGCCAGGTTCGTCTTGCCGGCAGGGGTCGCCACCGGGTTGCCGTCCTGGTCGAGCTTGTGGTCCACGCCTTCCTCGCCGAAGTTGAGGTAGGCGTGCTCGGCGGTTCCGAAGGGCGCGGCGAGATAGTTCAGCACGCGAAGGGCCAGCTTGAGCTTCTCCGGGTCGTCCTGCTTGCGCAGCACGGTCATCGAGTACACCCCGTTGGAGGTCGGCCACGGCGCGAGACGGCTGCCGTCACGGGTGTACGCCGGCATCAGCCCGAGCTCGAAGTTCGGGTCGCCAGCGGCGTCGGAGACGTACTGGGCGTACCCGGGAGCCCCGTCCGCGGCGTTGATGGCGACGGTGCCGGAGGCGAAGAGCTGCTTGTGCTGCTCCGTGCCGCTGAAGCCGTCGGGATGCACGACGCCGGACTTCCACATGCCGATCAGGTCGTTCAGGGACTCCTTGTACTCCTCGCTCTCGAGCCGGCTGGTGAACTTGCCGCCCTCCTCCCGCCAGCTGTTCGGCTCCTCGTTGATGTAACCGAGCAGGTTCCGCGGCTGGTTGATGCTCGCGTACGCCCACTGCCGGCGCTTCGGGTCGGTGAGGGCCTTGCCCGCCTCCAGCAGCTCCTCGATACCTTTGGGCTCGGTGGACACTCCGGCCGCCTTGAACCGATCGGCTCGGATGAAGTGATAGTTGCCGACGATCCCACGGGGGATCGGTATCCCGTAGAGGGCGCCGTTGAACACGCAGGGCCGCCAGTTCTCGGTGGGGATGTTCGCCAGGTTGGGGTAGTCCTTAATCGCGGCGCCGGACAGATACTCCTCGAGCGGCGAGAACCGGGCCTCGAGCAGCCGCGGCGCGTTCGCGACGATGTTGAACGAGGCGATCTGCATCTGCAGCACGTCGGGGATCTGGTCGCCGGCGATCGTCGTGGCGAACTTGTCCTGCCAGTCGGCGAACGGCGTCATGGCGAGGTCGAGCTCGACCCCGAGCCGGTCGTTGAGTCCGGCCCAGTAGCTGTTGCTGTCCACGCCCGGGGGGATGGCGAAGAACAGGTGCGCCAGGCCGCTGAGGGTTCCGCCGTTCCCCGGTCGCTGCGCAACCGATGTCGGGCGGTCGGAGGGGTATCGGAAGTAGCCCGCCATCACGCCGGTCTGGCTCGGCGCGAGGTCGGGGCCGACGCCCTTGTACGGCATGTAGTCGGGAAGCCGGGCGGCCCGGTTGGCCGCTGCGCTGTTGCTGTCGCTGTCGGTGCTCGAGCATCCGGCGAGGGCACCGCCCAGCAGGGCCGTCGCCCCGAGCCCGGTGAACAGCGTCCTGCGACTGGTGGTGTACGCAGCCATGACCTCTCCTTCTCCTGCAGATAGTGCTGATGTGAATGGTCGGGAGCGGATCGCCGGCGGCCCGTCATCCCTTGACGGCGCCGATCATCACTCCCTTCGCGAAATGTCGTTGGAGGAACGGGTACACGAGCAGAATGGGGACGATCGCGACGACGAGGATCGCCATCTGCAGGGGCAATTGGGGCGGGACCACCTCGACCGCCCCGATCTGGTCGCCACCGACCGAGGTCTGGTTGACCACGAAGGTGCGCAGCACCAACGCCATCGGCCACTTGTCGGTGCTCTGGATGTAGAGCAGGGCGTTGAAGAACGCGTTCCAGTAGGCCACTGCGTAGAACAGACCGATCACCGCCATGACCGGTTTGGACAGCGGCAGGACGATGCGGAAGAAGACGGTGGCGCTGCCCGCTCCGTCGATCGACGCCGACTCGAAGAGCTCCCGGGGCAGCTCCTGGAAGAAGGCTCGCATGACGATGACGTTGAAGGCGTTGATCATCACCGGCAGGATCAGCGACCACCACGAGTCGAGGAGCCCCAGGCCCTTGACGATGAGGTAGTTCGGGATCAGGCCCGGGCTGAACAGCAGCGCGCCGAGGGTCAGCAGCAGCATCGGCTTGGCCAGGACGGCTCCTGGCCGCGAGAGCCAGTAGGCCATCCCGGCGGTCGTGGCCAGCGACAGCAGGGTCCCCACCACGGTGATGCCGATCGAGACGAGCATCGCGCGGGTGACGACTCCGCCGCGAAGGATCGCCTCGTAGGCCGCGAGGCTGGGCTCACCGGGCCACATCACCATGCCGCCCGCGGACTCGTTGATGGTCTGCTGGTCGGCGAGCGAGGTGGCCACCACGGACCAGAACGGGATGATGACCAGCAGCACCGCGATGAGCAGCGTGACGAACTTGCCGGCCTGGACGAGAGGGCTCGGCCGCTCCATCCAGACCGGCCGCGACGAACTCCTCCGGCGACGTGGTGCGGAGGACGACGGGGCCGTGGTGGTCGTGGTCGTCGTCACTTCTCGTACACCCCTCGCTCGCCGAACAGGTGCGCGAGCTTGTTGGCGCCGACCACCAGCAGCACGCCGATCACTCCCTTGAACAGCCCGACGGCGGTGGCCTCGCCCCAGTTGCCGCCGAGGATCCCGTTGTTGTAGACCCAGGTGTCGAGTACCTCGCTGGCCTCGAGCCCGACCGGACCCTGCTGCAGGATGATCTGCTCGAACCCGACGTTCAGGCTGTTCCCGAGGCGGAGGATGAGCAGCAGGATGAACAGGCCCTTGAGCGCAGGCAGGGTCACGTGCAGCAGGCGCTGCCAGGCGTTCGCACCGTCGACGGCGGCGGCCTCGTACTGCTCCTGGTCGATCTGGGCGATGGCGGCGAGGAAGATGATCGTCCCCCAGCCGGCGTCCTTCCAGATGACCTGTGAGGTCAAGAGCAGCTTGAACAGCTCGGGGACGCCGATGATCTCGACGATCGGCAGGTCGTTCTGGACGAGGAACGTGTTGAGCATGCCGGCGTTGCCCAGCACTTGCTGGAACAGCGCGACGACGATCACCCACGAGAGGAAGTGGGGCAGGTAGAGCACGGACTGCAGCAACCGCTTCAGCCGCTCACCGGCGAGACTGTTCAGCAGCAACGCCAGCATCAACGGAACCGGGAAGACGAGGACCGCCTGGATCAGGGCGAGGGCCAGCGTGTTGTAGAGAGCGTTGAGGAAGTCCGGGTCGGCCTCCCACAGGAAGGCGAAGTTCCCGATGCCTACCCAGTCCGACCCGGTGATCCCGAGGAAGGGTTGGTAGTCCTGGAACGCGATGACGTTGCCGAGGAGTGGCACCCACTGGAACAAGACCATCGCGATGCCGCCCGGCAGCCCGAGAGCAAGCAGCATCCGATCCGGCCGCCGACGCCGTGGTCGCCCTCCCGAAGGGTCAGCGACCAGGTCAGCGCGGCCTCGCTGGTCTACCGTCGTGTCGACCACGCTGCCTCCTTACAGCACTAGATTCGGTACGGTAACCGCTTTCCCAGGTCCTTGGCAACGGGCTCAGCAACCGTTTACCATCGCGTGACCATCGCACCTCGACCCGGACGGCCGCCCGAGCCGACACCACCGACCCGCGGTCCACCCGGTGGGTCGACCTCACCAGGAGATCACCTCATGACCCCGAGGGCCGAGCACCGCTGGTTCACCCATGACCGATTCGGCATGTTCGTCCACTGGGGTCTCTACGCGCTGGCAGCTCGCCACGAGTGGGTGTCCTTTCGCGAGCAGATCCCGCCGGAGCGGTACGAGCGGTACGCCGACCACTTCACCGCCGATCGGTTCGACCCCGATGCCTGGGCCGCGCTGGCGAAGGCGGCCGGGATGCGCTACGCGGTGCTCACCACCAAGCATCACGACGGGTTCTGCCTATGGCCTTCGGACCTCACCGACTACAGCGTGGCCCGGACCCCCTACGGCCAGGACGCCGTCGGCGCGTTCGTCACGGCGCTGCGATCCGCCGGGCTGCGAGTCGGTTTCTACCACTCACTGCTGGACTGGCACCACCCCGACTTCCCGGTGGACAGCCTGCACCCACTGCGGGAGGGGAACTGGGACGAGCTCAACGCCGGCCGCGACATCGGCCGCTACCGGGAGTACCTGCACGGCCAGATCCGTGAGCTGCTCACCCGGTACGGCACCATCGACTACCTGTGGTTCGACTTCTCCTATCCACACCTCCCTGGCGGCAAGGGTCCGGCGGACTGGGGCTCGGCGGACCTCTTGGCGCTGGTGCGCGAACTCCAGCCCGGCATCATCGTCAACGAGCGGCTCGGCATCCCCGGCGACCTGGTCAGCCCTGAGCAGTACCAGCCCAGCCGGCAGCCCACCCGTGACGGCGAGCCGCTGATGTGGGACGCCTGCCAGACCGTCAACGGCAGCTGGGGCTACGACCGCGACGGATGGGGCGGCCCCGTCCGGACCTCTCGTGACCAGCTCCAGCCGAAGTCGGTCGAGCTGCTCATCCGGATGCTGGTCGACGGGGTGTCGAAGAACGGCAACCTGATGCTGAACGTCGGCCCCGACGGGCGCGGTGAGATCGACGCGGTGTCGCGCCGTACCCTCACCGAGATCGGCGCCTGGATGGAGCTGAACGAGGCAGCCATCCGCGGCGCCGGCGCCAGCGAGCTCACCCCACCTCCGGACTGCCGCTACACCGCGCGTGGCGACCGGCTCTACGTGCACATCTTCGCCTGGCCGTTCAAGCACCTGCATCTGCCGGGGCTGGACGGGAAGGTCGGCTATGCCCAGTTCCTCCACGACGCCTCCGAGGTGACCTTCCACGACAGCGCGACCGCGGAGCACGCCGCACTGATGCTGGCGGACCGGCCCGAGGGAGCCTTGACCCTCGACCTCCCGGTGCCCAAGCCGGATGTCGCGGTGCCGGTGATCGAGCTGTTCCTCACGTGGTGAGGTGAGATCGATGCGAGCGATCGTCGTGATGTTCGACAGTCTCAACCGGCTCTACCTGCCGCCCTACGGGGCACCATCGGGCGCGGGCGGCATCCACGCCCCGAACGTCGAGCGGCTTGCGGCCCGGGCCGCCACCTTCGAGCAGTGCTACGCCGGGAGCATGCCGTGCGTTCCCGCCCGGCGTGAGCTGCACACCGGGCGGTACAACTTCCTGCACCGCAGCTGGGGCCCGCTGGAGCCATTCGACGACTCGGTGCCGCAACTCCTGCGCGAGGCCGGGGTCCACACCCATCTCGCCACCGACCACTACCACTACTGGGAGGACGGCGGGGCTACCTACCACAACCGGTTCAGCACCTTCGAGTTCTTCCGGGGTCAGGAGGGCGACCCGTGGCATGGCGTGGTCGACCCGCCGGACCCGCCTGCGGACGGCAAGCCGCTGCCGCACCAGTCCTTCCGGCAGGACCTGCTCAACCGGTCGGCGATGACCGAGGAGGCCGACCACTGCCAGACGCTCACCTTCGATGCCGGCCTGCGTTTCCTCACCCGCAACGCGGCAGCGGACCGCTGGCTGCTGCAGATCGAGACCTTCGACCCCCACGAGCCGTTCTTCACCTACGACGACTACCGGAAGCTGTATCCGCACGACTACGACGGGCCGCACTTCGACTGGCCCGACATCAAGCTCGTCACCGAGGATCGCGAGACCGTCGAGCACCTGCGCGCCGAGTACTCCGCGCTGCTCAGCATGTGCGACCGCTCCCTCGGCCGCGTGCTCGACACGATGGACGCCCTCGACCTGTGGCGCGACACGATGCTGATCGTCTGTACCGACCACGGCTACCTGCTGGGCGAGCACGACTGGTGGGGCAAGCTCGCCCCGCCGTGGTACGAGGAGACCATCCACACGCCGCTGTTCATCTGGGACCCGCGCAGCCAGGGTGCCGGCGTCCGGCGCACCAGCCTCGTCCAGACCATCGACCTCGGGCCCACGCTGCTGGACTGGTTCGGGCTGGAACCGACCCCCGACATGCAGGGGCACAGTCTGGTCGACACGCTGGCGGACGATCGGCCGGTCCGCGAGGCCGCGCTCTTCGGCGCCTTCGGGGGGCACGTGTGCGCGACCGACGGCCGGTGGGTGTACCTGCGCGCGTGCGCCACCGAGGGAAACCAGCCGCTGGTGGAGCACACGCTGATGCCGACCCACATGCGGTCGTTCTTCGGCGCCGACGAGCTGAGCGGCGCCACGCTGGGCTCACCGTTCGGGTTCACCAGGGGGATGCCGGTCCTCCGCATCCCCGCCACGGCGCCCGTGGACCCGTCGGTGTTCGGCACCCTGCTGTTCGACCTCGAGGCCGACCCCGGGCAGCAGCGCCCGCTCGTCGACGACGACGTCGAGCTGCGGATGTGCGAGCTGCTCGTCGACCTCATGCGATCCTCCGAGGCGCCCGCGGAGCAGTTCGAGCGACTCGGCGTCCCGCAGCACGGCCCGGTCGGTGCCGAGCACCTGCTGGTGCGGCGGCAGTGGCCGCAGGTCCTCGAGCGGGCCCGGGGCCGGCCCGACCCCACGGAGTTCGCCGCCGGCGACCCGGGGGTGCACACCCCGCTCGCCGACCTGCTCGCCGATCCACGGGCCGCGACCATCCTGCGGAGGCATCAACCTGCCCTCGTCGACGGCGTGGTGCCGCAGGTCGCCGGACACCTCAGCCTGTACGAGGCCACGGCCTACGCATCAGGGGTGATGACGACCA
>JBOFBK010000267.1:0-2233 GCA_051645525.1 Dermatophilaceae bacterium | reverse complement strand
ATCCTCATCATGGGCGCGTGGCGGCCGCTGCGCGCGTTCGCGATGGCGCTGTTCTTCGGCTTCGTCAACGCGGTCGCCTCCCAGCTCCAGCAGACCGGCTGGTTCACCATCCCGCCCCAGATCACCGGCACCTTCCCGTACATCGCGACCCTCGTGGTGCTCGCGGTGGCCGCCGGGCGGGTGCGAGCGCCGGCTGCAGTCGGGCAGCCGTACGTCAAGGGAGACCAATGATGGACGACGGCACGCGTGACCCGGGCACTCCCACGACGGCAAGCGGTGGCCGTGCGTCATCCTCCACGACAACCAGCGGCGCGTCATCCCCCGCAGCCGCGAGCGGGTCGTCATCCCCGACGACGGTCGGCGGGTCGTCATCCGGGCTTCCCGACGTGCATGCCGACACCCAAGCGGCCGTCGACCTCCACCTCGACACGAGCACCGAGCACCTCGAGTCGGTGGTGACCAACGAGGCGATCCTCGAGCTGCCGCCGGAGGTGAGCGGGTTCGGCGAGGGCAACGTCGGCGAGGTGCTGCTCGACATCGCGGGGCTCTCGAAGAGCTTCGGGTCGGTGCACGCCAACCGCGACATCACCATGCAGGTGCGGCGCGGCGAGATCGTGGCGCTGCTCGGCGAGAACGGCGCCGGCAAGTCCACTCTGGTGAACCAGATCTTCGGCCTCATCACCCCGGATGCCGGAACGGTCACCGTCAAGGGTGATGCCGCGCCGATCAAGGACCCGCGCGACGCCATCCGGCGCGGCATCGGCATGGTGCACCAACACTTCCAGCTCGTGCCGGTGATGACGGTGGCCGAGAACCTCGTGCTCGGGCACGAGCCGGTGCGCGGCGGGCTGGTGCTCGATCTCGAGGCCGCCCGCGAGCTCGTGCGCACCCTCTCGGCCAAGCACCGGCTGGCCGTCGACCCCGACGCCGAGGTCGAGGACCTGCCGGTCGGCACCCAGCAGCGGGTCGAGATCCTCAAGGCGCTCTCCCGGCAGGTCGACCTGCTCATCCTCGACGAGCCCACCGCGGTGCTCACCCCGCAGGAGACCGACGAGCTGCTCGCGGTGATGAGGGAGCTCGCCAACTCGGGCACGTCGATCGTGTTCATCACCCACAAGCTGCGCGAGGTGCTCGCCGTCGCCGACCGGGTCTACGTGCTGCGCCAGGGCGCCGTCGTCGGCGAGGTCGCGACCGCCGAGACCGACGCCCGCGGGCTCGCGACGATGATGGTCGGCCGCGAGGTGGTGCTCTCGATCGAGAAGTCGGCGGCCAGCCCGGGCGAGGTCGTGCTGGAGATCGACGACCTGTACGTGCGTGACGACCGTGACTGCCCCGCGGTCGACGGTGTCACCCTGTCGGTGCGATCCGGCGAGATCGTCGGCGTCGCGGGCGTGGAGGGAAACGGGCAGCGGGAGCTGGTCGAGGCGCTCGCCGGCATGCGCAAGGTCGTCTCCGGCCGGATGATGCTCGGAGACCTCGATCTCACCCGCGCCGATCCCGACCGCACGCACGACGCCGGGGTGGGCCATGTGCCCGAGGACCGCGAGAAGCACGGCCTGGTCGCCGCCTACTCGATCGCCGACAACCTCGTGCTGAACGCCTACGACCAGGAGCCTTACGCGCGTCGTGGCGTACGCCGGTTCGACGCCGTGCGCGAGAACGCCGAGCGGCTGCGTGCGGAGTTCGACATCCGCTCCTCGAGTGTCATGCAGTCCGCAGGGTCGCTCTCCGGCGGCAACAAGCAGAAGGTGGTCGTGGCCCGCGAGCTGTCGTCACAGCCGCGGCTGCTGATGGCGGCGCAGCCCACCCGCGGGGTCGATGTCGGCTCGATCGAGGCCATCCACCGGCGCGTCGTCCAGGCTCGCGACGCCGGCGCCGCGGTGCTGCTGGTGTCGGCCGAGCTCGACGAGATCCTCTCGCTCTCCGACCGGGTCGTCGTCGTGCACGGTGGCAAGGTGGTCGCCGAGATGGCGGCAGAGGATGCCGACCGCACCGAGATCGGCCGCCTCATGGCCGGCGACCACTGACACCGCCCCCTTGCCTCAAGGCACTTTTTCGCCCCATGCCAAAACCTGGAGCGAGGCGTCGGAACATTCGGGGTGCTTCGCTCCAGGTTGTCGCATGGGGCGGGAAAGTGGTGAGCGGCCACTGAGACGGCGCTGAGGTTACGTTTTCGTAAGTTACGGAAGCGTAGGTTACGCTCGGGTACGTGAGTGTCTCCTCCGTCGACCGC
>JBOFBK010000266.1:0-4199 GCA_051645525.1 Dermatophilaceae bacterium | reverse complement strand
GTCGGATACGGCAACAACGTGGGCTACGGCAACAACGTGGGCGCGCCCTCACCGTCGGGCGCGGCGACCGGCCGCTTCCCCGTACAGTTGAGCGTCGCTCGCCCCGAGCCGGCACGCGGCTACGACGGCCCGGTGATCGCGGTGCTGGACACCGGCATCGGAGAGCACCCGTGGTTCTTCGCCGAGGACGGGACGGGACTCGGCGTCGAGCGCGATCCGGTTGGCATCGATGGCGCGCCTCTCGGACTGAGCCTCCCTGCGGAGGCCGACCCTGAGAACACCGGTATCACCTGCGACACCGTGAACGGCTTCCTCGATCCCGCCGCCGGACACGGGACGTTCATCGCCGGCGTGATCCGGCAGCGATGCCCGTCCGCGCGGATCCTCCCGGTCTGCATCATGGCCGGTGACGGCGTCGTGGCCGAGTCGGTGGTTCTCGAGTCCCTCCGCCGGCTACTCACTCGCCACCTCCATGCCCAGGCGAACCCAGGCGCACCGTGGGACCCGGTCAGTGTTCTCAGCATCTCGTGGGGTTACTACCACGAGACGCCAGGTGCCTTCGACCAAGAGCCCGCTCTCGCTGCGATGCTCCGTGCGTTCGCCGCGGCTGGGGTCGCCGTCGTCACAGCGGCGGGCAACAGTTCGAGCGACATCGCGTTCTACCCGGCGGGGCTGACCATGCACCCGGACGGCGCCATCCTCACGAGCGTCGGTGCGAAGAACCCCGACCGTGCAGTCGTGTCGCTCTACTCGAACACCGGTGACTGGGTCACGACCTATCGTCCAGGCACCGCGGTGGTCAGCACGATGCCCACGACCTTCAACGCTGCCACCCGCCAGCAGGTCCTTCGCGACAACGGAGCGAACGGCGTTCCGGCTCGGGGGCTCGTCGACGACGACGACTTCTCCAGCGGCTTCGGGGTATGGAGCGGCACATCGTTCGCAGCGCCGGCCTTCGCTGCCGACGTCGCCTGTCACCTGGTGCCCGGCGCTCGGCGGATCTCGGTCACCGAGGCGGTCAAGGCAGCGTGCGAGGACACCGCCGACAACCGTTTCTACCGGGGCAGCTCGGGCGCCGGGACCACACCGTGAGCATCGAGAACGAGGCGCAGGGGTTCGCCAGCCTGGTGGGTGACGCGATGCGCCGCCACCTTGACGGTGACTCGACGGCGATGCCCGACCTCGTCGACCGCGTGACCCCGCTGCTCTGGCACGTTGCACGAGGACAGGGCCTGGACCCCTCCGTTGCCGAGGACGTCGTGCAGACGACCTGGCTGCGACTCGTGCAGCACGCGGACGGTCTCACCGACCCCCAAGGGGTCCTCAAGTGGCTCGTCACGACCGCCAGACGGGAAGCGTGGGCGGTGTCGCGACGCTCCCGGCGCGCTACGGCGACCGACACCGAGGAACTCGTCAGCCGTCCTGACCAGTCCGCCGGCCCGGACGCCCTTGCGTTACTCGCCGATACCAACGCCCGTCTGTGGCAGCACTTCCAGGACCTTCCGGCACGTTGTCAGCAGCTACTGCGACTCGTGGCGTACAGCGAACGCCCTGACTATCACGCCGTCAGCGAGGCCCTGGGAATGCCGATCGGCAGCATCGGCCCGACGCGCGGCCGCTGCCTCGCCAAGCTGCGCCTCTCGCTCACTGCCGACCCTGCCTGGGACGGTGCGCGATGACCTCGACATCGGAACTCGACTCGTTCGCCGACGGCCCGCTCGACGACGTCGACGCAGCCGTGGCTGAGGCGCTCCGGGCGATGCTCGATGCACTCGATCCCGTCCCCGTGGGTCTCGCCGGCCGTGCTCAGTTCGCGATGACCGTCGCCGCGCTCGAGGCGGATGTCGCCCGGATCGTTCAACCGGAGACGAGTGGCATCGTCCGTGCCGCCGACTACGACCGGGCATCGTCCATCACTTTCGCCAGCGACGGCCTGAGCGTGATGGTCGCGATCGAGCAGACCGGTGCTGAGACGGCGACCGTTCGGGGCTGGCTCACGGCACCGGCCGAGGTAGAGGTGCGCGAACGCTCGCGCACCCGCTCGGTCACCACGGACGACCGGGGCCGGTTCACCGTCGAAGGCGTCGCTCGCGGGCTGGTCCATTTCGTCATCCGGCCAGCGGATCCGCACGCGCGACCTGTCATCACCCCGACGTTCGAGATCTGAGGAGGAGCGCCGATCGGTCGTCTCGAGCAAGCCGAGGGCCTGCGATCGCAGGCAGCCCGCGAACTGATGCTTGGTCGGCCCCGTTCAGCACAGCGTGCACTCGGGCGGGCCTTGCGTCTGCTCGCCGACGACCCGTCCGACGACGCCGAAAAGGCGGTGGCGGCGACGCGAATCACTCATGCCTATGCGGCCCTCTCCCTCGAGGGCCGGGACGCTGCACTGGCCGAGCTGCTGGAGGCGCGAGCGGTCGCGCAGCGTCTCGGTAGTCATCGGCTCACCGCACTGTGTGATGTCCAGGAGGGCGCGGTCCGCATCTGGTGCGGCGAGTGGGCCGAGGCGGCGGCCGCCCTCGGGCGGGTACCCCTCCAGCGGTCAGTGCTGACCGACGCCGAGATCGCAACAACGCTGCTCAACCGCGGGCTCGTGCACACCTCGATGCTCGATCTACCCCGAGCCCGGCGTGCCCTCAGACGGGCGCTCGACGTCGCAACGCGGTGCGACCTGCCGATCCAGCGGTTCAAGTCACTGCACAACATGGGCTGCCTGGAGTGGATGGCAGGCGACCTGCCAGCTGCCATTCGGCTCATGGAGGAGGCCGACCGGATACCCGTCTCGGTAGACCGAGCCCGCGCCCGGCTCGATCGGGCACGCGTGCTCGCCGACGCCGGACTCATCGACCAGGCGGAGGACGCGCTACGGACGGCACTGGACGCAAGCGCGTCCGCGCGCATGCTCATCGACCGCGGCGACGTCCACCTCGATCTCGCGCTGTGCGCACTGCTGCGTGACGACCTCGCCGAAGCTCGGGAACAGGCACAGCGTGCAGCACGCGCGTTCAGTGCGCGTCAGGCGTGGTCGCGGCGCGACGAAGCGCGGCTCGTGCAGGTCGCCGTCGACGTTCGCTCCGGCAGCTCCGTGGCCGCGCTGTCGAGGGCGCTGAAGGCTCTGACGAGTACCGGCCGCCCGGGCGACACCGCGTCTCGAATGGCAACACGGCTCGATGCTGAGCTCGCCCTCCGCCGCAGGGACATCTCTGGGGCGCGGTCCGCACTCGACCGGCTGGCGCACGGCCCGCGCCAGCCGGTCGGAATCGTCCTCCACGAACGCTCGCTGCGGGCGCGGACCTTGGTGGGCGAAGGTCGTGTGGCGGCGGCCCGGAGGGTTCTACGCGAGTCAGCCGACCTGCTCATCCGCCATCAGGGCGACAACTCGAGCCTGGACGTCCGAGCTGCCCTCGCGCTCCACGGCCGGACGATCCGGGATGTCGACGTGGGGCTCGCCTTGGAGACCGGGGACCCGCCGAGGCTCTTCGACGCCGTCGAGCGTTGGCGCGCCGCATCGCAGCGGGCCAGGCTTGCGGTACCAGACCGTGATGACACCCTCACCTCGCTCATCGCTCGTCTGCGCCGCACCCGCTACCTGATCGATATCGGCGAGGTGCCGGATGACGACCCGTTGCGGACCGAGGAGAGGGCGCTCCAGCGCTCGGTGGCCGAGCGAACGTGGATCCGACACCGAGCTCGCGATGAGGCGCCGGGTTCCCGCCAGGCCGCCACGGTGGCAACGGTTGCGGAGATCGCCGCTGGGCTCGCAGTGACGAATGGGGCCGTCCTGCTGTCGTTCTTCACGTTCGGCGGCCATCTCTACGTCGTCGGTCTTGGCACACGGGGGTGTCGACTCCTCACCCTCGGACCGGCCCAAGACATCGAACGTCTGGCGGGGGAACTGCTGGCCGACCTGAGGGCCACGGTCCGGGCGCCGTCCGGGCACGCACTCGCCTCGGTGGTCGAGGCCGCATACTCGGACTCTCTCGACCGCATGGGTGAGGCGCTCCGCGTGGCGGACCTGGTCGAGAAAGCCGACCGCGTCGTCGTCATCCCCGCTGCGAGCACGGCATCCCTGCCGTGGAGTGCACTGCCCGGGTTGCGTGGGCGGCCGGTCACCGTCGTGCCGTCCGCTACTCGTTGGTACCGGAGAAGCCACCATTCGGCGGCGGTCGGAGACATCGTCGCCATCGCCGGGCCGGGACTCC
>JBOFBK010000265.1:0-1111 GCA_051645525.1 Dermatophilaceae bacterium | reverse complement strand
CCCAGTCGGTCGGGCGACGGCGCGGCGGGAGAGGCACCTCGAGCCGGCCCTGTACTCCCGCGTGGTGCTCGTCGGCGGCGGCGAGGTCGGCGGCCAGCGCGTCCGCCCAACCGTCGGGCAGCACCACGTCGTCGTCGAGGAACACCACCCACGGCGAGGTCACCAGCCGCCAGCCGAGGTTACGGGCCGCGGCCGGGCCGCGGCCCAGCCCGGGGACGACCACGGTGGGCACGTCCCCGACCTGGGGCGACAGCGGCGGGTGGCGGTCGGCATCCGCCCGGTCGTCGACGACCACGACCCGCTCGGGGAGCGGGCCCGCCTGGCCGGCAAGGGAGTCGAGCATCGTGGTGAGACTCGGGCGACCCACCGTGGGCACGACCACGGAGTACCGCGACCGGTCCGCCGCCGCCGACATCGGGCCGGCGGACGACGATGTCGAGCCGGGTGAGGATGCCGGCGCGGCGGGGGGTGCGGGCGGCGTCATCCGCGCTCCCCGGTGAACAGCTGGGCGCGGCGCACGAGGTGCGGCCCGAGCACGAGGGCGTCGACCGGTGCCGACCCGAACAGCTCGAGGGCTTCGCGCGGGGTGTCGACCATCGGGCGGCCGGCGGTGTTGAGGCTGGTGTTCACGACGACCGGCAGCCCGGTGCGAGCCTCGAACGCTCGCAGCAGCGCGGCGACCCGGGGCAGCCGGGTGTCGTCGACGGTCTGGATGCGGGCGGTGCCGTCGACATGCACGACCGCCGGGATGCGCTCCCGCCACTCGGGTGCCACCTCGTGGACGAACAGCATGTAGTCGCTCGGTATCGGCCCGCCGGAGAAGATGGATGCCGCCCGCTCGGCGAGCACCATCGGCGCTACCGGGCGGAACTGCTCGCGGCCCTTGACGTCGTTGAGTCGTTCCAGGTTGGCGGCCCGGCCGGGGTGCGCCATCAGCGAGCGCTGCCCGAGCGCGCGGGGGCCGAGCTCGCTGCGCCCGTCGAACCAGGCCACCACCCCGTCGGCGGCGAGCACGTCGGCCACCTCGCCGGCCAGGTCGGCCGGGGTGGTGAACGGCACTGCGGCAGTATGAAGTACAGCGGCCAGGTCGTCGTCGCGCCAGCCCCGGCCC
>JBOFBK010000264.1:0-4992 GCA_051645525.1 Dermatophilaceae bacterium | reverse complement strand
CATCCAGGAGGGCCGCGTGCCAGCCATCCGCCGCTGCACCGTCACCATCGTCACCCGGCCGCTCACCACGCTCGCAGCCCGCCGGCCACGCGTGCTCCGCTGCACCATCGTCATCGTGGTGGATGTCGGCTACTGGGTGATCGATCAGACCGCTATGCAATCGAGCGGCATGGGCACGGCGGTGGTCGAGCCCGCGTTCTCGGGCGCGACATCGGCCGAGTGCCTGGTCATAGGAGCCAGGAGTGAGGTCCCAGGTGACGCTCCGGCCGTGCTCATCGGGTACCTCGTCCACCGTCGCCCAGAGTCGGCGGGTGTGGACGACGGTGTGGTGACGACCGCAGAGCAGGGCGGCGTTGTCGATGTCGGAAGGTCCGTGGTGCTCCCACCAGCGCACGTGGTGCGCCTTGCACCAGGCGGCAGGAGCGCCACACCCGGGATAGGTACAGCCCCTGTCCCGCAGCGTCAACCGTCGACGCTGAGCCTTGGTGAAGAGCCGCACGGCCCTGCCCTGGTCGACGATCTCACCACGCGAACCGAGGACGTAGGGCACGAGGACTGCGTCGCAGGCGATGCGGCGGAGCTGGCCCGGCCCGATCAGCGCGCCGGTGGCCACCGACCCCAGTACCTCACCGGCTCCCTTCTCGGCAGTGTCACCGGCCGTCATGTCTCGGAGGTCCGCGAGAGGGATGGTCACGTGCACCGCGACCGGCGACCCGGCCGCTCCATCACCTCCTGCCGTCGCGTCGATGTCGACGGCGGCGCCGCGGGAAAGGACCTCGGTGAGGGCCTCGACTCGCCGTTGCCCAGCGGGACGCAGGTCGGCCTCACCGGTCTCGTCGTTCGGCTGTGGCGCCGACCGCGGCCCGATCGCGGCCTCCAGGACTGCCGCTTGCGACGGAGTCATCGCCAACGCGTACTCGGTGACCTCGGCGGACCTGACCCGTGGGCTCGACAGGTACGCCGACGGAACCAGGCGTTCCTGGAGCCGGTCGAGCTCGCCGGTGATGCCGTGCTTGGCGATGAGCGCAGGGCGGAGCCTGCGCATCGTGCTGGTTCCGCACCGGCCGACAAGGTCGACCATCGCTTCTGTGACGGTCGGCACGGCGGGCGGTAGCAACCTCGGGGCGAGCTTGCCGATCTCGGCCAGTACCGCCAGCGCAGAACCGGGAGAGAGCAGCATCTCGCCCGCAACGCGGGACTGAACCACGCCGTGGACGTCACCACCGCCGTGGACGTCACCACTCTCGTCGTGTGGGGCTTCGTCGGCGACGGCGGGCGTCATCGCCGCCCAGACGATCCCGAGCGGGCTCGAGCCGTCGAGGGCCGCCGAGCTCGCGCTCGCGCCCAGCCCGGACCCACGACTCGCGGCGGCGACCTCCCGGGCGATTGTTGCCAGCGGGTACCACCCGCCCTGGCGCAGCGACGGTGCGTGACCCTTGACCCACGAGTCGACCTCCCGCCCGGCGATCTCACCACGCCGCACCGCCTCGACCGCGATCTCCACCTGTACCGCCCGCGCTAACGCGGCCGCCTCGTCAGCCAGGACCATCAGATCGGCAAGGTCTGCACCTGAGGCCTCGTGCAGCAGGGCGCCCAGCCCGGCCAGTGCGCCACGGCCGACCTTCACCGCCGAGCGACGCTCCGAGAGCGACATCCGGTGCTGGCTCATGCTGCCATCATACTCGTACATGTGTTCGATATGCAACCGAAGGCCACGCCCCGCCCCTACAGAACGAGGTCCGAGAACCCCTCCCACGCGATGCCAGCCGCTACCGCTGCCCGTCGTCGCTCCGTCGACCGGCGTCGAACCCGACGGCTTGACGCACCATGCCCACCCATCCCATTCGTCCAGGTCGTCCGACCAGGAAGGCAAGCGTCATCGGCACCTCGCTCGATCCCTGCTCCCCGGTGGCCGAAGCACCCGGTCGCCGAAGCACCCGGTCGCCGAAGCACCCGGTCGCCGAAGCAACGGCCGCTGACCCGGCCGAACCGACCGACGTCGTCATCGGCGGCGGGTGACTGATGTCGACGATCTCGCCGTGCGTTCCCGCCACTCGCGCCACGCACCGGTGGACCACAGCGCCCACACGACCAGCACCGGCTGGAACAACAGCCGGATCGCCCGGTCGGCATCGGAGTCGAGCCCGAAGGCCGACCCATCGGTCACGAACTGCGACACGTTGCCCGGGAAGACCGCGACGAAGAACGCCGCCACGACCCAGCCCACCAACGCCCGACGCCCCGCGGGTGCGAACAGCAACGCCGCCGCCAGGATCAGCTCGACCACGCCGGAGATCCAGACGATCCACTCCGGCGCCGGCAACCACGGCGGAACCTGCGCGAGGAAGGACTCCGTGTCGACGAAGTGACCCAGCCCGGCGACACCGAGGACCAGGCCGAGCAGCACCCGGGCGACGGTGCAGACCATGCGGCCGAGGGTAGGTCCCGACAGCACCGCCTGCGACCGTGGCTCATGCTCTCGGGGAGTCGCCGCGCGCCGACTGCACCGGCCACAGCAGCCGGACAGCGCACCAGGCGTCGGGATCTCCATATCGAGCACCGTTGCCGGAGTGAACAGTTCGGGCAACCACGGACCCGTCGCCGGTCGCACGGGAACCGCGCCACGCGATCATCCGGTCATGACGCGTGCCGACTCCGGATGACGCGCGGGCCGCCTCTGGATGACGTGGCCACCTCGGGTGGCAGCCGGCGCGCCGTCATCCCGGCAGCGACGAGCTGGGTACCGGCGCGCCGTCATCCAGGGCGCGAGGAGCCGGGTACCGGCGCACCGTCATCCGGCTTCCCCGACAGGTCGAGCCGCACGGTGAGCAAGGGAAGAAACATCTGCACGACCGGACCGATGAGCAGCGCGTACACCACGGTGCCGACCCCGACGATGCCGCCGAGCAGCCACCCGAGGACGACCACGGTGACCTCGATCCCCGTGCGCACCAGCCGGATCGAGCGTCCGGTTCGCCGATGCAACCCGGTCATCAGCCCGTCGCGCGGCCCCGGCCCGAGCTGGCTGCCGATGTACATCGCACCGGCGAGCCCGTTGCCGACCACGCCGAGGAGCATCGCGGCGGCACGCCATCCGAGGCCCTCCACCGGTGGCACCACGGCCAGGGTCAGGTCGGTCGCGACGCCGATGACGAGCGCGTTGGCGATCGTCCCGAGACCGGGCCACTGCCGCAGGGGGATCCACAGCAGCAGGATGACGAAGGAGCTCGCGACCACCATCTGGCCGTACGAGATCGGGACGTGCTGGATCAGGCCGTAGGTGAACACGCCCCACGGCTCCAGCCCGAGACCGGCTCGGAGCAACAGCGCCATCGTCGCGCCGAACAGGGTGAGGCCGGCCACGAGCTGCACCAGCCGGCGGGGCAGGTGGCCGGCGCGCAGCTGCTCGAGCGGCGTCATCGGTATCAGCTCGACTCGGCGTGCGGCGCCGCGGCGCATCAGCTGGATCGGTGACATGCCGCCACCATTCCGCACAAGTGGCCTGAGAATCGATAGCCACTTCTGCGAGAGTGGCCGCCATGCCGACACCGAGAACGCTGCCCGCGGCCGGCGTCGCCACCCTCCTCGGGGACCTCCCGGCGACCCGCCCGGTCTACCGCGCGGTGGCCGGCGCCATCCGCCTCGCCGTCGCCGACGGCCGGATCTCCCCCGGCACCCGGATGCCGAGCGAGCGCGAGCTCACCGCGCGGCTCGGCGTCAGCCGCACCACGGTCGCCGGTGCGTACGCGATGCTGCGCGACCTCGGCTATCTGCAGTCGCGTCGCGGATCGGGGTCGGTGGCCACCCTCCCCGAGCCCACCCGCCGGCTGGGCAGCGGCTCGCTCTACCCGGCCGAGCCGCGCGAGGACGTCATCGACCTCACCTGCGCCGCGGTGCGGGCACCGGCCGGGGTCGCCGAGGCGTACGAGGCGGCGGTCGCGCGCCTGCCGTCGTACCTCGCCGCGGCCGGGTACCTCACCCACGGCCTGCCGGAGCTGCGCGAGGCGTTGGCCGACCGCTACGCCGCTCGTGGCCTGCCGACGACCCCCGACCAGGTCGTCGTCACCTCCGGTGCGATCGCCGGGGTCGCCACCGTGGCCGCGGCCCTGCACCGACCTGGCGGCCGGGTGCTCGTCGAGACCCCGGGCTACCCCAACACCCTCGGCGTCTTCGGCCGTGCGGGCGCCCGAGTCACCACGATGCCCGTCGGGCCGGCCGGATGGAGCGCCGCGGCGGTCGAGTCCGCTGTCGCGGCCGCAGCCGCTCCCCTCGCGGTGGTCGTCCCCGACTTCCAGAACCCGACCGGCGCCCTGATGCCGGATGACGTGCGCGCCGTCCTCGCCCGGGCGCTGCGGAGAGCCGGCACCGTCCCGGTCGTCGACGAGACCATCGTCGACGTCGTGCTCGACACGCCGTTGCCGCTGCCGCGACCGTTCGCCGCCCACCACGCCGGCACCATCACCGTGGGCAGCATGGCGAAGTCGCACTGGGGCGGTCTTCGCACCGGCTGGATCCGGCTGCCGCGCAGGCTCATCCAGCCGATCGTCGAGGCTCGGATGACGACCGACCCCGGTGCGGCCGTGCTCGAGCAGCTGGTCACCGCCGAGCTGCTGCGCTCGGACGAGGGGATGCCGACCGGCCGGCGGCTCGAGCTGCTGCACTCGCGCGACGCCCTGGTGACGGCCCTGCACACCCGGCTGCCCGGCATCCGGTTCACCGTTCCCGGTGGCGGGATGTCGCTGTGGTGCGAGCTGCCGGAGGGCACCGACGCCACCGAGGTGGCGGTCGCGGCCGAGGTGCAGGGCCTGCTGGTCGCCGCCGGGCCGCGGTTCGCCCCGGTCGGGGGCCTGGGTCGGTGGCTCCGCATCCCGTACGTGCAGCCGCCCGAGGTGATGACCGAGGCGGTGGACCGGCTGGCGAGTGCCATGGAGCGGACCGATGCCGGGGCGAGGGCATCGCGTCGACGGCCGGAGCGGCGACGCCGGCGACCAG
>JBOFBK010000263.1:0-6944 GCA_051645525.1 Dermatophilaceae bacterium | reverse complement strand
TCACTCGGCCATCGGAGCCGGGATCGCGGCGCGCGCCCGTTCCGCTCGGCGGGCCGGGAGGTAGAACACGGCGCCCAGCACACTGAACGCACCGGCGGTGACCATGGCGACCTGGGTCGACGTGCCCTCGGCGAGCAGGCCGAGCAATGGGGCGGCGGTGCTGAACGCGGCGAACATCATCATCGAGTTCATCGACAGCACCGTGGCCCGGTTGCGTGACTCCGCCTCGCGATGCAGCAGGGCATGGTGCATCGGCCCGCCGGCGCCGTGGAGGGAGTACGTCACGAGGTAAGCGACGACGAGGGACACCGGGCCGGCGACGAGGCCCATGACGACGGCACCGGCGCCGTCGAGGACGCGGGCGAGGACCGCGGCCCGCGCGACGCCGATGCGCGCCGAGAGCAGGCCCGCGAGTGCCGCGCCCACCGCGAACACCCCCCAGCCGGCCGCGGCCACCGCACCCATCCACGCGCCCGCCCGCTCCTCCGAGCCGAGCAGTTCGGCGAGCCGGATCGGCTGGAACGTCTCGAAGACGATCATCGCGACCGACCAGAACACCTCGACGACGACGAGCCCGCGCAGCGCCCGGTTGGTGCGCAGCAGCCCGAGCCCGCCGCGGATGACGCCCGGCGTCGCGCGTGCCGAGCGCACCGCCCGCCGGGCCGCCGTCGCACCGCCCGTGGCGCGCCGCTCGCGCATCAGCAGGAGCACGGCGAGCAGGTGCACGACTGCCAGCCCCGTGAAGACCGCGAACGGCAGGTCGAGCGCGGAGGAGTCGCGGAAGGGGTGCCAGGCCGCCAGCCCGCCGCCGAGCAGGGCGCCGGCGGCGATGCCGACGCCGAGCATCGTGCTGTGGACCGCGAGCGGGCGGTCGACGTCGGCGCCGGGCGCGCTCTCGTGCACGGTGTCGACGAACCACGCCTCGAGCGGGCCGGAGTCCAGCGCCCGGAAGACGCCCATGAGCACCGCCCCGAGGACGAACGCCCAGAAGCTCTGCGCGACCAGCAGGGTCGCGGCGGCACCGACCTGCACGACGGCGGCGGCGGCGTAGACCGGGCGGCGCCCGAACGCGTCGGCGAACCCGCTGGTCGGCAGCTCGAGCGCGAACACCACCCAGCCGGTGAACGCGAACGCGGCGAGCGCCTGCGCCACCGAGAGGCCGCGGTCGAGCGGGAGGAGCGTCATCGTCCCGACGACGAGCCCGATCGGGAACCAGCGGGTCAGCGTGAGCGCGTAGAAGACCCGCCGGGCCGCCCGCGGGGTGAGCGCGGGGGAGGGAGTCAGGACCGGTCCTTCCCGCGAGGCACGCGGTCGAGGTCGAGCGGGTAGGCGACGGTGTAGACGGCCACCCGCCGGGCGTCGGGGTTGCCCTGGCCCACGCGCCGGTACCGGTCGAGGAGTGCGTCGATCTCCGCCTTGAGCGACTGCACCTGCTCCGGGGTCGCGATGACGTAGCTGTCGCTCATCCCCACGGCGTCGCGCCACTCCGGCGGCCAGGTGTGCTCGACGTCGAGCCACCGCTCGAAACGTTCGCCGAGATGGCGCGAGTAGTCACGGGTGAGCCAGCCCAGGGCCGTCTCGGCGTCCTCGTCGCCGGCGAAGTCGCTGGCCGTGAACTGGTGGCTCTCGGTACTGGCCCGCCAGAGCCGCCGCTTGCCCGCGCCCTCGCCGGTGTCGGTGACGAGGCCGACCGACTCGAGCCGTCGCAGGTGGTAGCTCGTCGCCCCGGAGTTGGTGCCGAGCTGAGCGGCGAGGTCGGTGGCCGTCGCCGGGCCGCCGACCCGCAGGGCCGACAGCAGCCTGCTGCGCAGCGGATGGGCGAGTGTTTTCAGGGCCGTCGCGTCGAGGCGGATGCCGGTGAGCGGCGCGCCTTCCTCGGGCTTGCCTGCACTGGAGCGATCGCTCATGTATGCACAGTATCTTTGCATACTAGTTGTGCACAAGGGATACCCGCCAGTGTTGCAGAATGTCCGCTCAGCGGACGGGGTGCGACACGTCCGGTTACGGACGAGATGCGGAACGTGCGGTCAGCTCGACGGCCGAGTGCACGGCGCCATGAAGGTGCGACGCCGCGGCCGGCTCGAACGGCGGTGCGTCATCCGGTGACCGCGGCCACCGGCTCGGCGGAGCGCGCCTTCTCGGCCCGGCGAGCCGGCAGGTAGAGGATCACGCCGAGCACGCTGACCGCACCGGCGGTCACCATCGCGAGCTGGTTGGAGGTGCGCTCGGCGAGCAGGCCGAGCAGGGGAGCCGAGATGCTGTAGGCGGCGAACATCGTCATCGAGTCCATCGAGAGCACCGTCGCACGGTTGCGCGCCGACGCCTCCCGGTGCAGCAGCGCGCCGTGCATCGGGCCGCCCGCGCCGTGCAGGCAGTAGGTGACCAGGTACGCCGCCACGAGTCCCACCGGCCCGGCGACCAGGCCCATCGCCACCGCGCCCAGGCCGTTGAGCACCCGGGCGAGCATCGCGGCGCCGGCCACCCCGATCCGCCGCGACGCACGACCGGCCAGCGCCGACCCGAGCGCCACCACCCCCCAGCCGCCGGCCGCGACGACGCCCATCCATACGCCCGCTCGCTCCTCGCTGCCGAGCAGCTCGGCGAGGCGGACCGGCTGGAAGGTCTCGAACACCACCATGGCCACCGCCCAGAAGACCTGGACCAGCACGATCCCGCGGAGGACCGCGCTGGTGCGCAGCAGTCCGAGACCGCTGCGGATGACGCGCGGCGCCTCGCGTGCGGAGTCCAGCGCCCGCCGGACGCCGGTGGCGTCGGTGTGCGGGTGGGTGCGGCTCTCCCTCATCAGGGCCGCACCGACGACCAGATGGACGACGTTCATCACGCCGCAGGCGAGGAAGGGCAGCATCAGGGCCGAGCTCGACGACAGCGGGTGCCAGAGCACCAGGCCGGCGGACACCAGTGAGCCGGTGGCGATGGCGACGCCGACGATCGTGCCCTCTGCGGAGAGCGCCTGGTCGACGTCGGCTCCGGGCTCGGTCTCGTGGACGGTGTCGACGAACCACGCCTCGAGAGGTCCGGAGTCGACGGCGCGGAACAGGCCGAGCAGTGAGGAGGCGAGGGCGAAGGTCCAGAACGAGTCGGCGAGCAGGATCGCCGAGGTCGACACGATGTTCAGCGCGCCGGCCGCCAGGAACACCGGCCGCCGCCCGAAGGCGTCGGCGAACCCGCTCGTGGGCAGCTCGAGCACGAAGACGACCGCGCCCGCGAAGGACAGCGCGGTGAGGGTCTCGGCCACGGTGAGGCCACGCTCGAGCGGCCAGAGCGTGAGGATGCCGATGGTCAGTCCGACCGGGAACCACCGGGTCGTCGTCAGGATGAGGAACCGCCGCCGGGCCGAGGCGGGCGAGAGGGGAGTGGTGCTCACGACGCGTCCTTTCCGCGTGGTCCACGGCCGAGGTCGACGGCGGGCACGACGAGACGCGGGTGACGCGCCGGGCCCGCAGGAGGTTGCCTTCCTCAAGGACCGTAGTGTCCGAACCGGGAGTCGGCCACCGCACGACGGTGCCCTGTGGACAACCCGGGCCCCGGCATCCGCCCGCTCGGTGCACACTAGTTGTGCACATTCTGTTTGGAGAACTGGCTCGGGCTCCGGAGCCTAAGGCGAAGGTGCAGGTCAGCGCGTTGGCGGCGGGCGGCATCCGCGATTTCAGGGGAGGACGTCCGCGCCCGTAGACTGTGCTGTCGATGTGCCGGACGCGATGAGCGTGTGTCCTTCCCGGATCCCGCGGCACACGATCACCCGATCATCGTCAGGAAGCACCCATGCGCACCTACACCCCCAAGGCGGGCGAGGTCACCCGGGCGTGGCACGTCATCGACGCCACCGACATCGTGCTCGGCCGCCTCGCCAGCCAGACCGCCGTGCTGCTGCGCGGCAAGCACAAGCCGATCTTCGCCCCGCACGTCGACACCGGTGACTTCGTCATCATCGTCAACGCCGACAAGGTCGCGCTCACCGGCTCCAAGGCCGAGAAGAAGCGCGCCTACCGCCACTCGGGCTTCCCCGGTGGCCTGAAGTCGGTCTCCTACACCGAGCTGCTCGCCAAGAGCCCGGAGAAGGCGGTCGAGAAGGCGGTGCGCGGGATGCTCCCGAAGACCACCCTCGGACGCCAGCAGCTGACCAAGCTCAAGGTGTACCGCGGGGCCGAGCACCCGCACGCCGCCCAGCAGCCGACGCCCTACCAGATCACCCAGGTGGCCCAGTGATGAGCGAGAACGCCAGCATCGACGAGACCGTCGGCACGAACGCCGACGACACCCCGGTCAGCGAGTACCGCACCGAGTCCTCCGCCCCGGTCTCCGAGGAGCCGGCACGCCGTCCGTCCGCGTCGGCTCCCGGTGCGGCCACCGGCCGGCGCAAGCAGGCCGTCGCCCGGGTGCGCATCGTCCCGGGCTCGGGTGAGTGGACCATCAACGGCCGCACCCTCGAGACGTACTTCCCGAACAAGGTGCACCAGCAGATCGTCAGCGAGCCGCTCAAGGTGCTCGAGCTCGACGGGTCGTACGACGTGCTCGTGCGCGTGCACGGCGGTGGCCCCTCGGGCCAGGCCGGGGCCGTGCGTCTGGGTGTCGCCCGCTCGCTCAACGGGGTCGACCCCGAGCTGAACCGTCCGGCGCTGAAGAAGGCCGGCTTCCTCACCCGCGACGCCCGAGTGCCCGAGCGCAAGAAGGCCGGGCTGAAGAAGGCTCGCAAGGCGCCGCAGTACAGCAAGCGCTGACCCAGCTCACCGGCTGGCGCCACCGGCGCCGAACAGACCGGAGGCGGCACCGCGCGGTGCCGCCTCCGGTCTGTTCGGGGTAGGTTTCGGTTCGATCACGGCTGGAAGGGTGCCCTGCACAGGTCCCGACTCTTCGGCACCGACGGTGTCCGCGGCCTCGCCAACGGCCCCGTCGTCACCGCCGAGCTGGCCCTGTCGCTCAGCGTGGCCGCGGCCCGGGTGCTCGGCTCCGCCGGGTCCGGCACTGCTCGCCGGCCCAAGGCGGTCGTGGGCCGCGACCCACGGGCATCGGGCGAGTTCCTCAGCGCGGCCGTGGTCGCCGGGCTCGCGTCGGCCGGCGTCGACGTCTACGACGCCGGGGTGCTGCCCACTCCTGCGGTGGCCTACCTGACCGCCGATACCGGTGCCGACTTCGGGGTGATGGTCTCGGCATCGCACAACCCGATGCCCGACAACGGCATCAAGTTCTTCGCCCGCGGTGGGCACAAGCTGCCCGACGAGATGGAGGACCGCATCGAGGCCGCCATGCAGGAGCCGTGGGTGCGGCCGACCGGCGCCGATGTCGGGCGCGTGGTGCCCATGGCCGACGGTCACACCCGCTACATCGCGCATCTGCTCCAGGCACTGCCGAACCGCCTCGACGGCCTCACCGTGGTCATCGACGCCGCCCATGGTGCCGCCAGCCAGGTCTCGCCCGAAATCTTCCGACTGGCCGGCGCCGACGTGGTCGAGATCGGCACGGCACCCGACGGGCTCAACATCAACGACAGCCACGGGTCGACCGCTCTCGGGCCGCTCCGGCAGGCTGTCGTCGCCCACGGCGCCGACCTCGGCATCGCGCACGACGGCGACGCCGACCGGTGCCTCGCCGTCGACGCCACCGGCGCCGACGTCGACGGCGACCAGCTGATGGGAATCCTCGCGGTCGCGCTTCAGGAGCGTGGCGGGCTCACCGGTGACACCCTGGTCGCCACGGTGATGAGCAACCTCGGCCTGATCCAGGCGATGCAGCGGCACGGCATCCGCGTGATCCAGACCGGTGTCGGCGACCGGTACGTGCTCGAGGAGATGCGCTCCGGCGGCTATACCCTCGGCGGCGAGCAGTCCGGGCACGTCATCCTGCTCGACCACGTCACGACCGGCGACGGCGTGCTCACCGGGCTGATGCTCGCGGCGCGGGTGGCGCAGACCGGTCGGCCGCTGCGCGACCTGGCGGCCGTCATGACCCGCCTGCCGCAGGTGCTCGTCAACGTCCGGGGGGTCGACACCGCGCGGGTCGACGCCGACACCGGGGTGCTGGATGCCGTGCGGGTGGCCGAGGCCGCGCTCGACGGGAATGGCCGCGTGCTGCTGCGCAAGTCGGGCACCGAGCCGGTGGTGCGGGTGATGGTCGAGGCGAGCACCGAGGAGTCCGCCCAGGCGACGGCCGAGCACCTCGCCGGAGTGGTCAAGCACCGACTCTCGCTCACCTGACCCGGAGTATTCGAGGGTGGTGGTGAGTTGTATCGCGCGCCGGGCGCGTTCTGCTCGGCTCTGACACCATCGACGACGAGGAGATCACTGTGCCGCACGAGTCCCTGACCAAGGTCCTGTACACCATCGGTGCCACCGCCACCGGCGGGCGCGAGGGCCGAACGGCGAGCGAGGACGGCACGGTCGACGTCCAGCTCGGCCGTCCGGGTGCGAGCGCCGAGCCGACGGCCAACCCCGAGACGCTGTTCGCCGCGGGCTACGCCGCGTGCTACAACGGCGCACTCGCCTATGTGGCCAAGGAGCAGGGCGTCGACACCTCGGCGGCGACCACCACCGTCAAGGTCTCGCTCGGGTCGACCGACACCGGCTTCGGTCTCGCCGCCGAGATCGACACCGCGATCCCCGGGGTCGACGCCGACACCGCCCAGGCGCTCGCCGACAAGGCCCACGAGTTCTGCCCGTACAGCAAGGCCACGCGCGGCAACATCGATGTCACCGTGGTCGGCCGCCCGGCCTGACGGTGCGGATGACGGGCGCGGCACTCATGGGGGCCGCGCCCGTCATCCGGATCACTGGTCGGGCGCGGTGACCAGGGCGATCCGGTCGTAGTCGGCCAGCCGGCCGTTGCGCGCGAACGCGACCCAGCCGCCCCGGTCGATGACCGTCTCCACCAGGTCGTCGACGAGGTCGGAACGACGCGATCCCGCTCCGGGCTCGCTGTCGGCCGGGAGC
>JBOFBK010000262.1:0-5732 GCA_051645525.1 Dermatophilaceae bacterium | reverse complement strand
CCAGCGACCGGTTGAGCACGAACCAGGAGTGGTCGAACCCCTGGCGCCGGAGATGGCCGAGCGTCCCGAGCGTGTCGAAGCCCGGATAGTACGGCGCCGGCAGCCGGTCTCCCAGGGCGTCGAACCACATCGCGCTGGGGCCCGGGAGGATGCGGATGCCGTGGCCCGGCCAGATCGGGTCCCAGTTCTGCACCCCCTCGACGTAGTGCCACATGCGGTCGCGGTTGACGACGGTCCCGCCCGCCCTCTCGGTGATCGCGAGCATCCGCCCGTCGACATAGGCGGGGACCCCGGTCACCAGGTCGGCGGGTGGGCGGCCGAGCCGCTCGGGCCAGTTGGCCCGCACCAGGTCGTGATTGCCACCGATGCCGCCGGACGCCACGACGACCGCCTGGGCGCCGTACTCGAACTCGCCGACGACGTGCCGGCCACTCGCCACCCCGCGCGGCGACTGGTCCTGCGCGAGAACCGAACCGCGCACACCGGTGACCTTGCCGGCCGTGGTGACCAGCTGGTCGACCCGGTGTCGCGAGCGGTAGATCACCCGGCCTGCGGTGACGTGCTCGCGAACCTCGTCCTCGAACGGCGCGACCAGACCGGGCCCGGTGCCCCAGGGGATGTGGAACCGCGGCACCGAGTTGCCATGACCACTGCTCGTGCCGTCCCCTCGCTCGGCCCACCCCACGACGGGGAAGAAGGAGACGCCGAGCGAGCGCAGCCACTCGTACTTCTCGCCGGCGGCCCACTCGACGTAGGCCTGGGCCCACCGCCGCCCCCAGTGGTCGGCACCCGGCGCGCCGTCGGGCCCGGTGAGCCGGTCCCAGCCGGCCGTACCCTCCCAGTCCTGCCAGGCGAGCTCGAGGGAGTCGGTGATGCCCAGGCGTCGCTGCTCGGGAGTGTCCACGAGGAACAGCCCGCCGAGGCTCCACCAGGCTTGGCCGCCGAGGTTGTCCTCGTTCTCCTGGTCGAGCAGCACCACGGAGCGACCGGCGTCGGCGAGCTCGCAGGTGGCGACCAGCCCGGCCAGCCCGGCACCCACGACCACGACATCGGCGTCCATGGGCAGACCCTAGGCGCTCACGGCCACACGGAGGAGACCCTCGGACACATCGACCCCGCATCCCGGCCTTCTCACCCCGGCCGACAGGAGCCGCCGCTGCTGCTCACGCTCACCCGTCCCCCGCGGGTGCGGACGGGCCTGCAGTCTCACCGGATGACGAGCGGGCGCGGGCGTCATCCGCAGAGCGTACCGGCACCCACGAGTGCGGATGGCGCCGCGTCACCGGGTTCCGCGACGCCACGTAGGCCCCGGCTCGATGAGGCGTCCGCAACGTTGATCTTGATATATCAAACTAGCTAGTCTATTTTCTTACTGTCGTGGCGATCGACCGGAAGGAAGCAATCCATGTCCGCCACACTCGATCTCGAGGCGAGGCTGATCACGAGCGAAGACCGCGGTGCGTGGGTGTACGCGGTCATGCCGGAGGTGGCAGCGGTGTTCGGCACTCGAAAGGCCGTGAAGGTGGTCGGTACGATCAACGGCGCCGCGGTGTCGGCGACCCTGCTGCCGCTGGGTGACGGCACGCACATGCTCCCGGTCAAGGCCGCCACCCGGACGGCGATCGGCAAGGACGCCGGTGACCGCGTCCAGGTGCAGCTGCGTCGAGCAGCGCCCGCACGATGAGCGACTGCTCCGTGGCACGGCGGTGGCGAGACCCGGCCGACCGACAGCGTCGCGCCACCGGGTGGCAGAGGCGTTAGGCTATCCAGCCGCGCTCGTGCGTCACCGCCGCGACACCGCCGGGCGGAGCAGCCGCCGGAGCACGGCGCACGCGCCGGCCGTCGGCTACCGGCCGACCGGACGCCTCGCCTGCTGAGATGGACGGCGGTGACCCACGACGCTGGGACCGGGTCGCGGCGCAATGGGCCGAGTCGTGGGGTCAGGTGGCCGCGCCGGTGTGGCAGGTCCTCACCGAGATCGCCGCCCGTGGCCCCGGGCGTCCGGGTGGGGACTACTCTCCGTGGCGAACTGGGCTGAGGCCGAGCGCAACGACATCGACACCATCGAGGATGCCGTCGCTCGCGTCACCGGAACGCCGATGCCACCCGGCGGCGTCGAGAGGCATGCCGGCGGTCTCGAAGGCCTCTTCCGGCACTGCGATCTCGAGGTGCTTACCTCCGGCGTCGTCGCGGCGCCATGGACAGCCGCCGACGACGACGCGCTGATCCGCGCATTCACGATCGGCGACGCAGCCACCGAGGTGGCCTCCCACTCGTCGCTTCTCCTCGACGCCGCACGACCCTTCCGACGGGAACGGGGCGGCTATGTCTTGAACAATGCCTTCCGCTACGTCGTCGGCCGGCCGGCAGCCCCAGGCCGACGACCGGTGACTCACCTCGCGGTGCATGGCCTCGTGTGGTCGCGGCGCATCGGGTCACGCTGGGCCGGATGCGCCGTCCTCGGCCGGAACGGGTGGGTCGTGCGCCGGATGAGGCCCGCTGCCTAGGCTGTGGAAATGGACGCCACTCCGCAGGCTCCGCCCGTCGCCCCGGATGACGCACCGCCGGCCTCTCGCACGGGCCGACCGCGAGTAGCGGTAGTCAGTGCCACCGTCGCCGCGGTGGCCCTGGTCGGCGGGTGGACCTGGGCGGCCGCGGTGCAGCCGGGCGGCTTCGACCAGACCACCGAGACCGTGAGCGCGCTCGCCGCCTCCACGACACCGCGGCGCTGGGTGATGACCACCGGGCTCGTCGTCACCGGGCTGGCCCACCTGGTCACCGCCTGGGCGCTGCGACCTGCGGGGCGCCACGGACGCCTCCTGCTCGCCGCCGGGGGCGGCGCCACCCTCCTCGTCGCCGCGCTGCCGCTCCCGACCCGCACCGGGTCGTCCCTGGCGCACACCGTCGTGGCGGGCCTCTCGTTCGGGTTGCTCGCCGTCTGGCCGTGGTTCGCCGCCTGGCCGGGCGGCCCGCCCGCGCTGAGACCGCGGGTGGCCCGCGTCGCCGCAGGCGCGCTCACGGCATCCGTCGTCTCCCTGCCGTTCGGTCTCGGCAGCGCCACGTTCGGACTGCACGAACGGGTCGTGGCGGTGCTCACCGTCGGCTGGCCGCTCGCCACCGCGGTCAGCACCTGGTGGTGGGCCGGGCACCGGGTCGGGCCGCGCCGGGCGCGGCGCGCTCTCGAGACCCTGGTGCTCACCGTGGCCTGCGCGACGGCAGGTGTCGCTGCCACGGCCGCCTTCCCGGCGACCGCGGAGACGCGGCACTACTCCGCCGAGGTGTGGCTCGACCCCGATCCGCGGGTCAGCGGTGAGCTTGCCGCGTCGACGACCTTCGGCGACGTCGTGCTCGACTTCCCCGGCATCGCCCCCGGCATCCGCGCCGTGCCGCAGGTGGAGGCGAGCATCGCCGACGTGCTGGCCCGGCCCGGGGTCACCCTGACCACCCTGCAACCCGGCCCGGAGGAGCTGAACGCGGCGATCCGCGACGCCGGTGTCGACGTGCTCGGGCGGTTCGCGCTCGGTGCGGTCGCGCTCGCCGCGCTGGTGGTCGGCGGGTCGGCTGCGGTCCGCCGACGCCGACCGCAGGGATGGCTGGTGATCTCCGGTGTGGTGGCCGTCGCGGTCTCGACCGGCGCGACCACGGCGGCGGCGCTGTGGACCTACCAGCCGAGCCGGCAGCCCACGTTCACGACGACCGGCGTGCTCGGCACGATCCAGCAGAACGAGAACCTGTTCGGCGATGTCGAGCAGCGTGCCGCGGAGGCAACTCCCTACGTGCGCAACCTCATCGCGCTGTCGACGGCGCTCCAGGAGCGGTATGCGGCGGAGCCGCTCACCCGCGACGTCGCGCTGCGGGTGCTGCTCGTCAGCGACGTGCACGCCGGCAACCAGTACGCGCTGATGCGCTCCGTGGTCGAGGCGGAGGACGTGGACCTCGTCGTCGACACCGGAGACCTGTTGACGTTCGGCACGGTGCAGGAGGGCGAGGTGTCCGGCGTGTTCGACGGCATCGCCTCGCTCGGCGTGCCGTACCTGTTCGTCCGTGGCAACCACGACGCCACCGGCCCCACCGACACCGCGGTCCTGTCACGGCTCGACCAGATCAGCAATGTCGTTCTCCTGCAGCCAGCCTCAGGGGACTACACCGAGGTCGAGGTCGGCGGCCTCCGCATCACCGGGTTCAACGACCCGCGGTGGTTCGGTGACTCGGGAGCGGGAAGTCGCGAGGCCCAGGTACCTGCTCGCGACACCTTCGCCGCCTCCTTCGAGGGCCGGCCCGCGCCGGACCTGCTGCTCGCGCACGAGCCGTGGGCCCTCGACGGTCTCGAGGGGGGCGTCCTCGTGAACGGACACATGCACATCCCCGACCTCGAGGGCAACCGGGTCCAGGTCGGCACCTTCACCGGTGGAGGTCCGTTCAGCTACTACCTGAACGGTGAGGGCGGCGAGGAGCTCGTTGGCCAGCCATCCGCCTTCGACGTCCTCGCCTTCGGCACCGACTGCCGGCTGGCGTCGCTGACCCGGTTCCAGTTCCGCGACGTCGTCGAGGGCCGGCCCGCCTACGACGACGTGTCGCTGGTCAACGGCCGCCGGGTAGACAGTCGTGACGCCGAACCCGGCCGGGTCTGCACGCCCGGGGCCGAGCTGTCGACCGTGACCGTGCCCGCCGTGCGCCCCGACTGACCGACAACCGGCCCGGCGCGAGGCGGACCGGCGAGCCGTCACCGCCGCGGCTCGGCCATCCTCAGCCCGCGGAGCACGCCGATCAATCGCCGGCGACGCGGACGGTGGTGCGGTAGGCGAGATGCGGCTTGGGCCCGCCGCCGCAGCTGAGCGGCGCATCAGGGAGGGCCTGCTCGGTGACCTCCACGACGCACCGGTCGGGAACGGGGCCGTCACCGAGCACGTCGACCGTGGACCTCCCGCCCTGGCCGATGTCGACGACGCCCGGTTCGGCGTCGCTCAACCCGGCCGGGCCGAACCGCTCGAGGACGGCGGCCACGGCTGCCTGGACGACCGGCTCGTGCCGGGTGCCGCCGCGCAGGTACTTGGCGTGGGTGCGACCCGCCCGGTGCTCGGTGAGAACCCGCGGCGCGGTGTCGGTGTCGAGGCGTCCGAAGCAGGTGCCGTCGGGGAGTGAGAGCAGCGTGCCCGCGAAGCGGTGACCACCGAGGTGGGTGCACTCCCACACATCGTCGGGCCACTCGCGGGCGAGCGCGGCGACGATCGGGCGCCCGCGCACGGCACAGCAGGCGTCGCGGGTGCCGTGGGTGCAGACCAGCACCATCGGCGGCGCTTGGTCCTCACTGGTCGCGAGCTCGTGGCCGAGTGAGCGCGCGGCCACGACGAGGTCGGCGACGGTACGCCAGATGCCGCGCACCCACGTGCGGCGCGCGGTGTCGACCGCGAACCACCGCAGCACACCGTCGCCGGCGGGCCGGCTGCCGGGACGGCGCACGAGCAGCACCTTGCCCTGGAAGGCCCCGCAGAGGGCGTCGATCTCGGAACCGAGCTGACCGAGCAGCGGTGGCGTCTCGAGCGGCTGCGTGGCCCACGGTCCGCGATGCTCGACGAGCAGCCATCGCACCGCGTGGGGGGCCGTGCCGGCGATCGGGTCGGCGCGATGGCGAGACGCCGCCGAGCAGCGCGAGAGGTCGGTCAGGGCCACCCGGTCGATGCTACGTGGGACAGCTGGCGGCGGTCGGGTGCGGGTTCGGATGCCGGATGACG
>JBOFBK010000261.1:0-2850 GCA_051645525.1 Dermatophilaceae bacterium | reverse complement strand
TCGGTCGAGGCTGGTTCGTCGAACTCGTCGCCGACGTCGACGTCGCCGTCCTCGGCACCGGTCCAGCGCACGGTCAGCTCGCCGAGCGCTTCGGCCTGCTCGAACGCGACCGACGCGTCGCGGAACAGCTCGAGGAGCGCGAGGAAGCGCGCGACCACGACCACCGTGGAGCCGGCGTCGGCGACCAGCGCACGGAAGGACGCCACCCGGTCGCGGCGCAGCCGGACGGCGATGACTCCCGCCTGCTCGCGCACGGACACGGCCGGCGCGTGCAGGTGGGACAACCCCACCGTGGGCGGCACCTTCGGCGCGAGGGCCTGGGCGGCGAGGATCGCCAGCTGGTCCGGCGTGATGGTCATCACCAGCTCGGGCAGCAACGCGGCGAGGTGCGGCTCGAGTGCCACGGCCCGCGGGTGGCTGCGGCCGGCGGTGGCCATCCGGTGACCGAAGGTGTGCGCGATGTCCTTGAACGCCCGGTACTGCAGCAGCCGGGCGAAGAGCAGGTCGCGGGCCTCGATGAGGGCCAGGTCGTCCTCGTCCTCGGGGCCGGTCTGCGGGAGGAGACGGGCCGCCTTGAGGTCGAGCAGGGTCGCGGCGACCACGAGGAACTCCGAGGCCTGGGAGAGGTCCCAGCCGGCCTCGGTCTCGCGGGCCGCGCGAAGGTGTGCGATGAACTCGTCGGTGACGGTGGCGAGCGCGATCTCGGTGATGTCGAGCTGGTGCTTGCCGATGAGGCCGAGGAGGAGGTCGAACGGGCCGGAGAAGACGTCGAGGGTGACCTCGAACACCGCGGCCGGGGCACGCCGGGTGAGTATGCCGCCGGGCACCATGGCGTCGCGCTGCGCCGCGGGCGCCTCGCCCCCGGCCGTCTCGGGGGGCGTCGTCGTCATGCCGGTCAGGCCGCCCCGCCCCGCGCGATCAGCTCGCGGGCCAGCTGACGGTAGGCGTCGGCCCCTTTGTGGGTGGCGTCGTAGGTGGTGATCGGCTCGGCGGCGAGCGTGGCGTCGGGGAACTTCACGGTGCGCGAGATGACGGTGTGGAACACCTGCTCGCCGAAATGCTCGACGACGCTCGCGACGACCTCGCGGGAGTGCAGCGTGCGGCCGTCGTACATCGTGGCGAGGATGCCGTCGACCTGCAGCCGCGGGTTGAGCCGGTCGGTGATCTTCTCGATGGTCTCCACCAGCAGCGCAACACCGCGCATGGCGAAGAACTCGCACTCGAGCGGGATGATCACCCCGTGCGCCGCGGTGAGCGCGTTGACGGTGAGCAGGCCGAGCGAGGGCTGGCAGTCGATGAGGACCACGTCGTAGTCGTCGAGCACCGGCCGCAGCACCCGGGCGAGGATCTGCTCCCGCGCCACTTCGCCCACCAGCTGCACCTCGGCGGCCGAGAGGTCGATGTTGGCCGGGAGGATGTCGAGACCGGCGACCTGGGTGTGCTGGACGACCTCGCGCACATCGATTCCGTGCCCGAGGAGCAGCGTGTAGATCGTGTTCTCGAGCTGATGGGCGGGGATGCCGAGACCCACCGACAGCGCACCCTGGGGGTCGAAGTCGACGAGCAGTACCCGGCGTCCGGCCTCGGCCAGCGCCGCGCCGAGGTTGATCGTGGTGGTCGTCTTGCCGACGCCGCCCTTCTGGTTGCACATCGCGATGATCCGCGCCGGCCCATGCGACGACAACGGTGCCGGCTCGGGGAACTCCGGCATCGGGCGACCGGTAGCACCGAGATGGCCGTCGACGTCAATGCCCAGCGAGTGCTCCGACGGCGCCCTGTCGGCCGACAAGTCCGCTCCCCCTCGAGGCTCGGCCTGGTGGCGTGCTGTCATCTCGGATGTCAGCGCCGCCTCGGTCTCGGCCACTCTCGCTCCCGGTCCTCGCCCTCACGTGCGGCCAGCCTGCCGCCGAACGGACCCGACCCTATCAGCGGGCCCGCGGATGGCTCTGGACGTAGACCTCCCGCAACTGGTGCACGGTGACCAGGGTGTACACCTGGGTGGTCGTGACCGACGCATGACCGAGCAGCTCCTGGACCACCCGGACGTCGGCACCGCCCTCGAGCAGATGGGTGGCGAACGAGTGACGCAGGGTGTGCGGCGACACCCGCCCCCCCAGCCGAGCGCGCTCGGCCGCGGCACGCAGCGTCGACCACGCGCCCTGTCGACCGAGGCGGGCGCCGCGAACTCCGAGGAACATCGCGGGGGTGCCCCGCCCCCGTGCGGCGAGCGTCGGCCGGCCCCGCACCTGCCAAGTGGTGAGCGCGTCGGCGGCATAGGAGCCGAGCGGGACCAGCCGTTCCTTGCCCCCTTTGCCGCGCAGCCGGACCACATCGGCGCCGATGTCGTCGACGTCGAGGCCGACGGCCTCCGAGATGCGCGCACCGGTCCCGTAGAGCACCTCGAGCAGCGCTCGATCGCGGAACGCCGTCGGCGTGTCACCGACGGCGGCAGCCTCGAGGAGCCGGTGGACCTCGTCGACCGAGATGGCTTTGGGCAGCCGGCTCGGGAGGCGCGGCGGGTGCACGCCGCGCGCCGGGTCGCCGTCAACCACGCCCTCGAGCGCCAGGAAACGGTGCAGGCCCCGGACCGCGACGACGGTGCGCGCGGCGGATGACGCCGCCAGCGGCGGGTGGGTGCCGTCGCCCTCGCGGAGCCGAGCGACGAACTCGGTGACCTGTGCCTCGGTGACCTCGCGAGGATCGGTCACCCCGGCGGCGGCGAGGAAGCCGACCCAGCGGCTCAGGTCTCGCCGGTATGCGGCGAGGGTGTGCCGCGAGGCGCCCTTCTCGACATCGAGGTGGGCGAGCCAGGTGTCGACCGCCCGGTTCAGCGCGACCGGCGGCGCGGCC
>JBOFBK010000260.1:0-6179 GCA_051645525.1 Dermatophilaceae bacterium | reverse complement strand
ACGACGTCGCCGATGGTGCGGGCCAGGTCGCCGCTGACGACGACGCCCACGAGCACCAGGGCCGCCGCGACGATGAGCCCCAGGGTCACGAGCAGCTGGGTGGGGCGCAGCGTCCACACCGGGCGGCCCTCGTCGATCTGGTAGACGCGGTTCATCGCCCGCCCGAACGCCCCGACGTACCCGGATGCCGTCCAGACCGCGCCGGCGAGACCGGCGACCAGGCCGAGCCCGGCGCCCTGCGCGCCCACCATCGAACGCACCGGCCCGGCCAGCTGCTCGGCGACGTCGGACTGGCCCAGGCCGCGCACGACGTCGAGCAGCGCCTCCACGGTGCTCTCGCCCTGCCCGAACACGCCGAGCAGGGAGACCAGCGCGATCAGCCCCGGGAAGAGCGAGAGCACCGCGTAGTAGGTGAGCGCGGCCGCGAGGTCGGTGCACTGGTCGCGCTGGAACTCGGCCACCGCCGAGCGCACCGTGAAGCGCCAGGTCGGGGCACGCAGCTCGGTGGGGGAGTCGGGTTTGCCGCCGGCGTCCTCGTGGGGAGCCGTCTCCGCGCGGCGGGCCGCTGCGCCGGTGCCTGCCTCGCTGGTCATCTGTCCCCTTCTGACGAGCCGCCGGTCAGGGCACCCGACGACTGGGCACCCGGCGATGCCGTGCCCAGCGGGTACGTACCCGACCTGCCTCGCCCGTGCCGGGCGGATGGCCGGTGGGTACCCGCTCACCGTAGCCACGAAACGCCGAGGCGGCCGGGCGGCACGGCATCCGTCGTGGGTGCCCGAGGATGCCGGGCACGCCCGCGGTCTACCGTGGTGGCGTGAGCGACGACGGTGCATCCCCGGGCCCGCGTGAGCGGGCCGTGCCCCGACGCCCGGTACCGGCGAGCCCCGAGTACCTGGAACAGCACGGCGGGCTGCTGCCCGGCCCGGCCGAGACCACCGAGGTCGCCCATCAGACGGCGGCGATCCTCGTCGGAGCCGGGCGCGCCACCGACGACCCCGCGGTCACCTCCCGGCTCGTCGCCCTGGTCGACGACCTCGGCCTGTCCACCGTCGCCGACCTCTGGGCCGGGCGTCCGGCTCGCTCCCTGCCCGGCGCGCTGTGGCGGCTCTACGCCCTGCGGGAGTGGGTGCGGCGCAGCCCGGAGCAGTCGAGCCGGGAGTACGCGGCCGGCATCCGGTTCACGGATGTCGCCCACGCCGTCGCCGGCATCCCCGAGCCGCCACGCCCCGAGGAGCTGCAGCGGGTCATCGACCAGGTCCTCGCCGGCGTGTTCGACGGCGACCTCGCGGTGGCGCTCGAGCGGGCTGCCGCGTTCTGCGCCGTGGTCAGCGCCGGCCGGGCCGAGCTCGCCCACGACCGCGACGACGTCGACCCGGACGGGGCGAGCGACCTGACCCGTACCGCTGCCGCCATGCTCACCACCGGTGAGGACCTGCGCGCCTCGGCGCGGCTCTGGCGGGCCGGCGACCTCGACTGAGCTCGGTCCGATCGTGGTGGTCGGGAACATCCTCGAGCGCCGGACGCGTTAGGGTCGACCGTGGGTGCCGGGCTGCGGCAGCCCCGGGTCCCATCATCAGCCGCTACGAGCGGCCATGCGCCGTGAGGCGCTCCCGGCCCGGCACCTGCTCACTTCTTGTCGCGGCGCCGCAGTCGTCATCCGCCGGCGGATGGTGCCATCAGATGGCCCCAACGAGTCATTTACCGCCCGGTCTGTTCCCCGGTCTCCCGCGCAGCCCTACGGTGAGGCCGTGCACGGGGATCCGTCGCTGCGCGACGAACAGCTGCAGAGTGAGATCGAGCTCGTCGGTGAGCTCGTGCTCGCGGCGCTCCAGACCGACGGGCCGCTCAGCCAGGAGCGCATCGACGCCATCCTCGGCGTCACGGCCGTCCCGGATGACGCTCCGCCCGGTCCGGATGACGCCCCGCCCGGTCGTGGGTGACGTCCTCGCCCAGGTGATGACGGCCGCCGCCCCATTCCGGATGGCGGCCCCGCCCTCTGTCGCATGACCACTCCGCCCGGTCCCGGATGACGCCGCCGGGCGCTGCAGGGGGCCGGGTGGGGCCGTCGGTCGACCGGTCGCTGTTCACGCCCGAGTCACACGTCGTTCACCATGGTCCACCGGCGGCGACACCTGCTCTCCTTACGGTCACCGCGTCGGCAACGTCGCTGGCCCCGGAGCGGCCTGCCCAGGTCGCGACCCTCCCGCAGTAGAGAGGCACCACCTGTGAAGCTTCACCGTTTCGGCGTCACGGCCACCGTCGCCGTCATGGCGACCCTCGCTCTCGCCGCGTGCGGCGACGACAACCCCACCGGCACCTCGACCTCGGCTGATGCCGGTTCCGGTGGTTCCCTGTCCGGCCAGCTCAAGGCGTCCGGGGCGAGCTCCCAGGAGTCGGCGATGAGCGCCTGGATCGCCGGATACCAGGGCAAGCAGCCCGACGTCACCGTGCAGTACGACTCGGTGGGCTCCGGCGCCGGCCGGGAGAACCTGCTCGCCGGTGCGGTCAACTTCGCCGGCTCGGACGCCGCGCTCGACGAGGAGGAGCGGGCGAAGGTCACGTCGGTGTGCGGCGAGAAGGGAGCGATGAACATCCCGGTGTACATCTCGCCGATCGCGCTGCCGTTCAACGTCAAGGGCGTCGACTCCCTCCAGCTGAAGCCCGACACGATCGCCAGGATCTTCGACCGCAAGATCGCCACCTGGAACGACCCGGCCATCGCCGCCGACAACCCCGGTGTCACGCTTCCGGCGACGAAGATCACCACGGTGAACCGCTCCGACGAGTCGGGCACCACGGAGAACTTCATGGAGTACCTCACCGCCGCGGCCCCGAGCTCGTGGAGCTACGAGGCCGACAACGCCTGGCCGGTCAAGGGCGGCGAGTCGGCAGCGAAGACCTCCGGTGTCGTCGAAGTGGTCGGTAGCACCGACGGTGCCATCGGCTACGCCGACGCCTCGGCGGTCGGTGACCTGAAGTCGGTGAAGGTCGGAGTGGGCAGCGAGTACGTCGAGATCAGTCCCGAGGCGGCATCCAAGGTCGTCGACGCCTCGACTCCGGAGGAGACCGGTGTCGAGGGTGATCTCGCTCTCAAGCTGGCCCGCGACACGACCGAGTCGGGCATCTACCCGATCGTCCTCGTCTCGTACCACATCGTCTGCAGCAGCTATGAGGACGCCGACACCGCCGAGCTCGTCAAGGACTTCGTCGGCTACGTCGTCTCCGAGGAAGGCCAGAAGGCATCGGCGGAGGCTGCCGGGTCCGCTCCGATCTCGGCCGACCTGCGCACCAAGGCCGAGGCCTCGCTCGAGCTGATCGCCGCCGGTAGCTGACCCGGGCCGGAATCCGCGCGATGGACCACGACGCGACGGTCACCCATGCGAGGGTGACCGTCGCGGCGTGGTGCACCGGCCCGGCATCGGAAGATACTGGGCGCCATCGCCCCCGACGACACCGAGGACAGCCATGAGTGCGCCCCCTGTCAGCACCTCTCGGGAGCCCGAGACGCCGAGCGTGGAGCGCTCTCCGGCCCGGCGCGTCGGCGACCTCGTGTTCCGTGGGCTGGCCACGTCGAGCGCCCTGAGCATCCTGCTCATCCTCGCCGGGGTGGCGATCTTCCTCGTCGCCGAGGCGACACCCATCCTCGGCGCCGAGCCGGGCGAGGTCACCGGCGGCGAGGGCTTCCTCTCCTACGTCGCCCCGCTGGTCTTCGGGACACTCGTGGCCTCGCTGATCGCGATGGCCGTCGCCACGCCCGTCGCGGTCGGCATCGCGCTGTTCGTGTCGCACTACGCACCCCGCCGCATCGGCACCGTCGTCGGCTTCGTCATCGACCTGCTCGCCGCAGTGCCGTCGGTCGTCTTCGGGATGTGGGGGTTCCAGGTTCTCGCGCCCGCACTGGTGCCGCTGTACGAGTGGCTGCAGCAAAACGCCGGCTTCCTGCCGTTCTTCGAGTCCTCCTCGGCCACCGGACGCACCATCCTCACCGCCTCGCTCGTCCTGGCCGTGATGATCCTGCCGATCATCACGTCGGTGTCGCGCGAGGTGTTCCTGCAGACTCCGACCTTGCACGAGGAGGCCGCTCTCGCGCTCGGCGCCACGAAGTGGGAGATGATCCGCACGGCGGTGCTGCCGTTCGGCCGTCCGGGCGTCATCGGCGGCACCATGCTCGGCCTCGGCAGGGCGCTCGGCGAGACCATGGCGGTCGCGATCATCCTGTCGCCCGGCCCGTTCACGCTGAACTTCATCAACAGCGGCAACACCACCGTTCCGGCCGAGATCGCCCTCAACTTCCCCGAGGCGGCCGGACTGCGCCTCTCCGAGCTGATCGCCGCCGGCCTGGTGCTCTTCGGCATCACGCTCGCGGTCAACTTCGTGGCGCGGTGGATCGTCAGCCGGCGCGCCGAGTTCTCAGGAGCCAACTGATGAGCGCGCCCACGGCCAGTCGGCCCACGAGCCGTAAGCTCGCCGACATCCCGGGCGTCGAGCTCGCCACGGTGCGGCCCTCGACCAACCGGGTCGCCCTGCTCACCCTCGGTGGTGCGGCGGCGGTGGCAGCGCTGTTGGTGCTCACCGGCACCAACCTCGCCCTCGCCGCGGCCATCGCCTTCGTCGGGTACCTCGTGGTCGTCTACGTCGCCTACCGGATGGCGGCCGGGGCCCGGGTGGCGGTCGACCAGCTGGTCCGCGGCCTGGTGTGCGGTGCGTTCGTCGTCGCCGTCGTCCCGTTGCTGTCGCTGCTCTGGACCGTGACGTCGCAGGGCGCCCCGACGATGCTCGAGCCGGCGTTCCTCGGTCAGTCGATGAACGGGGTCACCGGTCTGCAGGACCAGGCGACGCAGCGGAACGGCGCGCCGCTCGTCGGTGGCGCCTACCACGCCATCCTCGGCACGCTGATCGTCACCGGTATCGCCACGCTGGTGTCGGTTCCGGTCGGCCTGTTCACCGCGATCTTCCTCGTGGAGTACCAGCCCACCGGCAAGGTCTCCCGAACGATCCGCTTCCTCGTCGACGTCATGACCGGCATCCCGTCGATCGTCGCCGGCCTCTTCGCGTTCGCCCTCTGGGCCGTGCTGTTCGGCATCGGCACCAAGAACGGCGCGGCCGGGGCGGTGGCGCTGAGCGTGCTGATGATCCCCACCGTGGTGCGCAACAGCGAGGAGATGCTCCGCATCGTCCCGAACGAGCTGCGCGAGGCGTCCCTGGCCCTCGGCGTGCCGAAGTGGCGCACCATCGCCAAGGTCGTGCTGCCCACCGCGGCCTCCGGGCTCGCCTCCGGGGTCACGCTGGCGATCTCGCGGGTCATCGGCGAGACCGCGCCGCTGCTCGTGGCCGTCGGCTACGCGCGGGGGCTGAACGCCGACCCGACGTCCGGGCCGATGAACTCCCTCGCGGTCTACGCGTACTACATGTTCACCAACCCGCTCAGTCCCGGGTTCCGCGAGCCGAGCCTGGACCGGGCCTGGGCCGCCGCGTTGCTGCTCGTCATCATCGTCGTCCTGCTCAACCTCACGGCGCGGCTCGTCGCCCGAGCCTTCGCCCCCAAGACCGCACGCTGACTTCGAAAGAGACCGAGCACCCATGGCCACGCGCATCGACGTCAAGAACCTCGACATCTTCTACGGCTCCTTCCACGCGGTGAAGAACGTGTCGATGACCATCGAGCCCCGGTCGGTCACCGCCTTCATCGGCCCCTCCGGGTGCGGCAAGTCCACGATGCTGCGCACCCTCAACCGCATGCACGAGGTCATCCCGGGCGCCCACGTCACGGGTGAGGTGCTGATGGACGACCGCAGCCTCTACGCCAAGGACACCGACCCGGTCGACGTGCGGCGCCGCGTCGGGATGGTGTTCCAGCGGCCGAACCCGTTCCCCACCATGTCGATTCGCGAGAACGTGCTCGCGGGTGTGCGGCTCAACGCGACCCGGCTGTCGAAGGCTGCCGCCGAGGAGCTGCTCGAGAGCTCGCTGCGCGGCGCGAACCTCTGGACCGAGGTCAAGGACCGGCTCGACCGGCCCGGGTCGAGCCTGTCCGGTGGGCAGCAGCAGCGGCTGTGCATCGCGCGCGCCATCGCGGTGCAGCCCGAGGTGATCCTCATGGACGAGCCGTGCTCCGCGCTCGACCCCATCTCGACCCTGGCCATCGAGGACCTCATCAACGAGCTCAAGGACGAGTACAC
>JBOFBK010000259.1:0-1005 GCA_051645525.1 Dermatophilaceae bacterium | reverse complement strand
CGGTCTCGATGACCTCGCCCGTCATCCGCGCCCGGAGGCCGAACTCGGTGCCGTCCTCGACGGCGCGCATGAACTCGTCGGTGACCCGCACCGAGTTGTTCGCGTTCTGGTACTGGACCGAGACGATGTCCTTGCCGCCAAGGTCCATGTCGAAGCCGGCGTCGCGCAGCGCGCGGATCTTGTCCTCCTCGCGCGCCTTGGTCTCGACGAACTCCTCGATGTCGGGGTGGTCGACGTCGAGGACGACCATCTTCGCCGCGCGCCGGGTGGCGCCGCCGGACTTGATCGTGCCCGCGGACGCGTCGGCGCCGCGCATGAACGACACCGGCCCCGAGGCCGTGCCGCCCGAGGACAGCAGCTCCTTGCTCGAGCGGATGCGCGAGAGGTTCAGCCCCGCGCCGGAGCCGCCCTTGAAGATGAATCCCTCCTCCTTGTACCAGTTGAGGATAGAATCCATCGAATCGTCAACGGAGAGAATGAAACACGCGCTCACCTGCTGGGGGCTCTTGGTGCCGACGTTGAACCAGACCGGGCTGTTGAAGCTGAACACCTGGTGCAGCAGGGCGTAGGTCAGCTCGTGCTCGAAGATCTCGGCATCCTCGGGGGTGGCGAAGTACCCGTGGTCCTTGCCCGCCTTGACGTAGGTGAGCACCACGCGGTCGATCAGCTGACGCAGCCCGGTCTCGCGCGCCGGCGTACCCACGGCGCCGCGGAAGTACTTCGTGGTGACGATGGTGGAGGCGTTGACCGACCAGAGGTCGGGGAACTCGACACCGCGTTGCTCGAAGATCGTCTCGCCGGTCTTCCAGTTCTGCTGCACGACGTCGCGGGTCTCCCAGGTGACCTCGTCGTAGGGGTGCACACCCGGGGTGGTGTAGATGCGCTCGACGGCAATCCCCTTGCCACGAGCGGTCTTACGGGCACCTGCACGTGCTCCGGCGATCTCGGTCATCGGTGTCCTTCCTTCTGCCCACGGGGGCGGTGTGACCCTGCTGGTGGTTCTAC
>JBOFBK010000258.1:0-1917 GCA_051645525.1 Dermatophilaceae bacterium | reverse complement strand
ACATGCACCTGCTGCTCAACCTCGCCGTCGGCGGCAGCTGGCCCGGCAACCACACCGACGATCCCCCGCTGCCCGCGCAGCTCGTCGTCGAGCGGGTCCGGGTCGAGAGCGACCACCTCCTCGTCCGGCCCGGGCGATGAGTTCTGCGAAGCGCACCGGTCACTCCTGCGACACGATCGGTGCGCTTGACGGCGCGGACCTTGAGGAGACCCATGGGACGGCTCATCTACTCGATGATCACCTCGCTCGACGGCTACGCCGTGGCGGCGGAGGGCGACCTCGGCTTCGGCGGCGCGGACGACGAGGAGGTGCACACCTTCATCGGCGACACCTTCCGCCACGTCGGCACCTATCTGTACGGCCGGCGGATGTACGAGACGATGGTCTTCTGGGAGACCGCGCACACCGCCCCTGACGGCCCCGCCGTTCGTCGTGCAGTTCGCGCGCGACTGGCAGGCCGCGGAGAAGGTCGTGTACTCCACGACGCTGGAGTCGGTGACGAGCGCGCGGACGAGGATCGAGCGGACCTTCGACCCGGATGCAGTGCGGCGGCTCAAGGCTGAGTCCGAGCACGACCTCACGATCGACGGCCCGACCCTCGCGGCCCAGGCGATCGCGGCGGGCCTCGTCGACGAGTACCACCTCTTCGTCACCACGACCGTGGTCGGCGGCGGTATCCGGTTCTTCCCCGACGGCGTCCGCCTCGAGCTCGAGCTCGTCGAGCAGCACTCCTTCGCCAGCGGGCTGGTCTCCCTGCGATATCGAGTCACGTGAGCCAGTCGGACTGATGAAGCACCACCATCGCGCCACCCGTCATCCCGAGCGACCCTGCCGCCCAACGGAAGGGCCCGGTGGTGTCACTTGGTCTCGTTGGGATGCCTGGTGTGCACGTCGATGAGGTGCACGGTCTGCCCGTCGACGTAGAACCAGATCCGCGCTCCCCCGGCGAGCTTGTGCTGCCATCGGTCATGGGCCCTACCGGCGCGGGTCACCGTGGCGAGGTCACCCTTCAACCGGTAGTTGGTGGGCGTCATTCGGTCGGGGTGGCGGGTGAGGAAGTCCCATGCGTCGGCGACTGCGTTGCGCTGGGTGGCCAGCACGTCACGCCACCCGACCTGCGCTTCCCTGGTGGCGAAGACGATGGTGAACTCGGCCTTCTTGGTGGGCCGGGGAACCGCCTGGTCGCGTCTGCTCATCCGCGAGGGTCAGCCACGGCCTCGGTCGCCTCGAGCCACTGCAGCTCATCGTCCGGGGTGTAGCCAGCTGCGACGGCCTCGGCCGTCGCCACCCATGCATGCAGCGTCATCAGCAGCTGGTCATAGCGGGAGACCGATGCGCACCCGCGGGCGACGTCGACGATCTCCTTCGCGAAGGCCTCCTGCTCGCCCGGAGCCAGCAGCGCCAGCCACGGGAACGGCGTACGCAACCGCTCGAGGAACGAAACGTCGCCCGGAGCCAGAGACGCGGCCACGAGTGCGGATGCGAGCTCGAGGCCCTTACGGTCGTCGTCGGCCTGGCTGGCCTTGGTGAGCACCAGGGCCTCGCCATCGCGCCGGGTGATGAGCACCGGGCCCTTGTCGGCGGCCTCGAACACCTCACGGCTGTTGCGGGACAACTCGGAGGACTGGACCGTGTGGGTGATCGTGGCCATAGGCCTATGTTCTGAACGTATTCAGAAAATGTCAAGCTGGGTTGCGCCGGAGCGGCATGTGGGGGCGCTCGCGATGGAAGGTATGGCTGCCGTCCTCGCGGCCGATGCCGTCCTCGTCGTCGCCGGGGAGCGCGACGGTCGCGGGATGTTCGTCGAGCTCGGCGCCGCCCTGGCACGGACCGATCTCGGCGACCTCCGGCACGTCGTCGTCATCGGCCCGATCACCCACGACAGCGTCTTCTACTACCACCCGGCCGTGCAACGGG
>JBOFBK010000257.1:0-13530 GCA_051645525.1 Dermatophilaceae bacterium | reverse complement strand
CCGCTCGGCCGGTGCCCTGCGGCCGGGCCCGACCCTCCTGCTCGAGCCGCTCCAGCGCGAGCCGGATGGTGGCCTCGCTGACTCCGGGAAGAGCGGCCCTGACATCGGCGATGCGGAACACCGTCGGCGCGTGTTGGGTGACGTACTCACGGACCCGGTCCTGCGTGGTGCCGACGGTGTAGCCGCCGGTCGACCAGGTCGACGGTGAAGTGCTCGGTGCGAGCGGCGGGAACGGGGACGAAGCGGACCTCGACGGTGCGGCCGGGCGACCGGGCGACCGGGCGACGGGGCGACGGTGCGACAACCAGGTTGTCGCTCTCCGGGCTCGCTTCAGATCACCAGCTGTCAGTCGCGCACGGTGGCGTACTCCTCGACGCGGGCCATGACGGCGTCACTGGCCTTGCTCGGGTGTCCGGCGTCGAACGGCGGATGCGGGTCGTACTCGATGGCCACCTGCGCCGCCTGAGCCGCGACCTCGTCGACGAGCAGCTCGACCAGCCGCAGCGCCATGTCGACGCCGGCCGACACCCCTGCCGCGGTGATGATGCGGCGGTCGAGATGCTCCACGTAGCGCGCCGTCACCGGCACCGCGCCGAACCGCTCCAGCACGTCGAGAGCGCCCCAGAAAGTGGTGGCCGTGAGACCGTCGAGCAGCCCGGCGGCACCGAGCAGCAGCGACCCACTGCACACGGATGTCGTGTATCGAGCTCCTGGGTGAACGGCACGGATCCACTGCAGCAGAGGGCCGTCCGCGAGCAGGTCTCGGCTGCCGATGCCGCCGGGCACGACCACGACGTCCGGCGACGGCACGTTGTCGAACACGGCGTCGACGGTGAGTCCGAGGAAGCCGTTCTCGGTACGTACCTCGCCGCGTCGCTCGCCGACGAACACCACGTCGATCGTCGGGATGCGCTGGAGCACCTCGTACGGACCGATCGCGTCGAGTGCCGTGAGCCGGGGGTAGATCGGGACAGCGACCTGCATGACGAGCTCCGTTCTGGTGAAGGGGAATCGGTTGCGACCCGAAGACGGGCCGGCTGATCGCGGATGGCGACTCCCGCCTTCGACGAACGGGATGTCGGGTACGAGCTGGTCGGGTCGCGGATGCGACGTGAGCAGGTGAGAGGTGTTCCGTGGAAAGGTGAGCGGTGCCGGGTGGCTCAGGTGAGCGGTGCCGGATGGTCAGGTGGTGGCGAATCGCCTGCGGTAGTCGTCGGGAGGGATGCCGAGCCGGCGCACGAACGCTCGGCGCATCGTCTCGGCGGTGCCGAACCCGCTGCGCGACGCCGCCACCGAGACGAGCACCGGCGTGGACTCGAGCAGGCGGCGCGCGGCATCCACCCGCACCCGCTCCACGTAGTCGCCGGGCGATGCCCCGAGCGCCCGGGTGAACTCGCGGCTGAAGTGCCGCTCGCTCATCCCGACCCGCGCTGCCAGTACCGGGACGCGCAGGTCGGCGGACGGGTCGGCGTGGATGAGGTCCTGGGCGGTTCGCACCGACGGCACCCGCGCCGGCTCCTCCCACACCGGCCCGGCGAACTGGCTCTGACCGCCGGGCCGCCGCAGGAACATCACCAGCTCGCGGGCCACGGTCTGCGCCACCTCGGCGCCGTGATCGGCCTCGACGAGCGCCAGCGCGAGGTCGATGCCCGCGGTGACGCCCGCGGAGGTCCACACCCGCCCCTGCCGCAGGTGGATGGCGTTGGCGTCGACCCGTACGGCCGGATGCCGCCGCGCCAGCTCGGCCGCATGGCGCCAGTGGGTGGTGGCGCGGATGCCGTCGAGCATCCCGATCGCCGCGAGGGCGAAGGCGCCGGTGCACACCGACGCCACCCGGTCCGCGCGCACCGCGGCCCGCCGCAGCCAGGTGAGGTAGGCGTCATCCGCGCCCATCCGTCGCGCGGCGTGACCGCCGGGGACGACCAGCGTCCCGATCGCGCCACGCCGCGGGAGAGCATCATCCGCGACGATGCCGAGCCCGCTCTCGGACCGCACCGGTCCCGGGCGCTCGGCCGCCACAGTGACTCTGTATCCGGCTGTCGTGCCGAGGTGTTCGAGTAGCCGATCACATCCGGCCAACACCTCGAACGGCCCGGTGACGTCGAGTGCCTGCACCCCCGGGAACGCCGCGATGACCACGCGGTGCGGTGTTCGATGAGCCGGCACGTGAACCACCGTGGCGCACGGTCGGCGCGGCGTCAACGACAGGTATCCCACCGATTCGGACATGCGATGTCGTGTTGAGCCGGCGCCCGGGGCGCCACGCACCGCGCCGAGGTGATGCACGCGCCAGCCGTGACGTGCTGCACCGAGTGGCGGCTGCGACATGCAGCGCGGAGTAGCGCGCGTCAGCCGGCACGCGCTGAGGGTGGCGCGTGCCGGCCGAGACCGTTCAGAGAAGGAACGGGTGGCGCCGCACGACCGGTAGCGCGGCCCACCAGCGGCCGAGGCCGAAGGTGCGCCCGGCACCGGCGAGCGCCAGCAGCACGAGCACGAGGGCGTAGACGAGGTGGTCGTCCATGAACGGGTTGTTCTCGGGCGGCAGGGCGGCGGTCCACATCATCACGAGCAGTACCGCTCCGGCGCCTGCGGCGATCCGCATGCCGGCTCCGAGCACCAGGGCCAGCCCGATGCCGAGCAGGCCGGCCATGAACAGCCAGTCGGCCCAGGTGGCACCGGCGAAGGACTGGTAGAACTCGGCCAGTGGGCCGCTCGTGCCGAACTCCAGGAAGCCTCTCGTCGGGGAGCCGCCGTTCACCCACGCCGCGTCGCCGAAGCGGTCGACGACATCGGTCTCGGGGTCGCGCCCAGTGGCGAAGCCGAGGGCGAGCAGCTTGTCGAGGAACGCCCACAGGAAGATCCAGCCGAGGGCGAGGCGGGTGATGCCGGCGAGGCGCCGGAACCAGAGGCCGCCGATGGCCTCGGCGCCGGCCGGTGAGCTGGTGGTCGCGACGTCGGTGTGGGTGCTCTCGATGTCGGCACGGGCGGTGGTCATGACGAGTACTCCCTTGGAAGCAGGTTGACGACACCTCACCGTGGCACCGGATGACGTTGTGCACCAGGGACTTTGGTCACCATGCCCTGGGTCCTTCGACCCGCTCGGCCGCCTCGGGACACGTGCCGCCGGGCTCAACGCGGCACGAGGTCAGCGACATCCGGCGCGGCCGCGACCAGGCCGCGGTCGAACGTGGCGATCCTTCCTCGCCGGGCCCTCGCGAGCTGGGCGAGATAGGCGTCGGTCACCTGTCGGTGACCGTACACACGGGACAGGTCCACCTCGAGGTACGTCAGGTCGTCCGTCCACTGCTCGTGCCGACGGTTGGCGACGACGACGCCGAGGGCCTCCCGCGCCCGCGCGATGTCGGTGCCCTGCCGAACGAGCATCCGCAACAGCGTTCCCTGCACAGTCGGGCACGTACTGAAGGAGTCGACCGATCGGATCCACGCGTTCGCGGACTCGTGATGCACGTGTTCCGGCATGACGAGGGCCACCAGCACGTTGCCATCGAGCAGATGGGCGCTCACTCAGTCGTCCTCCAGACGAGCCACGTCCTCCTCGGTGATGCGGCGGCCTACCCGTACCAAGGGAAAGCCGGTGTCCGGATGGATCTCGATCGGCTCCCTTGGCCTGGACCTGTCGCCCTCGAGGGCCGCCCTGAGCAGGTCGCTCACCGTTCGGCTCAGGCTCTGTCGGCGGTCGCGGGCGATGAGCACGGCAGCGCGATGCAGGTCGTCGGGAAGATCGACCGTCGTTCGCATCACTCCATCATACGCATCATCACGGTGCGCGCCATGGCGATCACCAGGCCCGGAAGGGGCGCAGCGTCATCCGGCCGGATGACGTTCACGTCGCCGCTACTCCGACGCCAGCCAGGCCGAGCGTGGTGAGTCGGGGCGCAGGTCGACCACCGGCCAGGACCGGTCGGCGTCGAGCAGCTCGGGGTCGCCGGTCAGCACCGGGCCACGCACCCGGCAGGGCCGTGGCCGCGGCGAACGAGGCGGCGTGCGACATCCGAGTGGCGGCGATGATCTCGGGCTACGGCGTCGAGACCGGGGCGATCCACGACGACTTCGGCGTCGTAGCCGGCGTCACAACGTCACGAGGCCCCGGACGGAGAGACTCTCGCACCACGCCCTACCCGTGACCGCAGCGTGTCGAGCTCGTCGCGCAGAGCCGGGGGCAGGGTGTCGCCGAACCGCGTGAACCACTCCTCGATCAGGGGCAGCTCGGCGCGCCACTCGTCGTCGTCGACGCGCACCGCGGCCGCCACCTGCTCCTCGGTGCGGTCGAGGCCGGTGGTGTCGATGGCTCCGGGTGCCGGCACGAGACCGACCGGCGTGTCCACGGCATCCGCCGTGCCGTCGAGCCGGCCGACGATCCAGGCGAGCACCCGGGAGTTGTCGCCGAACCCCGGCCACAGGAACCCGCCCTCGTCGTCGCGCCGGAACCAGTTGACCTGGTAGATCCGAGGGAGGGCGGCGGCATCCGCCCGGGCACCGATCTCGAGCCAGTGCGCGAGGTAGTCGCCGGCGGCGTAGCCGATGAAGGGGAGCATCGCCATCGGGTCGCGGCGTACCACCCCGACCGCGCCGGTCGCGGCGGCGGTGGTCTCGGACGACAGGGTCGCGCCCACGAAGACGCCGTGCGCCCAGTCCCGGGACTCGGCGACGAGCGGCACCGTGGTCTTGCGCCGGCCGCCGAAGAGGATGGCGTCGATCGGCACGCCGTTCGGCTCGTCGTACTCCGGGGCGAGCATCGGGCACTGCGTGATCGGCGCGGTGAACCGGCTGTTCGGGTGGCTCGACGGCGCCTCGGCCGACGGCGTCCAGTCGTGGCCCTTCCAGTCGGTGAGGTGGGCCGGCGGCTGGTCCGTCATCCCCTCCCACCACACGTCGTGGTCGTCGGTGAGCGCGACGTTGGTGAAGATGGCGTTGCCCCGCTCGAGGGTGCGCATGGCGTTCGGGTTGGTCTGCTCGCCGGTGCCGGGGGCCACGCCGAAGAGCCCGTACTCGGGGTTGACGGCGTAGAGCCGGCCGTCCGGCCCGAAGCGCAGCCAGGCGATGTCGTCGCCGACCATCTCGGCGGTCCAGCCGCCCAGCACCGGGTCGATCATCGCGAGGTTGGTCTTGCCGCACTGGCTCGGGAACGCCCCCGCGACGTAGTGCACCCGACCCTGCGGCGAGGTGAGCTTGAGGATGAGCATGTGCTCGGCCAGCCAGCCCTCGTCGCGCGCCATGGCCGACGCGATGCGCAGCGCGTAGCACTTCTTGCCCAGCAGGGCGTTGCCGCCGTAGCCGGAGCCGTACGACCAGATCTCGCGGGTCTCCGGGAAGTGCGCGATGTACTTGGTGTCCGAGCACGGCCAGGGCACGTCGGGCCGGTCGTCGGCGAGCGGGTACCCCACCGAGTGCAGGCCGCGCACGAACGGCGCGTCCTGCCGCTCCATGGCGCGCAGCACCGCGGCCCCGATGCGGGCCATGATCCGCATCGACACCACCACGTAGGCGCTGTCGGTGATCTCGACGCCGTACTTCGGGTCGTCGGCCTCGAGGTGACCCATGACGAAGGGGATGACGTACATGGTGCGGCCCGTCATGCAGCCGTCGTAGAGCCGGCGCATGGTGGCGCGCATCTCGCCCGGCGCCATCCAGTTGTTCGTGAAGCCGGCGTCCTCCTCGCGCTCGGAGCAGATGAAGGTGCGGTCCTCGACGCGGGCCACGTCGGTGGGGTCGGAGACCGCGCGGAACGAGTTCGGCTCCCTGTCGGGGTCGAGGCGCACGAACGTGCCGGCGTCCACGAGCGCGGTGGTGAGCCGGTCCCACTCCTCCTCGGACCCGTCGCACCAGGCGACGCGGTCGGGCCGGGTCAACGCGGCGACCTCGTCGACCCAGGCGCGCAGCCCGGCGTGCGTGGTACCGGCGGTGGCGGTGCTCGTCATATCGGCGGCGGCTGGTGGGTGGGTGTCGGTGCGGCGCTGGCTGGCGGTCGTCATCGTGAGGTCCTTCCTTGGGGTCGTACCGGTGGCGCGGCCGTCGCGGCCGGGCAGGATGGGGGTGCCGGCGGCGGTGCCGGCGTGCAGGAGGTGGATGTCGTGCTGGTCCGGGAGCTGATGACGCGGGAGGTGCTGACCGTCGTGCCTCGCACGCCCGTCAACGAGGTCGTGCGCACGATGGCCGAGCGCCGCATCACCGCGCTCCCGGTGGTCGACCGCTCGGGTCGGGTGGTCGGGGTGGTCAGCGAGGCCGACGTGCTGCGGCGCCTGGCCGTGCCGGACCCGCGCGCCCGCCTGCGGCCCGCGTCGTCGCCTCCACCGCTGCCGCACACCGTCGACGAGGTCATGACCCGCGAGGTGGGCACCACGGTGGAGACCGCGGATGTCGTCGATGTCGCCGCCGAGATGGCGAGGCACGGGTGGAAGTCCGTTCCGGTCGTCGACGACGCCGGCCGTCTCGTCGGACTGCTCAGCCGCAGCGAGGTCCTCGCCGCCTTCACGACGCCCGACGACGTCATCCGCGCCGACCTCGAGCGTGAGCTGGCCGGCATCGGCCACCCGGAGTGGGCCCTCACCGTGGAGGAGGGGGTGGTCACCGTGCGCGGGGTCGACGGGCCGGATGACGCCCGCCTGGCCCGCGATGTCGCGGCCACGGCACGCGGGGTGAGGGGTGTCGTCATCCGAGGGTCCGTCCGGTGACCGAGAGCGGCCGCACCCGGATCCAGGTGGCCTCGTCGGTCGAGCCGGGGAGCCACCACGGCGGCGCCATCTCCTCGAGCCGGCGCACCGCCGGCGGGTCCGAGACGACCTCGGCGGTGCCCTGGACGAGCACGCTCCAGCCGGTCCAGCGCTCGGCGTGGTAGGCATCGGCCTCGAACGCGACCCGGTCGTGGTTCACGGCGGCGGTGAGCTTGGAGTCGCCGGCCGTGCGGAAGCACACGGTGATCCCGTCGACGACGTGCACCACCGGGAGCACGCACAGCTCGCCGTCCAGGTCGAAGGCGAACCGCCCGAGCGGCACTGACCTCAGCAGCCGGTAGCACTCCCCGGTGTCGACGACGCGCAGTCCGCTGTGGTCGGTGGGCGGCACCGTGACCCCGCTCATCGGGACGCCGTCCCGGGTCGCACGACCATGACGGGGGACTGGGTGTGCCGGATCAGCTCCTGGCTCACCGAGCCGAGCAGCAGACCGCCCACCTCGCCGCGGCCGTGACTGCCGACGACGACGACCTCGGCGCCGCTCGACGCGTCGGTGAGCACTCGCACCGGGTCGCCGTTGACGACCTCCTGCTGCACGGCGACGCCCGGGAAGCGGGGGGCGACGGCCGCCACGGTCTCGGCGACGAGGGCACGTTCGTGCTCACGGAGGCGACGGCGTTCTGCGTCGACATCGGGTGCGAGGAGGCCCGGCCCGGCGTAGTCCAGGTACCAGGCGTGGACGACGGTGACCGGGAGACCCAGCCGGTCGGCCCGGCGGAAGGCCTCCTCGATCGCCGACCGGCTGGCGTCGGAGCCGTCGGCGCCCACGACGACGCCTCGGCTCACGGTGGCGACCGGCAGGTCGGCCCGGACCACGACGACGGGGCAGAGCGCATGTGCGGCGACGTGGACCGCGTTCGAGCCGAGCACCGCGCTGCCGACCGCACCGTGGCGCGGCGCACCGATGACGACGGTCGTCGCCTCGGCGGACGTCTCGACCAAGAACGACGACACGCTCCCCCAGATGCTCGTCGCGACGACCCCGTGGCGGTCGGCGAGGTCACCCGCGGTGGCGACGGCGTCGACGAGCACCGTGTCCTCGTGCGGCGGTGGTGGTGCCGTCATCGCCCCGTAGTGGTCGGGCCACTGCGTTTGGACCGGATGGGCGTGCACGACATGCAGCGGCCGGCTCAGTGACTCGGCCTCCTGGATGGCCCAGGCGAGCGCGGCCCGGCCCGCGGCGCTCCCGTCGACACCGACGACCACCGGGGAGCCGGTACTGGTCGTCGGGATGGTCTGCTCGGTAACGGACGTCGTCGACATCGAAGGCCTCCTGGTCGCCTGCCGGGCCCGGGTGGCTCGGCATCCGTCTCGAGCGTCGGCCACCCCTGCGGCCAGGCCCAGGGACTTTCGTCCCTGAACCCTCGGGCCGGGAGCCACTTCACTGGGCCCATGAGGACGATCGACCTGGACCAGCTCGAGCGCCGGATCGCGGCATTGCCCGGTGTGCCGCGGGTGGTGGTCAGCGGCAACGCGGCCACACCGTGGCCGGTGGTCGAGGTGGTCGACCGGGCGCTCGCCGCCTACCGGATCTGGATGCTCAACGCCGTTGCGGGCGTTCCGGACCGGGCGGGGGTGCTGGCGGAGACCCCGTTCGTGGGCCCGGGGATGCGGCGGCATCCGGCGCTGGCGTACCACCCGGCCCGGCTCTCGACCGTGCCGCTCCTGTTCGCCGGTGCCACACCTCCGGACGTGGTCGTCGCGCACTGCGCGCCGCCCGAACGCGGGCATCTCAGCCTCGGGATCGAGGTCGACGTGATGCCGGCGGCGATCGAGGCGTGCCGGGCCCGCGGCGGGCTGGTCGTGGCGGTCGTGAACGCGCGGATGCCGTACACCTACGGGGACGCACAGGTGCCGGTCGAGCTGGTCGACCTCGCGGTCGAGCTCGACGCGCCGCTCCCGTCACCGGCTGCTCCGGCGGCGGATGACGCGAGTCTCGGTGTCGCCGAACGGGTCACCGCACTGGTGTCGGACGGGGCGACGGTTCAGACCGGTATCGGCGCGATCCCCGATGCCGCGGTGGGCGGCCTCACCGGGCACCGTGGCCTCGGGCTGTGGACCGAGATGTTCTCGGACGGGCTGCTCGTGCTGGAGCGGGCCGGCGCCCTCGACCCGGACCGGCCGGTGACGTCGTCGTTCTGCGTCGGCTCGCCGGAGCTGTACACGCACGTGCACCACAACCCGCGGATCCGGATGCTGCGCACCGAGAAGGTCAACGACCCGGCGCTCATCGCGGCCAACCCGTCGATGACGAGCATCAACACCGCCCTCGAGGTCGACCTCTACGGCCAGGCGAACGCGTCCCGGGTGGGGGGACGGGTCTACTCCGGATACGGCGGGCAGACGGACTTCATTGTTGGGGCGCTGCACTCGCGTGGTGGGCGCGCCGTGCTCGCGCTGCGCAGCTGGCACCCGCGTGCCGACGTCTCGACGGTCGTGCCGGTGCTCGACGAGCCGGTCACGTCGTTCCAGCCCAGCGCGGTGGTCACCGAGAACGGCGTGGCCCACCTGTTCGGTGCGGACCAGGTGGCCCAGGCCGCGGCGCTGATCGACCGGGCCGCCCACCCGCGAGCTCGCGACGGGCTGTTGGATGCCGCCCGCGCCCGCGGCCTGGCTCCCCAGGTGCCGTCGTGACCCCCGGCGTGCGAGACGAAGGTGCCTGCCGAGCGCCAGTAGGTTCGTTGGCATGAGTGTCACGCGGATCGTTCCCAACCTGCCGGTGACAGATGTTGCCCGGGCCAACCAGGTGTACTCGCGGATCTTCGGGCTCGACATCGGCATGGACCTCGGCTGGGTCGGGAACCTGGCTCCTGCGAACGAGGCAGCCGTGCAGCTTCAGGTCATGACGAAGGACGAGTCGGCGCCGTGCAACCCGACCATCAGCGTCGGCGTGGCAGCGCCGGTCGATGTCGACGCGATCCACGAACGCGTCGTCGCTGCCGGGCTCGAGATCGTTCACCCGGTGACAGATGAGGAGTGGGGAGTGCGCCGCTTCTTCTTCCGTGATCACGACGGCAACGTCGTCAATGTGATTGCCCACAACTGAGCGCGCAACCGACCGGCACGGAGGAGCAGGTGCTGTCGATGCGACCGCCGACCTTGGCGCCGACGCATCGTGTCAGGTGCGGCGGTGCCGATGCGGCGTCATGACGGTCCCGGTACGGCGTCATGACATCGCAGTGTCGGTGCGGCGTGATGACGTGGCGGTCCCGGCGTCCCGGCGTCCCGGCGTCCCGGCGTCCCGGTGTTGCCGGCGTCCCGGCGTTGCCGGTCCACCGTCGTCAGGCGGCGGTGTCGTGTCGGGTGGTGGGTTCAGTGGTGTGCTGGCGGCCGGTGGGGGCGGTCCAGATGCACGTGCCGTACGGGGTCATGGTGAGGGTCCAGCCGGCGTGGTGCTTGAAGGCGTGGTGGGTGGGGCACAGCGCGCAGAGGTTGTCCTCGGTGGTGGGCCCGTCGGGGTAGCGGATGACGTGGTCGAGGTGGCAGCGGGGGGCCGGGACGGAGCAGCCGGGGAAGCGGCAGTGTCGGTCTCTGGCGCGGATCTTCTGCGCCAGGGCCTTCCGCGGCCGGTAGGTGCGGCGGCGATCGGGGGTGCCGTCGGTGGAGCCGACCGGGCCGCCGGTGACCCGGAACGTGGTGTCGGGGTCGGTGAGGATGCGGACGACGTCGGCGGGGAGCAACCCGCCGGTGCCGGGGGTCTGGGTGATGCCGTCGACGAACCACACCGGTTCGCCGTCGACGGTCGATGCCGGCGCCTGCGCGGGCGGGCGGTCTCGTGGTGGGGGCGGGTTGTCCCGCGGTACCGGTGGGGGCGGGCAGTGCCGTGGTGGGGGTGGGCTAGTGGTGAGGAACGGGTTGAGGACGATCTTCAGGTGCTCCCCGAGTCGTGACCCGAGCTCGGCCTCGAGCTCACCGGCGGCGAGGGTGTCGCGGGTCGTGCGGCCGGTGACGAGGTCGAGCAGTATCGGGTCGGCCGGCACCAGCACGTCCACGCCGCCCGCGCCGCGTTGGCTGCCGCTTGTCTCGGCAGGGCTGCCGCCGCCACGACTGCCGCCGCCACGACTGCCGCCACGACTGCCGCCGGGACTGTCGCTGGTGCGGCTACCGGCGAGGACGCGGGCGATCGCGTCCTCCATCTGCGGGCGGGTCACCACGGTGGCGGGCTGCGCGCTCTGCGGGGTCACTACGAGCTCGACCGCGGTGTGCACCGTGGCGTTGGACAGGGCGAGATCGGCCAGGGCGTCGACCCGCGCGGCGGCCACGCTCCGCTTGCCCGGCACCGGCTCCCCCGCGGACCGGGCCGCTGCACGTGCGGCGTCATCGGCGGCCAGGTACTCACCCCCGAGGGCGTCGACCGCCGCCAGCAGGACGCGGGAACGTTGGTCAGGCAGGTCGACGGTCCACCGCATCAACCCGGGGACCTCCGGGCACGGCTGCACCCGCAGCCCCCGCTGCCGGGGCGCGCCCGCCCGGGCCCCGGCCGCACCCTCGGGGTCGGCCTTGACCGCCGCCGCCCGGGCCCGCTCGGCCAGCCGCGGCCTGGGCAGACCGGAGACGTCGATGGCGTAGAGCCGGGCCTCGAACTCCACCAGCGCCTCCCACCCCACCGCGCCCGCCGCAGCGAGCACGGCATCCACCCGCCACGGCTCCAACACCCCCGCCGACGCGAGCGCGAACGTCGCCGGCAGACCCTCCAGCAGCCGCGCCCGCTCCACCCTGGTACGCACCGTGCGCGGCGAGAGGTTCAACAACGGCGCCAACGACCCCGCTGCGACCACCGCCGGATCGGGAACCCCCACCGGCACCCCACGCAGGTCGACCACCCCATCGGCGCCGGTGTGCTCCGCAGCCAGGGCCTCGACGTGCAGCTCCAGGTCGTCGGCGACCAGCTCCACGAACCGGTTCACCGCCACCACCTGCGACGCCGACGCCCACGACGCCACCACCTGCGTGGCCACCAGATACGCCTCCACCGCCTCCGCGCCCCACCCCCGCACCTCCTCGGCGTCGATCTCGGAGAGCAGCACCGCCAGCTCGCCCGGGGGCGCCTCACGCACCTGAGCCACCGACGGGAACCCTGCCTTCATGACCTCACCCTAGAGACACCTACCGACAGTCCACCCGTCGAAAACCGCTCTGTCACAATCGATCAGATCACGAATAGGTCACGATCAGCGTGGGGCGAGAGGAAGCCGTCCCGGTTCTGTCGCTCCGTCCCGCCACCCTCCACATCGCCGCAGAAGGTCCGCGAGGTGATCCCGGAACGCCCCGGACAACGGGCGGCGAGTGAGAGGGGAAGGGGGCGGGCGACGGCGAGCAGACTGGCACGGCGAGCGGACCACACAGACTGGCACGGCCAGCGGACCACACAGACTGGCACGGCGAGCGGACCACACAGACTGGCACGGCGAGCGGACCACACAGACTGGCACGGCGAACGGGCGTACGGAGGACCGAGGGCAAGCGGGCGACGGAGGCCGGCGAGGGCGAGCGGAGGCAGGCGTCATCCGCGCTGAGGCGCGAAGCGCTGCGAGGCGACCAGTCGTCGATCGCACTGGCGGGCCCGTCTCACCTCGCCCGGGGCGAGGGGCCCCGGCGGCGTCCACCCCTACGACTACCTCGTCGTCGCCACCGGCTACCGCAACGACGTCGACGTCGTGCCGGGGTTCGAGGAGAACGCGGTGACGATCACGACCCTGCAGGAGGCCGAGCGGGCCGGGGCGGCCTGGCAGCGTTTCCTCGAGCACCCGGGCGACGTCGTCGTGGCCGCGACGCAGGGCGCCGGCTGCTTCGGTGCCGCCTACGAGTTCCTTTTCACCATGTCGTACCACCTGCGCAGGGCCGGGCTGCACCGCGAGGTGACGCTCACCTACGTCAGCGCCGAGCCGTTCCGCCCCCGCAAGCGGGAACCCCGTGCCGCCCCCGCAAGCGGGGACCCCGGGCCACTTCGGCATCGGCGGGTTGCCGCACGGTGAGCGGCTGCTCGGGATGTTCCTGCGCAAGGAGCTTCGAGAAGCACTACCTGTGGAAGATGCGCCAGGGGTACGTCGGCCTGCCGTGACGGCCCGCGTCATCCGGTTCCGGCCGGATGACGTGATCTACCGCGGGATGACGCAGCAGTTCTGGCATGACGCACCGCACCGTCAGGGGTCGCGGGCAGCGCGCGTCACTCCTCTTGGCAGGCGACTACGGCGAGGACGCGCTGGTTGCCGTGGGTCACCGACCAGCGAGCCCCGCCGAGCCTGGTCGTCGGTGAGATGGTCAGCTGACACTGCTGTCGACGAACTCCGGAGAGCGATTTACGTGAGGAGATTCTCCGCTGTTTCACACAACCGGTCCACTAGTTCGTCCGGGAAGAGATGCAGGCGAGTAGATCGGTAATTGTACCCATCTACTCGCCGGCACCTTGAAATCTTGGGCGCCAGCCGCCGAGAATCGTTTTCTCAACCTGTCGATGAACAGCGATGGAGGTTTCACCATGTGGAAGCGTAATCTCGCGGCGGCGAGCGTATTCCTCGGGGTCGTCGGACTGACCGCAGTGGCTCCGGCCACATCCGCGCAGGCTGCGAGCCCGACCTACCTCTGCAAGATTGTCGTAAACGGGGGAGATTACTGCTCCGGAACGGTCTACTACGACGAGACCAAGTGCGAGACCGAGCGAGATCGGAAGAACAACAATCCGTCGCTCAGCGGCCGGGGCGAGGGTCGGTGGTACTGCACGGATTTCAAGTGATCGGCGACTGATGCTCGTTGACGGCCGGAGCAGGCTACCTGCTCC